>NZ_JBMOGQ010000005.1:0-40739 GCF_049318325.1 Flavobacterium sp. | reverse complement strand
TCTTCAAAGAAATCTTTAAAAGAAAATATAGTTTGTTTATGAAGAAATTACTAGTAACTTCAATCTTTTGTTTCTCTTCATTATTTACCGTTGCCCAATCGGGTTATGAAATTACCATCAATCTAAAGAATGCTCCTGATACATTAGCGTATCTTACCTATTACCAATTTGACAAAACGTTAATCAAAGATACCTGTACCAATATCGAAAACGGGAAAATCGTTTTTAAAGGAAAAGGAAAACTCGATAAAGGAATTTACTCTTTAGTAAGCCAAGCCAAAAGCATCTACTTTGATTTCTTCATAGATGATAACACCCAAAAACTGGAACTCAAAACGGAAGCGAGTCCTAATATTGGAAAAGAATTAACAGCACTTAATTCGCCATTGGAAAATGATTTCTTTAGCTATGTGCAATATATAAACCAACAAAACAAAGACTTTCAGACCTACAAACAAACTGTAAAATTAGTTACCAAAAAAGATACACTTGCACTAAACAGCAGACAAAAAGAGATCGAAAAAAGCATTAACGATTTTGAAGAGAAATTCATAGCCGATCACAAAGGAACTTATATTGCTGATGTGATGAATTTGAAATCAGAAAAACTACTCAAAGACATACCAAAAGCTTCAAATGGAAGACCTGACAGTATTCAGGTATACAACTATTACAGAAAACACTATTGGGACAATGTTGATTTCAAAGATGACGGTGTTATTAGAAATCCATTTTTTAACACTAAAATAAAAAGATATTTCGAATCGGTTGTCGTTATGCATCCCGACTCTATTAGTGTTGAAATTGATAGAATCATGAACAAAACCAAACCCGGAAGTCTGACCTACAAACTTCTATTGGCGCATTTTACGTACACCTATGAAACCACGAAAATTATGGGATTTGACAAAGTTTTTGTGCATATGTCTGACAACTATTTTAAAACCGGAAAAGCAAATGGCATATACGATGATGAAGATGTGGTACAAAAAATCATCAAACGTGCTGATAAATTGAAACCCTTATTAATTGGAGCTACTGCCCAAGATTTATTTATGATTAGAGCTGAAGATTTCCCGAAGATGAAAGCTATGGGATTTGAAGATGCTAAAAACAGTGAAGAAATGACCAATGTTTACTATAAAAATGTTGATCAAGTTTCTAAAATGTACGTCAAGTTAAGCGATGTCAAAGCCGATTATACAGTCCTTCTTTTTTGGGATGTTGATTGTGGTCATTGCCAAAAAGAAATTCCCGTATTGTTGGAACAATATAATGAATTATTAAAAGAAAAGAAAGATATAAAAGTATTTAGTGTTTATATGCAACACGAAGGCGACAAGTATTTGAAATATATTGATGAACACAAATTACCTTGGATAAATGTTTATGATGGAGCACACTACAACAATGCAGTTGAAAAATATGATGTTTACTCCACACCGGTAACTTACATACTAGATAAAAATAAAGTTATTAAAGCCAAACGAATTGATGCCAATCAATTAAAAACGATAATTAATGCTATAGAGTATGAATCAAAAAAAGGAAAATAAGCTATTCTTCTGAGTTAATATACTTCCCTTTTCTGCTGCCTTCATACATTTCGTACTTCACCAAACGTGCTTCTAGACTTCCGTTAAAAAGTTTTATTTTACGTGAAGGTCGAAGTCCGACAAATTTCATAGCTTCCAAATTCGCTGTGATAAACCAAGCATTGGTATTCGGATATTTATTCTTCAACGTATCTCCAATTTCTCTGTAAAAACGTTCCAACTCTATAGTTAAACGTTCTCCATATGGCGGATTGAAAACCATATGCAATGGTCCAGTGTTTTCCTTTTTACTTTCAAAAAAATCACCTTGAATGATGCTTATATAGTCTTCTAGATTGGCATTTCGAATATTGTCTTTCGCCTTCTGAACAGCGCTTGGCGCCTTGTCGTAACCAATTACAGTATGGTGAAACTCTTTGGTGCGTTTCATTAATGCATCAATAATTTGATCAAACAAATCGTTATCCCAATCGTCCCATTTTTCAAAAGCAAATTCTTTTTTGTTGATATTTGCAGGAATATTACAAGCAATCATGGCAGCTTCAGCTAATAATGTTCCCGAACCACACATTGGATCTAAAAAATCAGAGCTTCCATCCCAGCCCGAAAGCAAAAGCATTCCAGCAGCTAAAACTTCATTAATTGGTGCAATATTCGTTGCTGTCCTGTAACCACGATGGTGCAGTGAAGCTCCCGAAGTGTCAAGCGCTACAGAAACCTGATCTCTGTCAATGTGGATATTAATTCTTAAATCGGGAAAATCTTTATCAATGCTTGGGCGTTGTCCAGTTTTCTCACGAAATTGGTCAACGATGGCGTCTTTAGCTTTCTGGGAAACAAACTGCGAATGCTTGAAATTATCCGAATGAATTGTTGTGTCAATTACAAAAGTTTGGTTTTCAACAATATAATTTGACCAATCAATACCTTGTATACCTTTGTATAAATTTTGGTCATTTGTGGCTTTAAAATAGTAGATAGGCTTTAAGATCTTTAAGGCGGTTCGCAAAGACAAATTGGCTTTATACATAAAGCCTTTATCTCCTTTGAAACTCACTGCACGCGTTCCAATTTCAACCTCTTGTGCGCCTAATAGTTGTAATTCTTTGGCAAGTATTTCTTCAAAACCAAAAAAGGTTTTAGCAATCATTTTAAAATTCTCCATGGTCAATTTTAATTCAAACTTTAAATTTGAAATTCATCAGCAAAAATACATTAAATTTGCGCGTTCAGAATTCATTTGAAAAGAATAAATGTCAGAAGCGATAAAACCAAAAACAATAAACGCCAAACCACAAATAAATACTTGGTATGCTGACTGGTTTGACACACCTTATTATCACATACTATACAAAGACAGAAATTACCGTGAAGCTCAGCTTTTCATGGATAATCTTACGCATTATTTAAACTTGCCGGAAAAAGCAAAAGTTTTGGATTTAGCTTGTGGCAAAGGAAGACATGCTATTTATTTAAACCAATTAGGTTTTGATGTTGTTGGTGCTGATTTATCTGAAAACAGTATTGCAGAAGCTAGCAAGAATAGCAATGACACATTGCATTTCGTGGTGCACGACAAACGAGAACCTTATGATGAAAAGTTTGATGCAATATTTAATTTATTTACCAGTTTTGGCTATTTTGAAAACAAAGAAGATGACATTAAAACTTTGATAGCAATCAAAGAAAGCCTCTCAGAATATGGTTTTGCAGTGATTGATTTTATGAATTCACAAGTGGTAATTGACAATTTAATTCCAGAAGAAACCAAAGAAGTAGATTGTATTACTTTTCATATCAAGCGCTTTTTAAAAGATGGTTTTATTATTAAAGAAATTGATTTCGAAGATAAGGGAGAACAGTTTCACTTCACAGAAAAAGTTAGAGCTTACAAACTTGAAGATTTCCAAACTATGATGAATGAAACCGGGATTTATTTGTTGGATACTTTTGGTGATTATAAACTAAAGAAGTTCCACAAAAATACAAGTGAACGTTTAATAATGATTTTTAAATAAAGTGGTTATGGTTATTTGTAGATTTGGTTATTTGAAAGCCAAATAATCAAATAACCGAATAAACAACAAATGAATTACTTACTACCTTTACTGTCAGTACTTATTGGTTATTTAATTGCCGTATTGCTTAAGCCAAAAGCAAAGCAAAATCTAAAACTGTTATTGGCATTTAGCGGTTCGTTTTTACTATCGTTAACTGTAATACATTTGCTGCCCGATGTATATGAAAGTGACAAAAATAGCGTTGGGATTTTTATCATGTGTGGAATATTATTCCAAATTATTTTGGAGTTCTTTTCCAAAGGTGCCGAGCACGGTCACGTTCACGGGCATGACAAACTCACACAAATGCCTTGGTTACTATTTATCAGTTTGTGTATTCACGCTTTATTAGAAGGTTTTCCTGTGGGACGACATCATGATTTGGCTTACGGAATTGCTATTCACCACTTACCTATTGCCATTATCTTAACAACATTTTTCCTGAATGCTCAGTTGAATAAAGTAGCGCTTTTCATTTTCATGTTGACGTTTGCCATAATGACGCCATTAGGCACATTGGTTTCCGACAGTTTTCCTATACTTAACGAATACTACACTCAAATAACCGCTGTTGTCATTGGTATATTATTTCACATTTCATCAACCATTATCTTTGAAAGCAGCGAAGGACATAAGTTCAATATCGCTAAAGTTTCGATGATTATTTTGGGAATTGTATTGGCGAGTTTTTTGTAAAACTCAGTATCTTAGCAACTCAGAACCTTAGCAACTCAAAAATGTCTTTCACCAAAACCACCGAACAATCCTCACATTATGAACATTTAGAAAAAATGTCGGTAGCCGATTTGTTATACAATATCAATAAAGAAGATAAAACCGTTCCACATACTGTAGAAAAATCATTACCACAAATTGAAGATTTAGTTACTAAAATTGTCGAGAAAATGAAACTCGGTGGACGACTTTTCTACATTGGCGCCGGAACTTCGGGAAGATTGGGAATAGTAGATGCCTCAGAATGTCCGCCAACCTTTGGTGTTCCGTTTGATTTGGTTAACGGACTTATAGCTGGTGGAGACAAAGCTATTCGCCGTGCGGTAGAAAATGCCGAAGACGACAAACTTCAGGCCTGGATTGATTTACAAGAACATGGTGTGACAACTAATGATGTCGTTATTGGTATAGCTGCTTCGGGAACAACTCCTTATGTTATTGGTGGATTAGAAAAATGCAATTCAAAAAATATTTTGACGGGTTGCATCACCTGCAACGAAGGAAGTCCGATAGCCTTGACTGCAAAGTTTCCCATAGTAGTAGTTGTTGGTCCTGAATTCGTAACTGGAAGTTCTCGAATGAAAGCCGGTACGGCTCAGAAATTAGTTTTAAACATGATTTCTACCACAACAATGATTCAGCTAGGAAAAGTCAAAGGCAACAAAATGGTGGATATGCAATTGAGCAACGACAAACTTGTGGATCGCGGGGTGAAAATGATTATGAGTGAAATTCCGATTAGCTATGAAAAAGCGGCTGAATTACTAAAAGAATTTGGCAGCGTTAGAAAAGCAGTTGATAATTACAATAAATAAACTCAGATTTACAGATTGGCACAGAAAATTTGCAGTATTCTGTAAAATCTGTGTTTAAAAGAAATATACAATGAAAAAATTACTTCTTGCATTTACATTATTAATTGGATTTACAGCATTTTCGCAAGGACTTACATTGGGAAAAGAGCCTTCTAAAGAAATTAAATTAGAAAAAGGAAGATTTTATATTGATGGAACTCAAATTCCAAGCTATCAGATGAAAAAGGTTTTTGCTTCTAATATTCATTCATTAAATCTCTACAAAAAAGCAAAAACAAAAGAAACTCTTGGTGGAACACTTTTCGGTTTAGGAGCAACTGTTTGTGTTATTGATTTAGCTGTTGGCTTATTCTCAGATGTAAAATATCCAACAGCCTTAACCTATGCAGGTTTAAGTGCTGTAGCTATATCTATTCCAATACTTTCAGGAAGAGCAAAAAAAATGGAAGAAGCAGTTAAAACCTATAACGATGAACTCAAAGATTCGGGTTCGACTGATTTTGACTTAAACGCTTTGGCAAATCAAAACGGTATCGGAATTCAAATAAAATTTTAAAATGCCCATCAATAAAAAACTTTTAGACAAAGCCATCAAATATTTGCTATACGCCTTGCCTCTGATGTTCATTGGTCCAAGCTTGATTTATAATGCTTTTATCAATAAACACAATGTGTGGCATTATTTGGTTTTAGCTTTTGGAATTATGTTCTGTTTTTTAGCTGTCTATTTTATGTTCAAAGGAATAAAAATGTTAACAGATTCACTTTTTAATCATGATAAATAATATCTACATAGAAAGCATGAAAAAATTATCAATGCTCCTACTTACAATTTTACTAGTTTCCTGCAACAACCACGAACGCAACTGCAAAGATTTCAGAACCGGAAAGTTTGAATTCACACAAAATATTGATGGTAAAAAAAATACGTCTACTTTTATCCGAACTGAAAAACTACAAATCGAGACTTATAATGGAAAAACTGATACGGCTTCTGTGCGTTGGGTAAATGATTGCGAATTTATTTTACAAAAACTACATCCCAAAAACATGAAAGAACAAAAGGCTATCAGCATGAAAATCTTGTTTACTGAAAAGAATAGCTATACTTTTGAATACGCCTTTGTGGGAAGTAATAATAAACAACGTGGCATAGTAACAAAACTCGAATAACAAAATTTAACCGAAATCCAGGACGCAGACGACACGATGCTTTTGCGAATTGTCGAATCAATTGTATGGTTCGTAGCGACTAGAGCGAATCAACAACCGAAGAAAATAAAACTAAAATAATAAAATGGATATCTTATTTACGCCAAATGCATTACTTGCACTATTAACATTAACCTTTTTGGAAATCATCCTCGGAATTGATAACATTGTCTTCCTTTCTATAGTTTCCGGAAAATTAAATACGGAAGACCAACCGAAAGCACGACGCATTGGTCTTTTATTAGCAATGGTTTTTAGAATAATTTTATTGTTCGGAATAACTTGGGTTTTAAGTTTGCAAGACACGCTATTTTCAATTGATTTAGGTGCTTTTTTTCAAGCACATGTTACAGGGCAAAGCTTAATTATTTTTGGTGGTGGATTATTCTTGTTATACAAATCTGTTTCTGAAATTCACCACAAACTTGAGGGAGAAGAAGAAGGAACAACCGGAAAAGCAAGTAATAGTTTGTCGAAAGCCATCATTCAAATTGCATTATTAAACATAGTTTTTTCGTTTGATAGTATATTAACAGCCGTTGGAATGGTTAGTATGAAAGAACCTATAGAAGGTGGTTTTGGCTATGAAGGTGCCTTGATTATCATGATTTTATCCGTTGTTATTTCTATAATTATCATGATGGTTTTTGCTGGTCCAGTTTCCAAATTTGTAAACGAGCATCCAACGATACAAATTTTGGGTTTGTCGTTCTTAATACTTATTGGAGTAATGCTTTTAGCAGAAGGTTCGCATTTAGCACATTTCCGATTTGGCAATGATGTAGAAGTGACTAGTATTCCAAAAGGATATTTATACTTTTCAATTTTCTTCTCCTTGTTCGTTGAATTCCTGAATCTGAGAATGAAGAAAACCAAAAAACCTGTCAAGCTTCATAACAATAAAATAATTGATAAGGATTTGACAAATACTGATATTACGGATTAAAAATTAAAAACTCCTCTCAATTACGAGAGGAGTTTTTGTTTTCATTTGTCTTTCCCGCTCAGTTTGGATAGTTTTGTATTTACGCATTAGCAAAAATGACAAGAATGTTATTCTAAAGACAACGTTATCTGCCCATCATCTCCCGTTTCTGTTTGAATATCATCAGACATTTCGGTTTCTTCTGTTCCTTCTATTTCTTCAGACTGCTCCGGTTCCGGTTCTTCATATGGTAATGGCTCTAACAAATTCACCTGTTTCAGTTTATCAGTTGTTAGTTGATTTCCTAATGCTTTAATTCCTTTTACCGCAATGAATTCTTCGAGGTTTATTGTCTGATTGTCTTTCTGTACACCTTTTACTTTGGCATAAATAATTTCAGCCATTGGTCGCCAATCAGTTGAAACGATTTCTAATTGGGATTTTTCGTGTTCGGTGATAAATATTTCTTCTTTGTTTTCATTTTCGACTAAGAAACGCTTAATAAAATAACGCTCTTTATCTCCGTCGTAATAAATCGCAGAAATAGGTTTGTTTGGATTCCACTTTTCCATCACCACGATATCTTCATCAAAATGCGTGGTAAGTTCCGGAATAATAGTTTTTAGTTTTCCTGACTGATTGATAAGTAACAATCTATCGTTTGGCCTGAATTCACCTAATAACTCACCTCTTCCATCTACATTCAAACGTTGCACCGTATCATCAAACCAAACTTTTCTCGGGCGCAAAGTCGAAATTCCTTTTTCCTTTAATTCGATTTTCTTAATTGGATATTTGGTTACAGTATTGCCACGCGAAGCTCTTCCTTTAATAGCAATATCAGCAAAATCTAAATCCCATTTCAGTTTTTTAATACTTCCTACCTGACGCAGTAAAACCGTAATAACTTCGGCTTCACCATTTGGATTATGTGAAAAATACAATACTTGCGAACCGGCTTTTTCCTGAGTCAAATCGTAAAACTTATCTCGTGTAACTCCTGAAACATTAAAACGCTTGATGAAAGTCGAGCCATTTTTTCCGTCACGATAAATCATGTTGTAAATGGTACGTTTGTCGTTCTTATCAAAAACTGCAATGTGAATAATGTCTTTACCCACAAACTTCTTGTCATCTACTTTAGAAATCATCATTTTTCCATCGCGCAAGAAAACAATCACATCATCAATATCGGAACAATCGGCAACATATTCATCTTTCTTCAAACCAGTTCCAAAGAAACCTTCTTCTTTGTTAACATAGAGTTTAGTGTTTCTTAAAACTACTTTAGTGGCTTCGATATTGTCAAAACTTCTAAGTTCCGTTTGTCGTTCACGTCCTTTTCCATATTTGTCTTTTAGCTTTTGGAAAAAGTCGATAGCAAAGTCAATGATATTATTTAGATGATGTTTCACTTCTTCCATTTCGGCTTCCAATTTGGAAATCGCATCATCTGCCTTATCAGAATCGAAACGCGTAATACGAATCATCGGAATCTGAGTCAGTTTTTGCAAATCGTCATCATTTATTTCTCGTACGAATGATTTCAAAAATGGTTTGAATCGTTCATACATATAGACGTAAAGCGCTTCTCTATCAGAGTATAATTTGAAGTCGATATACATTTCTTCTCGAATGAAAATCTTTTCGAGTGTAGCAAAATGCCATTTGTTTTCAAGTTCGTCTAACTGAATTTCGAGTTCTCGTTTGAGCAATTCAACGGTTCGTTTTGTTGATATTTTCAACATTTCTGAAACGCCAATAAACAATGGTCTGTGATTCTCAATCACACAGCCTAAAGGTGAAACTGAGGTTTCGCAAGCGGTAAAAGCGTACAACGCATCAATGGTTTTATCAGGAGAAACACCAGGTGGAAGATGAATTAATATCTCTACTTCGGCAGCCGTATTGTCTTCTATTTTTTTAACTTTTATTTTTCCTTTCTCATTGGCTTTTAATATACTATCAATTAGTGTTGAAGTATTGGTTGAAAAAGGAATTTGGGTAATTACCAAGGTTTGTTTATCTAATTGACCTATTTTAGCACGAACACGAACTCGCCCACCGCGAAGTCCATCATTGTAATTAGAAACATCGGCAATTCCAGCTGTTGGAAAATCAGGATAAAGTGTAAATGGTTTGTTCTTTAGAACTTTAATAGAACAATCTATCAATTCGTTATAATTGTGTGGTAACACTTTCGTTGATAAACCAACGGCAATTCCCTCAGCACCTTGTGCTAAGAGCAACGGAAACTTAACTGGAAGATTTATGGGTTCCGCACGTCGACCGTCATAGGACATTCCCCATTGGGTGATTTTTGGAGAATATAAAATATCGTGGCCTAACTTAGAAATTCGTGCTTCAATATAACGAGAAGCAGCTGCACTATCGCCAGTGAGAATGTTTCCCCAGTTTCCTTGCATATCGATAATTAAATCCTTCTGCCCGATTTGCACCATCGCGTCACCAATACTGGCATCTCCGTGAGGATGATATTGCATAGTGTGCCCAACAATGTTCGCGACTTTGTTATATCGACCATCATCCAATTCTTTCATCGAGTGCATAATGCGACGCTGCACCGGTTTGAAACCGTCTTCAATAGCAGGAACAGCTCGCTCGAGAATTACATAGGAAGCATAATCGAGAAACCAATCCTTGTACATTCCGGTAACTTTGGTAATGGTATCTTCCGGATTGTTTTCATCTTGGTCGTAAAAATGATCTCCCGAAGACTTGAGGTCTTCGAAACCTTCTTCAAAAGTATCTTCTGACGATTGGATGTTGTCGTTCTCTTCTTCGTTTGGGATAATGTCGTCGTCTTCGTCGTCTTTCATTTATGCAGATTATTCAATACTAATTCGTAATTCGTATTTTTTTAATTCTTATCCACCACATCCAATTCCACTTTCAAATTATTGATAATAAAAACCTGTCTGTCCGGAGTATTTTTACCCATGTAAAATTCTAATAAGGTTTCTATTGATGTGGCTTTGTCTAACATTACAGGATCAAGTCTTATGCTTTCACCAATAAAATGTTTGAACTCATCAGGTGATATTTCTCCCAATCCTTTGAATCGCGTAATTTCCGGTTTTGGTTTTAGTTTTTCTATGGCATCAATACGTTCCTGATCTGAATAGCAATAGATGGTTTCCTTCTTATTTCGCACACGGAATAATGGCGTTTGTAAAATATATAAATGTCCGTCCTTAATCAACTCAGGAAAAAACTGCAAGAAGAATGTAATCAAAAGCAATCGAATGTGCATTCCATCGACATCAGCATCAGTAGCGATTACGATATTATTATAACGTAAATCGCCCATATCTTCTTCAATATCTAAAGCAGCTTGGAGTAAATTAAACTCTTCGTTTTCGTATACAATTTTCTTTGACATTCCATAAGAATTCAAAGGCTTTCCACGTAAACTAAAAACCGCTTGTGTATTTACATCACGACTTTTGGTAATGGAACCAGAAGCCGAATCTCCCTCAGTGATAAAAAGCGTACTCTCTAAACTTCTCGGGTTTTTGGCATCGGTTAAATGTACCCTGCAATCGCGCAGTTTTTTATTGTGTAAACTTGATTTCTTGGCTCTGTCTTTTGCCAGTTTACGAATTCCTGAAAGTTCTTTACGCTCGCGTTCGGCTTGTAGAATTTTGCGCAATAATAAATCAGCAACTTCCGGGTTTTTATGTAAATAGTTATCGAGTTTAGTTTTGATAAAATCATTAACAAACGTGCGCACCGATGGCCCTTTCGGACCAATATCTGTAGAGCCTAATTTGGTTTTCGTTTGACTTTCAAAAACAGGTTCTTCCACTTTTACTGCAACAGCTGATACAATAGATTTACGAATATCAGAAGCTTCAAAAGGTTTGTTATAAAACTCTTTTATGGTTTTGACAATCGCTTCACGAAAAGCTCCTAAGTGCGTACCTCCTTGTGTGGTGTTTTGACCATTTACAAACGAATGATATTCTTCTGAGTATTGCGATTTACTGTGTGTTAAAGCAATTTCGATATCATCACCTTCTAAGTGAATCACCGGATATTGCATATCCTCTTCTGTAATCGTTTCTTCTAATAAATCTTTTAATCCAAATTCGGAGAGGTATTTTTCACCATTATAATAAATTGTTAAACCGCGATTTAAGTAACAATAATTTTTGAGCATCTTGATGATGTACTCATTTCTGTATTTATAGTTCTTGAAAATCGTTTCATCGGCAACGAAAGAAACTTTTGTTCCTCTTCGTTTAGTGGATTCGACTACCTCTTCTTCAATGGTTAAATTTCCGGCGGAAAACTCAGCCGCTTTTTGTTGGTTGTCACGAACTGATTCAACACGGAAATAATTTGACAGCGCATTAACGGCTTTGGTACCGACTCCATTCAAACCAACGGATTTCTTAAAAGCTTTAGAGTCGTATTTTCCACCTGTATTCATTTTGGAAACCACGTCAACCACTTTCCCTAATGGAATTCCACGACCATAGTCGCGCACGGTAACCATTTTGTCTTTGATGGTAACTTCGATTACTTTTCCAGCTCCCATTACAAACTCATCGATACAGTTGTCGATTGTTTCCTTAAGAAGAATGTAGATTCCATCATCGGGAGAAGAACCATCACCGAGTTTTCCGATGTACATCCCAGGTCGCATCCGGATGTGTTCTTTCCAGTCTAGTGAACGAATATTGTCTTCGGTATATTGATTTGGCTCTTGCATTTTAGATTTATCGAATTAACATCATTCTATTCGGCCTATATTTTTGCGTAGGTCTCGTGTGGTGCTAATATATGCAAATCATAGTATTTTAAAAATGATTATTACCAAAGTTATTAAGAATGATATTAACGATAGAACTAAGCAAATAATCCAATTAAATAAAGAAAACTAAGTCTTTAATTTAATCTAAAATGTTCTTAAAATGCTTTCTTAATTTAAGATTTAATTCTTTTGGATTAAAAGGTTTTAGAATGTATTCATTAATGCCAAGAAGTGCGGCTTTCTCTAAATACCCATAAGATGCAGATGCCGTTAAAGCAATAATTGGTATAGAAACATCTTTTAATCTGATATTAATGGTTGCTTCATAACCATCCATTACGGGCATGGCCAAATCCATTAAAATTATATCGTATTTTCCAGGTTCATATTTTTCTGTAGCTAATAAACCATTTAAAGCCACATCAACTTTAACATTCCATTGAGAGAGAATCTTTTCTGCCACTTTTACATTTATCAAATTATCCTCAACCAAAAGCACTCTTAACCCTTCTAGATTCTCTTCTATGTAGTCGTGGTATAAAACATCATTTTTTAAATCCTCACTATTAGTATAGTATGGTAAATTTAAAACAAAACTAAAATTAGAACCTTTGCCAATTTCACTTTCTAATTCAATATCGGAATCTAATAATTGTAATAGTTTTTTTGAAATGACCAACCCTAAACCTGTCCCGCCAAACTTCCTAGTAGTTGTTTTTTCAGCTTGTTCAAATTTTTGAAAAATTTGATTGAATTTATCTAATTCAATACCTATTCCGTTATCAATAACTTGAATTCTAAATTTAGTATTGTTTTTACTTGTTTCTATATGGTCTACTTTTATTTTAACAACACCACCTTTAGTAAACTTAATAGCATTTGAAACTAGATTAGTTATAATTTGCCCTAATCGCAAAGGGTCGCTGATAATATTTTTATTGAAATTTTCATCAAATTCTATTTCAATTTTGTTAGAATTCTCTTCTGCATTAACTTGTAATGACTTACTAATTTGCGTGATTAATTCTTTTAAGTCAAAGGGAATATTTTCTAACTCAATTTTACCAGCTTCTATTTTATTAAAATCTAAAATGTCATTAATAAGCAGATATAAATTATGAGATGAATGCTTTAAAACTTGAATGTTTTCTTGAAAACCTGGTAATAAATTTTCTTTTTCCATAATGTAAATCATTCCGATAATTGCATTTAATGGAGTTCGAATCTCATGGCTCATTATGGATAGAAAATCGGATTTAGCTTCGTTTGCTTTTTCCGCATATAATTTAGCATCAAACAATTGACTCTCAAATTCTTTTTTTAAGTCAATTTCGTTATGCAGGATTTGCAGCAATTCAGTCAGATTATCATCCCCTAATCCTATGACACTTTCATTATTACTCAATAATTTGATAGCTTGAATTAATTCAGACTGTATCTTCTTATTTTTCTCTAATTGATCTTTAATTTCGGCATTAATTTTATTAAATTCTAAATCATTTAATCGAATAGATTGCTCGAACAATTCAGCATCCTTTTCGTAATTTTCATAGGTTTGACTTACAACCTCAATGAATTTTTGAATTGATGGATTATATTTAATAATATCATCAGATAAATATTTATTGATTTGTCTATTTAAATTTCTATTTAAATTATTGTTTGTCATAAACAGAAATAGATTTAGCTTTCGCTAATAGTCAAAATGGCTATAGTTTGATTATGTAATTCACAAAATTCATGATTTTTAATGGGTGAAATTTCACCATAAGAATAAAATCCACAAAGAAGTGTGTTTCCTGAAACTTCCTTAACGGCTTCAAATTCTTCTTCAACTCGATTTCCCAAAACAATCTTTCTTCCAACACAACTTACAATAAGAGCTAGTTCCGGATCCTTAGTATGGCTCGAAAAAGCCGCGGAAGCTGCACTATATGAAGCATCGATAAGTTTATCGAAATTACCTTTCATTAATCTCACAAAAGAACCTTGAGGAATATTTCCGGCGAAGGTCATTGATTTAGTTTTTTCGTCTATTGATAAAATTGTTCTTACAACTGGTGAAGAATCTTTGTTTTCTTTCATAGAAAGCGGAAAATACAAAGCTGAACTAGGCAAATCATCTGCATATTTACCCAAGTATTCTTTATAAATATCTAAGGCATAACGATCTCCTATTTTATATAACACATTCTTTTCCGAAAGTGTCACTTCTCTTTCGGGACCGTAATCAGTCCAACCACCTTCACAACCCGAACTAAAATTTATTGCATCCCCGTAAAGACCAATAACTACAACTTTACCTTCTTCAGCTTCCTTATTTAGACCTACAATAGTTTTTAGAAATGCAACCCTATCGCCTGCAAGACCTCCAAAAATAGGAAGTGAATAATTTGATTGCTTTCCTAACTCGTTTACTAATTCAGTACCGTTAACGTAACTACCTTCCGATAAAACCACTAATAATTTTAAGTTATCATTGAAAAGTTCGTTTTTTACTACAAGACCTAATTCTTCGATATTTTTATTTTTTAAAAGGTCAATTTCTACAGTTTTTATTGTTGATTTTTCAAATTCTATTGCAGTGGAAACAATCTTGTTTTCAACTAAGTTAAAATTAGAGATCTGTCCTGAAGTAGAACAAATAACAATTTGTGCTTCAGAATATAATTCTCTTAATTTTCTATAAGGTTGAGAGCATTCAAGTAACTCTCTCTCTCCAAAAGCTAAAACGAGATTTGCTTTTGTAGCATTAAAATCAGGTGATGTAGAAATAATTTGATTTTCACTTTGATCATCAATCAAAATTTGTTGTAGTTTCATATTAGTAGGTATTTTTTAAGATTATAAATGAACTAAAAATAATTTAACAAAAAACAAAAATTACTAAAATTTATTTGTAATTTATGTATTCTTTTTTTTAAAAATAATCCTAACTTAATAATAATCTAAACATTAAATCTAAAATGCATCACATCGCCATCTTTTACTATATATTCTTTTCCTTCTACCCTTAGTTTACCTGCTTCTTTCACTTTGGCTTCAGAACCATAATTGGAGAAATCTTCGTAAGAAATAACTTCAGCACGGATAAATCCTTTTTCAAAATCGGTGTGAATAACTCCGGCCGCTTTTGGAGCAGTATCGCCGATGTTGATTGTCCATGCTCTAACTTCTTTTACACCCGCAGTAAAGTAGGTTTGTTGTTTTAGTAATTTATATGCAGCTCTAATCAAAACGGCTGAACCGGGCTCTGTTAATCCCATATCTTCAAGAAAAACCTGACGTTCTTCATAGCTTTCTAATTCGGTGATATCTGCTTCTGCCCCAACCGATAAAATGATTACTTCTGCCTCTTCGTCTTTTACTAATTCACGAACTTGGTCAACATATTTATTTCCATTAACAGCTGCACTTTCATCAACATTACATACATAAAGTACTGGTTTGGTAGTAATTAATTGAAAATCTTCCATTAAAGCTTCTTCGTCAGCATTTTGAGGAAGCACTGTTCTAGCTGATTTTGCTTGCAGTAAAGCTTCACGAATTCTATCTAAAAAGGCTTTTTCCACTTGAGCTTCTTTATTACCTGTTTTGGCAGCTCTATTTACTTTTTCTAATCGTTTTTCAACCGTTTCTAAATCCTTTAATTGTAATTCAATATCGATTGTTTCTTTGTCTCTAATAGGATTTACATTACCATCAACATGCACTATATTATCATTATCAAAACAACGTAAAACATGAATTATTGCATTACATTCTCTAATGTTTGCCAGGAATTGATTTCCTAGACCTTCTCCTTTACTTGCTCCTTTTACCAAACCGGCAATATCAACAATATCTACAGTTGCCATCTGAACACGTTCCGGTTTTACTAATTCTTCCAATCTGTTTATTCTTGGATCAGGAACATTTACCACACCAATGTTTGGTTCAATAGTACAAAATGGAAAATTGGCACTTTGCGCTTTTGCATTTGACAAACAATTAAAAAGAGTTGATTTTCCAACATTTGGTAATCCTACAATTCCTGCTTTCATAATTCTTGAATATTTGCTTTTATCGATAGTATGTAATGCTAAAGCATTTCATCGTGATAGTAAGTTGTTTTATTAATAATTATTCATAAAAAGTGCGCAAATATAAGGTTTATATTGTTTTTAAATTCGTTATTGGAATTATTTATACGACACTAAAATCATTTAAAATATTACACTTTAAACTAAATTTAATTATTTGATATTATTTTTAATCAATAAATACGGAATAGTTATTCATTATGATGCTTCTTAGATTGGCTTAAATAAAGACTTAACTCCAAGTTCTAACTAAATTTCAATCTAAATGAACATAAAAAAACCTGAGTTTGCGCTCAGGTTTTATGATTATTCATTATGGAGGAATGCTTGCCTATTGAGAAGTGTTTCTTCGCTTTCAACATGATTATCATCAGGAACACAACAATCAACTGGACAAACAGCAGCGCATTGAGGTTCCTCATGAAATCCTTTACATTCGGTACATTTTCCAGGAACTATATAATAGATGTCATCAGAAATAGGAGTTTGTGCAGCATCTGAATCAACTTCAGTTCCATCAGGTAAAATTACTTTTCCTCTAAGTTTGGTTCCTTCTTTATATCTCCAATCATCTGCGCCTTCATATATTGCAGTATTTGGGCACTCCGGTTCACACGCACCACAGTTTATACATTCGTCAGTTATTATGATTGCCATATCTTTAGTCTTAAAGTTAGAAAGCTTAAAGTCTTAAATTACAAAAGAACATAAAAGTAAAGCGATTTGCATCTTTTGACTTTCGACTTTTGACTTTCGAGTAAATTAGCCTTATTTTTGCGCAAAATTACAATCAAAACCCTTTATAAACAAATCTAAATGAATTCTATTAACACAAAATTGTCTTTTGTTGAATTAGGAAAGTTTTTAAGTCAATTTACGTTGAACGAACAGAACCATCGCACTGATGTGCTTCATAATGATTTGTATTTTGAAAAATTCAAAGACTTGCTATCACTTTCTCAATCACATAATGGTTGGTTCACACCAGAGCAAGTTTATTTTGCTGTTGAGTCTTGGGCGAAAGCTTTACGAGAAGACAATATTAATAAATGGTTATCAGCTTATCACATCGACTACGCTCAGGGTGACAAAGCGGTAAAAACTATCGGTTTGATTCTGGCAGGAAACATTCCTTTAGTTGGGTTTCACGATTTTCTTTCGGTATTAATCACCGGACATAAAGTGTTGGTAAAAGCATCTTCAAATGACCAGCATCTTATAGCGTTTTTAGCAAATTATTTGATCAGTATTGAACCAGAATTATCAAATTATATTTCATTCACCGATGGGAAACTAGAAAATTTTGATGCTATCATAGCAACCGGAAGCAACAATACCGCTCGTTATTTTGAATTTTATTTTAAAGACAAACCTAGTATTATTAGAAAAAATAGAAACTCGGTAGCGGTTTTAAATGGAAATGAATCGCACGAAGATTTGATGGGCTTGGGTGAAGATATCTTTAGATATTTTGGATTGGGATGTCGCAATGTTTCAAAATTATTTGTGCCAAAAGATTATAATTTCGATGCTTTCTTTAAAGCAATCTATGAATATAAAGATGTTATTTTTTATGAAAAGTATTCTAACAACTATGATTATAACAAAGCGGTTTTTCTGATGAGTAATTTTAAATTACTCGATAATGAATTTCTGACGCTAAAAGAAGACGCTAGCTTTTCCTCTCCTATTTCTTCTTTGTTTTATGAATATTATGATAACATTGAGGATTTACAAAAACGGTTAGAAATAGAATCCGACCAAATACAGTGCATTGTTTCTAATAATTTGATTCCAAATTCGATCTCTTTTGGTCAAACTCAACAACCAAAACTTTGGGATTATGCTGATAATGTGGATACCATACGGTTTTTATTTTCTTTGTAAAAAACAAATTATTGTTTGAACTAAGTTCAAATAGTTTAAGTCTAGTGGGATTTTATTCCGCTTTGGAACATACAGTTCGACCTAAAATCTCGAGATTCCTCTTAGTGTAAAATGTTATAAACTATATCGTTTTCGTTAATAACATCGTCCTAATATAACCAATTTCTAAATGTTTTTTAAAAAGGTGTTTACGAAATTTGCAACTCATTTTATTAGAAAACTGTCACCATGAAAAAACATAATTACAGTGCTGGTCCATGTATTTTGCCACAAGAAGTATTTGAAAAATCAGCGCAAGCCGTTTTAAATTTTAATAATTCCGGTTTATCTATTCTTGAAATTTCGCATAGAAGTAAGGACTTTGTTACCGTAATGGATGAAGCAAGAGCGTTGGCTTTAGAACTTTTGGGGTTGGAAGGAAAAGGATATCAGGCGCTGTTTCTTCAAGGTGGAGCAAGTTTAGAGTTCTTGATGGTTCCATATAATTTAATGAAAGTTGACGGAAAATCAGCCTATTTAGATACCGGAACCTGGGCGAATAATGCAATTAAAGAAGCCAAACTATTTGGAGAAACAGTTGTTGTTGCTTCATCAAAAGAGCAAAACTACAATCATATTCCTACTGATTATTCAATTCCAGGCGATGCAAGCTATTTCCATTGTACGAGCAACAATACAATTTTTGGAACCCAAATGAAATCGTTTCCAAAAACAGATATACCTGTAGTTTGTGATATGAGTTCAGATATCTTCTCCAGAAGTTTAGATTTTACTCAATTTGATTTGATTTATGCCGGTGCTCAAAAAAATATGGGTGCTGCTGGAACAACTTTGGTTATTGTAAAAGAAGAAATCTTAGGTAAATCAGGTAGAGCAATTCCGAGTATTTTGGATTACGAGAAACATATCAAAGCGGAAAGTATGTACAATACACCTGCTGTGTTTTCAGTGTATACTTGTCTTCTGACTTTGCAATGGTTGAAAAAAATGGGGGGAATCGCAGCAATTGATAAAATAAACGAAGCGAAAGCCAACTTACTTTACTCCGAAATTGATAGAAATCCATTATTCATTGGAACAGCTGATAAAAAAGATAGAAGTAATATGAATGCCACATTCTTATTGGTTGATGAAAAAAATCAGGAGACTTTTGATAAAATGTGGAGGGAAGCTGGAATTTCAGGAATTCCTGGTCACCGTTCTGTTGGCGGTTATAGAGCTTCTATGTATAATGCACTTCCATTAGAAAGCGTTCAGGTTTTAGTAGATGTGATGAAACAACTTCAGGAAGTAGTCAGTGTTAAGTCGCAGTTAGCAAAATAATTAGCCCCGATAGTAGTGGAAATCCTTTTTTTGAGATTCCTCCTTCGTCGGAATGATATAAGTAATAAACAAAAAAGATTGAAACGGATAGCGGGATGAGCTCCTAGAAAATAATTTAATAATAATGAGCATCGAAAGATGCTGAAATAAATTCAGCATAAAAAATGAAGGTATTAGCCAATGATGGAATTTCTAAAAGCGGAATTAAAGCATTAGAAAAAGGTGGATTTGAAGTGATAACAACCAAGGTTGCACAAGAACAAGTTGCCAATTATATCAATGAACATAAAGTTTCAGTAATCATCGTTAGAAGCGCAACCAAAGTGCGTAAAGATATTATTGACAATTGTCCAAGTCTAAAAATAATCGGTCGCGGTGGGGTTGGAATGGATAATATAGATGTTGATTATGCACGTGAAAAAGGTATTCATGTTATTAATACACCGGCTTCCTCTTCCGAAAGTGTGGCCGAATTGGTATTTGCACATTTGTTTACCGGTGTTCGTTTCTTGCAGGATGCAAACAGAAATATGCCTTTGGAAGGCGATACCAACTTTGATGGTTTGAAAAAAGCCTACGCTAACGGAATTGAATTACGTGGCAAAACGTTGGGAATTATAGGTTTTGGTCGTATTGGTCAGGCTGTAGCTAAAATGGCTCTGGGTCTTGGAATGAAAGTAATTGCTGCCGATAAATTTGTGGATAAAGCTGTAGTTAAAGTAGATTTTTATAATGGTCAATTCATAAATGTTGAGTTTGAAACAGAACCAATGGAAGACGTTTTCAAACACTCTGATTTTATTACACTTCACGTTCCTGCTCAAGACGGTTATGTGATTGGTGCATCGGAATTTTTGCAGATGAAAGATGGTGTTGGTATTGTCAATTGTGCTCGTGGAGGTGTAATTGATGAAGTGACGTTGATTGAAGCTTTAGATTCAGAAAAAGTATTATTTGCCGGATTAGATGTTTTTGAAAATGAACCTAGTCCGGAAATCAAAATATTAATGCATCCGAAAATCTCTTTAACTCCTCATATTGGTGCTGCTACTTTGGAGGCACAAGACCGAATCGGAACTGAATTAGCAGAACAAGTAATCAGTTTATTGAAATCTGAGAAAGTATAATTTTATATACATACTATTTATATAAACCACGCTAAAAGCGTGGTTTTTTATATGTTAAAATAAAAAAATCAGACTTTGATTATAGTAATTTTATACCAAGTAAACAGTTGTGAAAATGATTGTAATCTCAATACTTTTAATTACCAACAAACAACAGTTGGGCAATTTGCTCCAAGACCATAAATTAAGTAGCTTTGTACAACTTTTAGAATAAATGGCAAATTTTAAAGAACGTTGGAATATTAAATCAAACTGGCAGTTATTTGTCATCATTTTGGTATTTGCAATTACTGGTTCCAGTGCTGCATATCTATCAAAACCAATACTTTTAACTTTTGGCATCAGTAAAGATAGCGTTTCAGCTTGGGAATATTATCCACTATACATCTTACTAATTTTTCCAATTTATCAAGTATTGTTGGTTGCTTACGGATTTATATTTGGTCAATTTACATTTTTTTGGGCTTTCGAAAAGAAAATGCTGAAAAGTTGTGGTTTGGGTTTTTTATTACCTAAAAAAGAAAATCCCAAATAAATTGGGATTTTCAGATATAAAAATTCTCTAACCAATAAAAAACTTTTATTTTTCTTGTTGAATTAAATTAAAGAAATCATTTCTATTTTCTTTTTCGTTAAAGATTCCTCCATATTGTATAGTTGAAGTAAAACTACTTTCATCTTTTATTCCTCTACTTGAAACACATAAGTGTTTAGCTTCCATAACTACAATAACATCCTGAGTATCTAATACTGACTTCAATTCGTTAAAAATTTGCATAATCAATCGTTCTTGAACTTGTGGTCTTCTAGAATAGTAATCTACAATACGGTTTAATTTAGATAAACCTATAACTTTTCCGCTTGAAACATAACCTATATGGGCCTTACCAATTATTGGTAAAAAATGATGTTCACAAGTTGAATTGAAGCTAATATTAGCTTCGACCAACATTTTGTCATAATGATATGAGTTTTCAAAAACAGAAATTTTAGGTTTGTTTGCGGGATTTAAACCGGAAAATATTTCCTGAATAAACATTTTGGCAACCCGATGCGACGTTCCTTTTAAGCTATCATCTGTCATGTCTAAACCCATTTCCTCCATAATAATGTGAAAATGTTTCTCGATGGTAGACATCTTTTGCTGATCTGTTTTGATGAATGCGTCTGGTCGCATTGGTGTTTCTGCAGAAGTCATTTGATGATTGTCGCCTATCAATTCAAATAATTCTTTTTCAATGGTTTTGTTCATAAGAAATATTTTTTGTTTAACAAATATACAATTTAATTAAACAAAACAATTTAATTTAAAAAACTTTTTTAAATATTCTTGGATAAATAAATCTACACGCTCTAATAAATAAAAATACTTTGTTACTTTGTGAAAAATTAATTCCATGATTATTGCTAAAAACATCCACAAATACTACGATAATTTACATGTTTTAAAAGGCGTTGATTTGCATATAAAACAAGGTGAAATAGTTTCTATTGTTGGATCATCAGGAGCTGGAAAAACTACCTTGTTGCAAATATTAGGCACTTTGGATATTCCTAAAAAAAACGACAATACATCTCTTGAGTTAAACAATCAGAATGTATTGTTGATGAAAGACAATGCATTATCTAAATTTAGAAATAAACATTTGGGTTTTATCTTTCAATTTCATCAATTGTTACCCGAATTTACTGCATTGGAAAATGTATGTATTCCAGCCTTTATTGGCGGAAATGACAAAACTACAACAGAAAAGGAAGCCAAAAAATTATTAGATTATCTAGGTTTATCAGATAGAATACATCACAAACCCAATGAACTTTCTGGTGGCGAACAACAACGTGTATCAGTTGCGAGAGCTTTGATAAACAAGCCTAATGTTATTTTTGCCGATGAACCTTCGGGAAACTTAGACACCGCTTCTGCAGAAAACCTACATCAATTGTTTTTTAAACTGAGAGATGAATTTGGACAAACTTTTGTCATTGTTACTCACAACGAAGTTTTTGCCAATATGGCTGACAGAAAACTGGTTATGAAAGACGGACTAATTGTTTAACAATATGCTACTAATTATACTAAGTTGGCTTTATATTTTTTTTTCTGCTGCAAGTTTTGGAATTACTTTTTCTAAATTATTACGCCTACAACAGTTTGATGGTGTTGTAACCATTATTTTGGGATTATTTTCAATTACGATTTTAGCTACTATTTGGGCCTTCTTTGTACCAATATCTATTGGATTTCATGTTGTTTTATTGTTGCTCTCTTTATTTTTTTGGTATAAAAACAAAACAACTTTTAATTCCATTTTTGAAAAGATTGTAATCCAAATCAAATCATTTTACTTCCCTTTTAAAATACTGTTTGTAATTAGTAGTTTATTAGTACTTGCCCAAAGCGCCACTTTGCCTTTTATAATTGACAATGAAAGTTATTATATTCAAACAATCAAATGGCTAAATGAATATGGTTTTGTCAAAGGGTTGGCCAATTTACATCTGTTCCTTGGTCAAGTTAGTGGTTGGCACATTACACAAAGTGTGTATAGTTTTTCGTTTCTATATTATAAATTCAATGATTTGAATGGCTTTTGTTTGCTTTTGGCGAATTTCTTTGCATTCCAAAAGCTGCATTCCTATTTCATCAAAGGAAACCGAATGGATTTACTCTTTGGTTTGTTACCCTTGGCATACGCATTTTTGTTTCAGTTTATCAGTTCGCCTTCTCCTGATCTTCCTGTGTATGTTTTTGCTTTTGTTTTGTTTTCAATGTATCTTCAAAATGATGTAACTAAAGATACTTTTGTTATCATTACCATTTTGACCCTATTTACCATTTTTATTAAGATTACAGCTGCTATTTTATTACTATTCCCTTTCATATTATTGCTTAAACACTTTGCTGTTTTAAAGAAACAACTGCTTTTGGTTACTACTTTGGGTAGTTTGGTTTTACTGCTATTTGTTTTAAAAAACACCATGCTTACAGGCTATCCTTTGTTTCCATTGCTTTGCTTTAGAATAGATGATCTCGACTATACGATTCCAGCCATAATTATGAATTTCTTCTTTAGTAAAAGTGTTATGCATTCTTTTTATATAGATAATGCGGCTTTTCCTAGCGCATCGCTATTGGATCTTGCTAAACATTACTTTTTATATAATGGTCTGTCGGGCTATATCGGCATTGCATCATTGTTTTCACTTTTGGTTACTCCGATTGTTATCATCAAAAAACAATTGTCAAAAGCACTTTGGACCATTTATTTTGCTTTTTTAGTATTGGCAGTAGCGCTTTGCTTTAGTTCTCCTCAGTATCGATTTTATGTTTATTTCACTTTGTTCTTTTTATTGCTATTACTTTCGTTATATATTAGTAGCCCAAAATGGATACTTCGTTTCTATATCGTAAACCAAATAATAATTGGAGTTTTGACCTTTATTCCTTTATCATTTGGTAGCTTGACAAAAAATACGCTTCTTTCTCATAACACTACATTTCATTTAAAGAATATTGTTGTACCTGAACCAAACTCTAAATGGAAACCCGAATATAAAGGTGGTAGCATCGGTAACATGTCCTATCGTTCTCCGGTAGATAGTTCATTCTTTTGGGTAACAGGTAACGGAAATTTACCTTGTGTTAATGAAGTTCAACTAAAGTACTTTGAACATGGATTTTTCTATATACCTCAACAGCGGAGTACTGATTTGAATGATGGGTTTTATGCTCAAAAAATCAGTGGACATGAATAATGCTGAACTCAAAGAATTCCTTGACATAAAAGTAATTCAATACAATACTTTAGATTTTATCGATAGCGACCCCATTCAGATTCCGCATCTTTTCACATTAAAAGAAGATATTGAAATTGCAGCTTTTTTAACTGCAACCATTGCTTGGGGTAACCGAAAAATGATTATCAACAATAGCAAGCGAATGATGGAAATGTTAGGAAATTCACCTTATGACTTCATCATGTCGCACAACGATTCTCAATTAGATAAGCTCGATAATTTTGTTCACCGTACTTTTAATAGTGAAGACTTTAAAACGTTTATCAAAGCATTGCAACATATTTACATTAAACATAATGGTTTGGAAATGGCTTTCGCCAAAAACCAGACACCATTATCAATGCAACAAAGCATAGCCGAATTCAAGAAGCTGTTTTTTGAAGTGGCTCATGAACCTCGAACGATGAAACACGTATCTGATCCAATGCAGGGTTCGGCAGCCAAACGCATCAATATGTTCCTTCGTTGGATGGTTAGACAAGATAACAAAGGAGTCGACTTTGGCATATGGAAAAGCATTTCGCCTGCTTCGCTTTCGTGCCCACTCGATGTACATTCCGGAAATGTAGCGCGCAAATTAGGTTTACTTACGCGAAAGCAAAATGATGGTAAAGCCTTAGCTGAATTAGGCTCTGCCTTGCGTAAATTAGATGCTAACGACCCAGTGAAATATGACTTTGCGTTATTTGGATTGGGCGTTTTTGAAGGATTTTAATAATAACATAGTATAAAGATTACCTTAATCTCTTTTGGTAAAATGTTAATTCCAAAAGAAAAGTTATAACCGAGTGAAAAATTTTATAGTGAACCATAAGAATTAATTTTTATTTTTGAAAAGAATAAAGCGAAATAAACCTTCGTGTATACAACCTAATTTGGGTGGATAAGTCTGATTTTATCAGACTTATATAAAAGTTATATGCAACCCGTTTCCACACGAACCGTTGAAAGGAAAGAGAAAAAAAGAAAAGGAAAAGAGGAGTAACTGCTTCGCAGTTACTCCTCTTTTTTTATAGGCTATAATTCAAATTAACACTCCACCTATATTTTGCTTCTACTCTTCCGCTAGCCAAATTTTGATTTATCGGCAACATTGCATTGGCACCAACTGAAAATTTCTTTTTACCTATTTCAAACCCCAGTTTACCAAAAAGAATATCCCCCGAAGTCTTTCTGACCACTTCCGAATATTGGTGGTTACTACCATAAACCTCTCCTGCCAAACCAAGTTGAGGAGCCATGGATAGCTTCTTTTTTTCATACAAATAAAAGAATGTTCCCGAATAATTGAACTGATTCCCAAATTGGTATTGTTTGTTATTTTCCGTCTTAATTGTATAACTCAACATCGTATTCAGCCCAAAACGTTTTCTTTTTACGATATATTCTGTAGCCAAAAGATAATCCCAACTTCCTGTACCAACTTGAAAACTTGGGTTTACAGCCCCTGCGTTAGCTTCATCAAACTTGCCTGTTGGCATTTTAACACCTCCACCAACTTGTAAGGTATGAACCAAGAAAGTACTATCCTTATGGGTTTGGTACAATCGGTACATCGCCAAAACAGTTATATCTCCTATTCCGCTAATATCTTGATTTCCTGTTGCCGTTTCACGGCTGTGGAAATGATAAGGGAACAAAGCCGAAATTTGAATGTTCTTATAAACCGGAATTCTTGCCCATACCTGAACTGTATTAAAATCCTCATTATACCAAGGCGAATTACTATAAAGCCCGTCCGAACTTTTATAGTGCTGGTTAAAATATCTTATCCCAATAAAGTTTGTGTTGAGCATCGAGGCAAAACCCATACTTCCACCACTGGCAGAACAGCCACAGGCATCACACTTTGCCATTGCTGG
Source organism: Flavobacterium sp. (assembly GCF_049318325.1). Taxonomy (GTDB): domain Bacteria; phylum Bacteroidota; class Bacteroidia; order Flavobacteriales; family Flavobacteriaceae; genus Flavobacterium. The sequence continues at coordinate 14,577 of NZ_JBMOGQ010000005.1, read as the reverse complement.
TAAAACGTAGTTGTAATATTCCTTAAAGGGGTTTGTTCCCGAAATACTGTCTTTCTCGGTTGCATTGGCAAACTGGGATGCAATCAATAAAATTATTATATATTTTTTCATATGTTTAATTTTCAGAAAATCTAGTATCCGTCAGATACTGACTATCGGTTAATGTTTTTAAAAACGCTATGATTTTAGTTTTCTCTAACGCAGTTAATGCTATTCCTAAAGTCCCTCCATTATTCAAACTCGGGTCAAGCGTTGCCGAATTCACTATTCCAGAACTGTAATAGTCTAAAACCGCTTCGAGCGTAAAGAATCTCCCATCATGCATATACGGCTTTGTCTTCTCTACATTGCGTAAACTTGGAACCTTAAATTTATATTTATCTGCATCATTTAGTGTAACCCTATATCTGCCAACATCATTAACAATCGGATTTACAGCCAATCCATTATTCCTAAAAGAATTATCGGTAAATAAATCCGTAGCATGGCAACTCGCACATTTTTGATTAAAAATGGCATAACCATCCAATTCATCCTGTGTCAATGTTCCTCCAGCTTCATTTCTTCGGTATTTGTCAAACCTTGAATTGGAAGAAGTAACCATGACCAGAAACTGCCCCATTGCTTTAAGCATATTTTCAGTATTGATTGGCTTACCCCGAAAAGCCAAGCTAAACAATTTTCGGTATTCTGCATCTCCATTCATCATAGCTACAATCTGCGAAAAATTCCCGTTCATTTCTACTGGGTTTGTAATAGGAAGTATCGGCTGTAGGTTCAAATGTTCGGTTGCCCCATCATACATAAAAGAAGTCTGCCAACCTAAATTCTGAATAGAGGGCGTATTTCTCGTACCTGTTTGTCCATTTACACCTTGACTAACGGTATGCCCATGATGCGTAAAGGCATTCTGTTGTTCGTGGCAAAAACCACAGGAAATAGTACCGTCAGAAGACAATCGCCCGTCATAAAACAGCTTTCTTCCAAGTTCAAACCCCTTTTCGGTTATCGGATTGTTTTGTATATCATAAGCCAAAGGCGGAAAATTACTCGGAACCTTAAATGTTATGGGAACATCCACATACTTGTCGTCTTGATCAGTACAACTAAACAACAACGGCAAAATGAACAACAATATATATTTTGCTTTCATTTTTAAATGTATTATAAAAGCAGTCAGCCATTACAGCCAACTGCTTTTTAATTCAATTAGTCGTTATGAACATGATTAACCGAAAACATTTCAGGTAAGTTAGCGGTAATCTGTGTTAAAATATCGCCACTCATAATCATAGCACCCATTCCCCCCATATTGTTATCGGTCAATTTGATTTTGTTGGTACCATCAATAATTTTAGCGACATCCGCAAAAATATGAACGTCTGGAGTAATATTGGTTCTTATCAAGGCTTTATCAGGAAAATCTAAAGTAACTGTTGTGTAGTTATAATGAGCTCCCGATTTACCTGTATGAACCATAAACATGGTTGGTGTAGTAACCGTTGCAGAAGTAAACATACCTTCAAAAAGCAAATGCTTGTACCCCGCACTCCACGTCCATGCCATATTTTCATTTTGTGCAGCAGCAAAGAAATCTCCTTGCACTGTTTCGCCTAAATTGTATTGGGTTTCATCAACACCAATCCCAAATTTAATTTTAGTATAATTCCCAGCAGGGATATTCTCTAACTGTAACACCTGTGAAGCAGCATTAGCTTCGCTTACGATAAAATAACTTTGCGCTTTTGGATATACGAATACAGTACCATCTTCTTTGGTTAGTTCTATATTACTAATAATATATTTTACATCCGAAACATTTAAAGTTTCGCCTTGTGAAGTAACATTGGCTTGAGAATTAAGGATTAAATTAGAACTGCCAAAAACATTATCAAATTCTACATCTATTTTCCCTTGACCCGTAACGGCATTATTATCATCACTTGAACAAGAAACCATAGTAAGGGCTATTGCCATTATGGCAACTATATTTTTTAATTGAAATTTCATTTTTTTATTATTTAAAGTTTATAATTATTTAGTTCGAAGAAAAAATCTTCAAACAATTTTGAACATAAGCTCATCCAGTTCTCAAATAATGGAACTGTAAAAAGCACAAAAATTGTGCTGACAACTTTAAACAATACTACTCGGTGGATGAAAAACAGAACAACTATTCAAATAAGTATATAAGTTAGAATAGTTTGTATTTAATACAGGGTTTTGTGAAACTGGCATTTTAGGAAATTCAATGGTCTTTATTTCCTGAAAAAATAAAATTTCAATCTGCTTAACTACAATTTTTTTATCGGAAATAGGTTCCTCGCCCTTTGCCATCCTTGCCAACTCACTATAAAGATAACATTTACCATTACATCCTATAATCGAGTTATTTTTGTTTACACAAAGAACCTTTGAGATATAATCATAATTAACATAATACTCAACTATTGGAAACAATGGCTTGAATAAAATAAAAAATGTTACTATGAGGATAGTTTTTTTCACATCGCAAAAGTATTCTATAATTCTGTTTCTCGCAAAATTTACCCTAAATAATAAGCGAGAAAAATTCTTATAAAAATAAAATTTAATTATTTTTGAGTATTACTAATCCAAAACTTACAAACTATGGCATCTACTTCCGAAACGGGACATGCAAAGAACGTTGCAAACTTCCAAGATTTAATCGCATTCGTAACAGGTTAAGGAGCAACTTACAACCCAAACAAAAACGCATTAAAGTTACCGCAACTTAATGCATTGTACACAGCATCACAAGCAAGTATCGCCGATGTCGTTACAAAGAACACCGCCTACAATAATAAGGTCAACGAGCGAGTTCTAACGTTCAAAGATTTAAAATCGTTATCAACAAGATTAATTAACGCATTACAAACCACCGATGCTACACCAGAGAAAATTGCAGATGCAAAAGCATTCAACAAAAAAATGCAAGGCATAAGAGCCAAAGCAGTCGAAACGCCAGCCGACCCAAGCACACCATCACCAGCAACAATTTCAACAAGTCAGCAATCTTACGACCAACAAATTCAGCATTTAGCGGGTATTATTTCAGTTTTACAAACTGAACCGAGTTATGCACCAAATGAAAACGATTTGAAAATCGTAACACTCACAGCAAAACAAGCAGACTTAACCGCTAAAAATAGCGCAGTTGCAACAGCATACACTAACGTAAGCAATTCAAGAATTGCAAGAGATACCACAATTTACGGAACAGACACAGGATTATTTGACATCGCAGCCGAAGTAAAGAAATACGTTAAATCAGTTTACGGCTCAACAAGTCCTCAATTCGCACAGGTAAAAGGAATAGAATTTACCAAGAAAAGAAAATAACAAAGCGTAATACTTAAATATGGCAAGCAGAAACATAATACCACCTACCCTACTTATATTTATTGTTACCACAAGCATATATATAAGTTTCGTAGTTATGTAAATGCGTTCCGCATTTATATTTTTGTTTGTCATATTTATATTTATTTAACCACCGTTTATATTTATTGCTATCCGACTTATATTTATACCTATCCGATTTATATTTATGCCTATCCGACTTGCAAATATGGAAAGCCGAAAGAGAAATATAGCAGGACTTGAAAACAGAAGCGAAACAAGAAAAAAAAACGGGCAGCATATAACAGCAGTTTTGCGCAATGGCTGCATTATAGTAAGTTCACGTTTTTTCTTTCCGAAAAAACCATATCTTTAACCGAATAAAATCGTTCCGCTACTCGCCACTGCGCAAAGCCGCGGAACGTTATGAGCTATAGCGTTGGAAATTCGAATACAATTCATATCTTTGGTAGCATCAAATGATAGCATCAATGAAACAACCATATGAAATTACACAGAACATTTTAAAACTGATAACTTCAATTTCTGAGAAGATTGGAGAAGTAAATGCTAACTATTTAAATAAGCAATCTCCAACTCTACGCAAGCAAAACAAAATAAAGACAATTCATTCATCACTTCAAATTGAAGGAAATACACTTTCTCAAGAACAGATTACGGCATTGATTGAAAACAAAAGAGTATTTGGTCCTGAAAAAGATGTAACCGAAGTTCTCAATGCAATTAAAGTATATGAAAATTTAGAGAGCTTTAGAGCAAGTGATGAAAAATCATTTCTAAATGCGCACCAAATAATGATGAAAGGATTAATTGCTAATCCGGGAAAATATAGAAACAAAAGTGTCGGGATTGTAAAAGGTTTAGAAGTTGCGCATGTTGCGCCGCCATTTGAAAATGTTCCTTTTTTGATGAAAGATCTATTTACTTTTCTAAAAAAATCAGATGAAATTACTTTGATTAAAAGTTGTGTCTTTCATTACGAAATGGAATTCATTCATCCATTTTTTGATGGAAACGGAAGAATTGGAAGGTTGTGGCAAACAATTATTCTAATGGAAAAATATCCAGTTTTTGAGTTTTTACCTTTTGAAACCTTAATCAACAAAACACAAAAAGATTATTACGAGTCTTTAGCACTAAGTGATAAAGCTGGAAACTCAACTATATTTATTGAATATATGTTGCACGTAATTGATCAATCTCTTCGTGAACTTCTAAATTTTAAAAATCGTACGCTTCGAGAAATGGACAGGATTGAATATTTTTTAAAAATTTCATCAAACCAATTTACAAGAAAAGATTACATGAACATCTTTAAAGATATATCGACAGCTACTGCTTCTAGAGATTTGAAAAAAGCAACAGAATTAAATCTTATAACAAAGCAAGGAAAAGATAATCAGACTGTCTATAGTAAAAATAGCTACAGCTCATAACACTTTCTAAAACTCATGGCTAGTTTTCGGTAAAATGTTCGTTTACATTTCATAACTTCGCTTGGTCGGTTATGGAAAAAAGCTATCCATAAGTCGTTAGTCATAAAAATTTCTACAAATCCCATTTCTATTTAAACTCTAAATTAGAAAGATTACCTTTGCCATCACCCGAGACCAAAAATTGGTCGAACGGACGAAGTAAATTTCAATTCTAATGAGCACTTTCGAGCAATTCAATCTTCCTAAATCATTACAAAAAGCCATAGACGAATTGGGGTTAACCACTCCAACACCAATACAAGAAAAATCCTTTTCGGTAATTATGTCGGGCCGCGATGTGATGGGAATTGCACAAACAGGAACGGGTAAAACTTTTGCTTATTTACTGCCGATACTAAAACAATGGAAGTTTATAGCTACCGATACACCAAGAATTGTAATCTTAGTGCCAACACGTGAATTGGTAGTTCAAATCGCTGCTGAAGTTGAAAAACTGACAAAATATATGTCGGTTAGAACATTAGGCGTTTACGGTGGTGTAAATATCAACACGCAAAAGAAATCCGTTTATCAGGGAATTGATGTTTTGGTTGGTACTCCAGGTCGTGTAATGGATTTAGCTCTAGACAATGTTATTCGTTTTGACAGCCTTCAAAAACTTGTGATAGATGAGTTTGATGAAATGCTAAACTTAGGTTTTAGAACTCAGGTAACTTCCATCCTATCGATGTTAAAAAATAAACGTCAGAACATCTTATTCTCGGCTACCATGACAGATGAAGTTAATGATATGCTTGAGGATTACTTTGACTTTCCGGAAGAAGTTACGTTGGAAAAATCGGGAACACCCTTAGAGAAAATAGAGCAATTGGGTTACTTTGTACCAAACTTTTTGACAAAGATAAACCTGATTGTTGAGTTACTAAAAGATGACGCTTTAGAAAGAGTGTTACTTTTTGTAAACAATAAAAAAACGGCCGATTTGCTGGCTGTACAATTGGAAGAGCATTATCCTGAACAATTTGGAATCATCCATTCAAACAAATCACAGAATTACCGTCTGCAAACAATGGCATCCTTTCAAGCTGGCGAAATCAGAGGAATTGTTACTACCGATGTAATGGCAAGAGGTTTGGATATTTCGGATGTGACTCACGTTATAAATGTAGAGTTTTCGGAAGTGCCTGAACAATACATTCACCGCATTGGGCGTACCGGTCGAGCAGATAAATCGGGTATTGCGATTAGTCTAATTGGCCCTAATGAGCAGGAAATTCAAATAGAAGCAGAAATGTTGATGGATAAAGAAATCAAGATTTTAGCCCTGCCAACAACCGTTGAAGTAGCTACTCGCCTATTGGAATTTGAAAAAGACAAAAAGAAACAGAAGGTAATTTTAAAAACCAACAAACTAGAAGGTGGCGCATCATTTCACGAAAAGGCAAAGAAAAATACAAAAGTAAACCTTGGAGGTCCATCAAAAACCAAGAAAAAAACCGGAACGTCAGTTAATAGAAATATATTGAAGACAAGAGCGGCGAAGAGGAAGAAGAAATAATTGATAATTGATAATTGATAATTGACAATTGATTACTATTTTTGACACATCGCAGATGCATAGTTTACCGATAACCAAAAAACTTACCATGAGGTAAATCAAAATTAGAAATGAATTTCAAACACCCAGAAGTCCTTTACTTTCTTTTCTTATTGGTCATCCCAATTCTGGTTCATTTGTTTCAACTGCGTCGTTTCAAGAAAGAATATTTTACCAATGTACAATTCCTTAAAGAACTTTCGATACAAACCCGTAAAAGTTCGACCATAAAAAAATGGCTCTTACTTCTCACACGTTTATTACTACTAGCCTTTTTGATTTTTGCTTTCGCCCAACCTTTCTTTGCTGCTAAAGAAAGTAAAAAGAACACTAACGAAATGTATATTATTATGGATAATTCCTATAGTATGCAGGCAAAAGGCAAAAAAGGAGAATTGTTAAAGCGTGCCATTCAGGATTTACTGGAGCATACACCCGAAGTGCAGAACTTTTCTCTAATTACCAATTCTGATAGCTATTGGAATACCGACATCAAATCCATCCAAAAAGATTTACAGGATTTGAAATACAGTGCGTCGCCATTTCGTTTGGATAATTTGATTGCTAAAGTGAATGCACGCAAATCTGCTTTCAACAAAGATATCATCGTGATTACTGATGCGGTTGGTTTAGAAACCAATCAGACTAAAAGCTTTAGAAAAGAAGATAACGTTTACTTTATAATTCCCGAAGCGGAACAGAAGAACAACATTGCCATTGATAGTGTTTATATTCAACAAACATTAGACAGCTTTTATGAAATTGGTATAAAACTATCTGCAAATGGAGACGATTTCAATGACATTCCAATTGCGTTATACAATAAAAATAAGTTAGCGGCTAAAACGCTTATTAACTTTGAAACAAATACTAAAACCATCAACTTTACAATTCCGAAGGAAGATTTTCATGGTTATGTTTCCGTTGTCGATAAAGGTTTGGCTTATGATAACACCTATTATTTCAGCATATCTAAACCAAGCTTGACCAATATTTTCAGCATTGGCGATGAGGAGAAGAGTAAATATTTGGCGCGAATTTATACGAATGATGAATTCAATTACAATAATTTTCCAATTGCCAATTTAGATTACAACTTATTGGAAAAACAGGATGCGATTGTGCTAAATGAATTAAAAGATATACCTCAGGCATTACAGACTACATTAAAATCGTTTGTAACCAAAGGAGGAAATTTAATTATTATTCCGGCACAGGAAAGCAATGTGTCGAATTTGAATACGTTTATGGCCAATTTTGGTCCGCTACAATTCAAAACGGCATCTCAATCAGATAAGAAAGTAACAAAAATCAATTTCAATCACCCGCTATTTAGTTCGGTATTTGAAAAGCGAATTGATAACTTTCAATATCCGTCAACAAAGACAGCTTTTGAATTAAACAGTGCTACACCATCAATATTAAGTTATGATGATCAAAGTCCGTTTCTGACTTCTTTGCCAAATGAATTATCATCAGTTTATGTTTTTGCAGCACCAATCAACAAAACCAATAGCAATTTCCAAAACTCACCTCTAATTGTTCCAACATTCTACAACATGGCACAAAGCAGTCGAAAAACAGGTGTAAATGCGCTTATCATTGGAGAAGACCAATCTTTTGTAGTGGATGCTTTGTTATCAAAAGATGAAATTCTAACAGTAAAAAACAACGCTGAAAGTTTTATTCCGGTACAACAATTACTGAATACCAAAGTCAAAATGACTTTTAATGAAAGTCCGTCAGAAGCTGGAAATTTTGGTATCTTTAACGGATCGAATCTGGTAAAGAACATCAACTTTAATTATAATCGTACCGAAAGTAATCTGGCATTGGCAAATCCTGATGCCGCAAATAAATTTAAAGAAATTGATGATATTGAAACTGTTTTCGATACCATTCAGACCGATAGAACTGATACACAAATCTGGAAATGGTTTGTGATTTTAGCCTTACTCTTTTTAGCATTAGAAGTACTCATTCAAAAATTTGTAAAATGAACCTAATCCTCCGAAAAGCTACTATTATTGACCCAGAAAGTCCGTTTCATAATCAGACAGTCGATATAAAAATCACAAATGGGATATTCGAGAAAATTGGAGTTTCATTACCAAAATCTGCATCACATCAGGAGTTTGATCATAAAGGACTATATGTTTCACAAGGCTGGTTTGATACCAGTGTTTCGCTCGGTGAACCGGGTTTTGAAGACAGAGAAACTATTGCCAATGGGTTAGAAGTAGCTGCCAAAAGTGGATTTACCGGCATAGCTTTGCAACCCAACTCCTATCCTATTATAGACAATCAATCACAGGTACATTTTGTTAAGCAGAAAGTTAAAGGTTTTGCTACTGAATTATTTCCGATTGGTGCTTTGACCAAAGCCAGTGAAGGAAAAGATTTAGCAGAACTCTTTGATATGAAAAACGCTGGAGCTGTTGCTTTTGGAGATTATAATAAGAGTTTGTCGAATGCGAATCTGATGAAAATAGGATTGCAATATGTACAGGATTTTAACGGATTAGTAATAGCTTATTCACAAGATGAAAATATCAAAGGAAATGGTGTTGCCAATGAAGGTATTATTTCGACACGATTAGGATTAAAAGGAATTCCCAATCTGGCTGAAGAACTAATTGTTGCCAGAAACCTATTCTTACTGGAATATACTGGCGGAAAATTACATATTCCAACGATATCCACAGCCAAATCTGTAGCGTTAATCAAAGAAGCTAAGAAGAAAGGACTAAAGGTTACATGTAGCGTTTCGGTGCATAATTTGGTTTTAACAGACGAAAAACTAGAAGGTTTTGATTCGAGATATAAAGTATCGCCACCATTGCGAAACGAAGAAGATAGAAAAGCTTTGCTTGAAGGTGTTATAGATAATACGATTGACTGCATCACTTGCGACCATAATCCGATTGACATTGAAAATAAAAAGATGGAATTTGATTTAGCTAAAAATGGAACCATTGGTTTAGAAAGTGCATTTGGAGCATTGCTAAGCGTATTGCCTTTAGAAAAAATAATAGAAAAATTAACTTTCGGTAAAGCTATTTTAAATATTGAAAATCAAGAAATTGCAGAAAATAATAAAGTTTCTATTTCATTATTTACCACTGACGATAATTGGACATTTGACGCATCACATATATTATCTAAATCAAAAAATTCGGCTTTCTTAGGTCAACCAATGAAAGGAAAAGCAATCGGTATCTACAATCAAGGAAAATTAGTATTAGCATAAAAAGATTATGGAAAATTCAAGTAATATAAAGAATACTGCAATTATAGCATACTTAACCATTATTGGAAGTGTAATTGCCATTTTTATGAACCAAGAAGAAAACAAAAGCGAATTTGCTACTTTTCATATTCGACAAGCTTTAGGATTGTTTATTTCGTTCTTTTTGTTGGGCTATTTTGTAGGTTACGCCGACAGTTGGACCGCTACATCAGCATTTTATATTTTTTATTTTATCCTTTGGATTTATGGGTTTGCAGGAGCTTTGCAAGGTCAGAAAAGATTGTTGCCATTAGTTGGCACTTTTTTTCAAAATTTATTTAAAAACTTGTAACAATAAACAAAGATTGTTACAAATGGTGCAAACCAATTTCAGATGAAATATTATTACTTCTTTTTTTTACTAGCCTCAAGTTTTCTAAACGCCCAATCGTTTTCAATCAACGGTAAAATCACACTCGAAAATAACGAAAAAACTGCCGTTACTTCGATATTTCTTTATCCAGAAAACAGTCAAACACTTGTAAAAGCAGTGGTTACTGATAGTAATGGAAATTTTATATTTTCTAATATAAAAACTGGAAATTACTTAATCAAAATCAACTATGTAGGTTATCAAAGCTATAATTCTAATGTTTTCTCAATTACTGACAAAAACATTGAATTGCCTCTTATAGCATTGCAAAAATCGACTGAAGTTTTAAAAGAAGTAGTTATCAAAAAACAGAAACCCATGGTTCAAGTGCTTGCTGACAAAACTGTTTTTAATGTTGAAAATACAATTAATGCAACCGGAACTTCGGGATTTGAATTATTGCGTAAAGCTCCAGGCGTTGTAATTGATAACAATGACAATTTGATTGTAGAAGGTAAATCAGGTGTGTTAATTTATATCGATGGAAAGCAATCGTTTCTATCAGGTGCTGATTTAAGTAATTATTTAAAAACAATTCAAGCTACTGATATTGAGGCAATAGAGATTATTACACAGCCTTCTTCAAAATATGATGCGGCTGGAAATGCAGGAATTATTAATATTAAGCTTAAAAAAAATAAAAACTTTGGCACTAATGGCAGTGTAAGTTCTGGATATAATATTGGCAGATTTGGCACATCTCTAAATTCGTTATCTTTTAATAACAGAAATAAAAAAAATAACTTTTATGGTAATTATAGTAACCGATTTGGAAAAAATTATAATTTCATAAATCTTAATCGACTTCAAAGCAATATCCTTTTTGACTCTAGATCTTCGAGTGTAAATGAAACAAATGCTAACAATATAAAATTAGGTTATGATTATTATGCCAATTCAAGAAACACTTTTGGCATAGTGTTAAGCGGTAATTTTAATAATGGTATTAATAACGGAAAAACAAGAACTCCAATTAGATCTTTTACAGCTTCAACAATCGATAGCATTTTGGTTGCCAAAAGTGACAGTTATAATAAAAATTACAATTTGTATTCTAATATTAATTATAGATTTCAAGATACTACTGGAACCTCTTTTAATGCTGATTTTGATTATGGAAAATACAATAGTGACAGAACAAATTATCAACCCAATTTTTATTATAACAATGACGAAAGTACGATATTGAGTCAATCTATCAATTCGCAAAACACGCCTATTACTATTGACATATTTTCATTAAAAAGTGATTACGAGCAAAGATTATTTAAAGGAAAGTTTGGAACTGGATTTAAAACATCTCTTGTTAAAACAGATAATACCTTTGAAGTATTTAACTATCCTGATGGTTTGCCAATTTTTAATTCACAGTTAAGTAATCGATTTGAGTTCAATGAAAACATTAATGCTGTTTATGTAAATTACAATCGACTTTATAAGAAGTTTAATTTTCAATTTGGGTTAAGGGTAGAAAACACAATTTCAGACGGAAATTTAATTAGTACACAACAAACATCTAATCAAAGAGTAAAAAGAAGCTATACTGACTTTTTTCCCAGTGGTGGAATTACCTATCAAGTTAATGATAGAAATAGCCTTGCTATACTTTATAGTAACAGAATTGAAAGACCAAGTTATCAATCGCTTAATCCGTTTGAGTTTCAAATTGACGAATTGTCTTTTCAGAAAGGAAATCCATTTTTAAGACCACAATACACTACAAACATAAAAATAAACCATACTTATAAATATACTTTGAATACCTCATTAAGTTATAGTTATATCAGTGATTTCTTTGCTCAAGTAACTGAGGCTGAAGGCGACACTAGAAACTTTTTAATTACAAGAAATGTCGCCAATCAGCAAATTATTAATCTTGGAATCTCTTACCCTTTTAAAGTCAAAAAATGGTGGAGTGTTTACATGTCAGTTAACGCATATCAAAGCAAATACATGGCAACTAATGATACCTTTACTGGCATTACTCAAGAAACCTTAAGTTTGTATGGTCAAAACAATTTTTCATTACCAAAAGACTTTAACTTAGAAATTTCAGGTTGGTTTAGTTCTCAATCGGTTTGGGGTGGAACCTATAGAACTAGGAGTTTAGGTTCATTAGACATCGCTATTCAAAAACAATTTTTGAGTAAAAAGTTGACAACTAGATTAGCATTTTCTGATGTTTTGTTTACATCTCCATGGAGAGCTAATGCAACATTTCCTAATTTAGTTATTACAGGTGATGGTGGAAATGACAGCCGACAAGTCCGATTTAATTTGAGTTATAATTTCGGAAGTGAGCAAATTAAAAAATCTATAAATAGAAACTCTGGATTAGAAGACGAAAAAAATAGAATTGGAAATTAATATTATGAATTTAACCTTATATTATTTAGTTAAAGAACCAAAAATTAAAAAAGATAAAAATCCTTTACTTCTATTGCTTCACGGTTATGGTAGTAATGAAGAGGATTTATTCTCGTTTGCTTCTGAACTTCCTGAAGAATATTATGTGATTTCTGCACGTGCGCCATATGATATGATGTATGGAAGTTACGCTTGGTATGCCATTAATTTTGATGCCGATGAAAATAAGTTTTCAGATATCGGACATGCAAGAACATCAAGAGATATTATAGCTAATTTTATCGATGAATTGGTCGCTAATTATCCTGTAGATTCTCAAGATGTTGCATTGATTGGTTTTAGTCAGGGTGCAATTTTGGGTTATGCCATCGCGTTATCTTATCCTGAAAAAGTACAGCGATTAGTAGCCATGAGTGGATATTTAAATATAGAAATTGCTATTGATAACTTCAAGAACAATGATTTTAGTAATCTAAAAATATTTGCTTCACACGGTTCAGTTGATCAAGTAATACCGGTAGAATGGGCAAGAAAATCGATACCTCAAATAGAAAATTTGGGAATTCCGATAGTGTATAAAGAATATCCTGTGGGTCATGGAGTTGCACCGCAAAACTTCTTTGATCTTAAAAATTGGTTGCAATCTTAAAACACAAAAAAAAATCTTGAAAATCAGGACCTTTTTGTTATTGTTCGGTATCAGTTTCTATTTCCTTCTTCCCTATTTCGCCATCGCCCGAAAACATAGTTACTGCTCCTTTTTTAAGTATATAACCATTCGATGGCACAAGCTGCCAGTCTTTTAAAAACCAAGGTTTTCCTTTTAAAACTCTTGTTAAAATTATAGATGTAGTATCTTTTGGAAGGAAAACTTCTGCCGAACTAGCATCTTCATTAAACAATACATAAGCGCTTAAAGTTTCGTCCTGATTATTTGGTTTGTCAACTGGATTTAACTGAATGCCGGAAAAACCTTTTATACATTCTTTATTCACTTTTGACCAAACATAACCTGCAGAAGCCAAACAACCGTTTTCATCTTTATCATTAACTATAATAGAGTCTTTTGATGTTTTATCAACATTCGTGTTCTCATCTGCATCGTCATTTTGGTCGATTAGTTTGCATGAACTAACGAACAATACTATAATTAAAAACGTAATTATTTTTTTCATATTTAGTTGAGTCAACTGCTAATTTAAATTGGCCGGGTATAAATAAGAATTCATAATCTCAAATGAAATACTGCCATTGTTTTCTACAAAATATTTCAACAAAACTTCTCCCCATAGTTCTCCATTACTATAATTAGCAATGATCCAACGGTGGTTTAAAAGTTTCACACTACTAATAATAAATTTTTGACTACCCATTTTAACCTGGTCTGTATATTTATTTCCTTCCGAACTGTCATTATAACTCAACAGCGCTTGTTTCACTTTTTCAGCAAATACCGGAACATTATTTATTTTGTTACTTTCATACAAATAATTTTGTGCTCTGTCATTATTTTCCAATGAAAAAGTATTGGCATCATTTAGTTTATCATACAAACGAGTAATACTATCAGTCATGACTTTGGAAGAAGTTACAGAAGAACTATCGTTAGTTTCTGTGGATGATTTTTGCTCACTACTTTCTTTCGAAGTAAAATATTTATAAGTAAAAATATTAAAAAGAGCAGCGATAATAAAAAGATATAAAAACAGTGATTTTTTCATAAAACTAAAGCGTAATTATTAAATTGTCATAAGCCAAAAATACATTTTTTGGCAATCGTTGTTGAACTTCTTCGTGAAATCCCATAAGATGGCTTATATGTGTCAAATAAGCTCTTTCTGGTTGAACCAAATGTATAAAATCTAATGCATCCTGCAAACTAAAATGTGTTTGATGTGGTTCTTCTCTTAATGCATTCACAACCAATACTTTTACACCAATTAGTTTTTTGATTTCAGCAATATCAATAGTTTTTACATCTGTTAAATAAACAAAATCCTGAATTCTATAACCAAAAACCTGTAGATTACCATGATTAACTTCTATAGGTGTAATATAAGTTTGACCGATTTTAAAATCTTCATTGTTGTTTACAACAAAAGTCTGAACTCCAGGCGCACCAGGATATTTA
>NZ_JBMOGQ010000004.1:0-42064 GCF_049318325.1 Flavobacterium sp. | reverse complement strand
TTGTAAAAAATATAAATCCGAGTAACTATTTTAATGTTTACCGTTCGTCTTATAAAGCTTTAAATCAATTAGCAATTATTTATGGCGCTGATCCAAGTTATTTCGACACCAATGGCAATTTAATAATTAATGATGGCGTCAATAGTTTCCTAAACGACGTCAAAACTGGTTTAATCGTTCCTTCAAACAATGATGCTAAATCTATTAACAGTATTGTTGAGCAAAAATCAAGATTGACCGAAGATAACTTAATTTTTGCTTCAAGTATTTCCTTTTCAAAAACTTCTCAAAAAGATTTATCAGACAATAATTTTTATGCAATCAAGGCAAAAATAGAATCAGCCGGAAATTTAATGTCGCTAGTAGCTGGCGCATCTAAACAAACACAAGAAGGTTCTAAAACCTCTTTTGGTGTAGCTTTTTCGCAATATATTAAAACCGAGTTTGAATTTGTCAAACATTGGGATTTAACACGTAAAAAAGTCCTGGCTGCTAGAGCATTTTGCGGGGTAGCCATTCCTTACGGAAACTCGAACAGCGTTCCTTTCTCCCGAAGTTATTTTGCCGGAGGAACAAACGACATAAGGGCATGGCAATCCTATGGTTTGGGGCCAGGAAAAACAGGCTCGATAAATGATTTTAATGAAGCCAATATGAAGCTGTTATTTAGCACAGAATTCCGTTTTAATATTTTTTTAAAGTTAAATGGAGCTCTTTTTGTCGACGCCGGAAATATTTGGAATGTGAGCGATATTGCAACAAATCCTGATGCTATTTTTTCGGGCTTGAAATCTTTAGAAAATATTGCAGTTGGTTCTGGATTTGGATTTAGGTATGACTTTAATTTTTTCGTAATCCGAATAGATTTAGGGTTTAAAACCTTCAATCCTGCCAATCCTGAAAATGAAAAATGGTTGAAAGAAATGCGTTTTGACAAATCCGTTTTAAATATTGGTATAAATTATCCTTTCTAAAATTAGAAATTATTATTTTTGTAGCCCAATCCCAAAACGTCGGATTGAGATTAACTTAGAAACAACACAATCAATGGCTCATAATATTAAACCCGGAGTAGCAACTGGAGATGAAGTTCAAGCAATTTTTGCTTACGCCAAAGCAAAAGGATTTGCCCTACCTGCGGTAAACGTAATAGGATCGAGCACTATTAATGGTGTTTTAGAGACTGCGGCTAAGCTAAACGCTCCGGTAATTATACAATTTTCAAATGGTGGCGCACAATTTAATGCCGGAAAAGGACTTTCAAATGTGGGCGAAAAAGCAGCAATTGCAGGTGGAATTGCGGGGGCAAAACACATTCATACCTTAGCTGAAGCTTATGGTGCAACCGTGATTCTGCATACTGACCATTGTGCTAAAAAATTATTACCATGGATTGATGGGTTGTTAGATGCCTCCGAAAAATATTTTGCCGAAACAGGAAAACCTTTGTATTCTTCTCACATGATTGATTTGTCTGAAGAGCCTTTAGAAGAAAACATTGAAATTTGTAAAATCTATTTGGCAAGAATGAGCAAAATGGGAATGACTTTAGAAATTGAATTGGGAATTACAGGAGGAGAAGAAGATGGCGTTGATAATTCAGATGTTGACAGTTCAAAACTATATACTCAGCCTTCAGAAGTATCCTATGCCTATGAAGAATTGTTGAAAATTTCACCCAGATTTACTATTGCCGCATCTTTTGGAAACGTACATGGAGTATACAAACCGGGTAATGTAAAATTGACTCCAAAAATCCTAAAAAATTCTCAGGATTATGTTCAAAATAAATTCAATACAGGTCACAATCCTGTAGATTTTGTTTTCCATGGTGGTTCCGGTTCTACAATAGAAGAAATTAGAGAAGCTATTGGTTATGGTGTAATTAAAATGAATATTGATACCGATTTACAGTTTGCATTTACTGAGGGAATTAGAGACTATATGTTGAATAAGATTGATTATTTAAGAACCCAAATCGGAAACCCAGACGGAGCAGATTCTCCAAACAAAAAACACTATGATCCAAGAAAATGGATACGCGAAGGCGAAGTGACTTTTAACAAAAGATTAGAACAGGCATTTGCTGATTTGAATAACGTTAACACATTATAATTAACAATTGATAATTGACAATTATTAAATATCCATTGTCAATTATCCATTATCCATTAAAATTATGGCTTGGTTTAAAAGGACAGAAAAAGGTATTACTACCGCAACCGAAGACAAAAAAGACGTTCCAAAAGGGCTTTGGTATAAATCGCCAACAGGTAAAATTATTGACCAAGACGAATTAGCTAGAAATCTTTGGGTTAGTCCTGAAGATGATTTTCATGTTAGAATTGGCAGTAAAGAATATTTTGAAATCTTGTTTGACAACAATGAATTCATAGAATTGGATGCTAAAATGACTTCCAAAGACCCATTGAGTTTTGTAGATACCAAAAAATACTCAGATAGATTAAAAGACGCTATCGACAAAACAGGATTGAAAGATGCTGTCAGGACAGGTGTTGGAAAATCAAAAGGAAAAGACTTAGTAGTTTGCTGTATGGATTTCGCTTTTATTGGAGGTTCTATGGGTGCTGTAGTAGGAGAAAAAATTGCTCGAGGTATTGACTATGCTATCAAACACAAAATTCCGTTTGTAATGATTTCAAAATCGGGTGGTGCTCGTATGATGGAAGCTGCTTATTCCTTAATGCAATTAGCAAAAACGTCAGCAAAATTGGCCCAATTAGCTGATGCTAAAATTCCTTACATTTCGCTTTGTACAGATCCAACAACCGGAGGAACAACCGCTTCTTATGCGATGCTTGGTGATGTTAACATTTCTGAACCTGGCGCTTTAATTGGTTTTGCTGGGCCAAGAGTTGTTCGTGATACTACCGGAAAAGATTTACCAGAAGGTTTCCAAACCGCTGAGTTTGTATTGGACCATGGCTTCCTTGACTTTATTGCACCAAGAAAAGAACTGAAAGACAAGATTAATTTATATCTCGATTTGATTTTAAATCAGGATATCAGATAACTATTTACCACAAAGGAAACAAAGAATAGAAAGACACAAAGTTTACGCTTTGTGTTTTTTTTAGGAATGAAGAAACTCTTGTCAATATAATTTATAAAAACTGAACACTGCGACAGCAAACTGAACACTCAATTACATCCCGCTTCTAATCGCTTCTACAGGATCTAATCTCGAGGCAGAAATAGCAGGCAGAATTCCGGCTAACAAACCTACTATCATAGACAGGCCAAAACCTATAAGAATATTCAGAAAACTTAAAACAAATTCAAATTCCAATACATTTGTGAGCAACATTGACAAAAGCCAAACTATCAGCAGTCCAATAATTCCACCTATTAAACATAGGATAATTGCTTCGAATAAAAATTGAAAAAGGATAAATTTATTTTTTGCGCCTAATGATTTTTGAATTCCTATTAAATTGGTTCTTTCTTTCACGGAAACAAACATAATATTAGCAATTCCGAAACCTCCAACTAAAAACGAAAAAAGACTTATAATAATTCCTCCGAATCGAATTTGGCTTATTAATCCGTCTAACAAATCGGTAAACCCTGAAAGCACACTGATAAAAAAGTTGTTAATATCACCTTCCTTTACACCTCTGAAAGATCGTAATTTTTGAGAGATTTCAGCTTTCAATTCGTCAATATCAATGTTTTTTTCAGGTTTTATTATTATCAAGGCAGATACTTTTGAGTTGTTATCGCCATAAATTCTTCTTAGAAAATTAGAAGGAAAAAAAGCAGAAACATCATCGCCTCCTCCAAATTCCAAAGTGGATTCACCTTTCTTTTTAGTAATGCCAATCACCGTAAACTGTTGCCCATACATACGAATCGATTTCCCAATTGGGTCAAGCTCACTAAAAAGCGATTTTGCTATTTCATGTCCAATCACTACCACTTGCTTTCCTGAATTGGATTCTGAATCATTAAAAAAACGCCCGGAGGAAAACTCCATTCGCTGGATATCTGTAAACTCAGAAGTTACGGGAACCATATTTACATTATCAACTGTATTAGCTTCAAATTTTAGAGTTTGGTTTAAAGTCATATACTGGTAACACAAATCTTCTACATTGTTCAACGAAGATTTTAAAAATTGGTATTCTTCATAACTGACTTTTGGAAATTGGTCCCTCTTCCATCTCGGAATATCACTTGGGCCAAAAGACCTATTGGTTAAATAAATCGTGTTTTTATCCAATGAACTCAAATCAGCTTTAATTTTTCTATCTAAAGAATCAACCGCTGCCAACACAGCAATGATGGAAAATATTCCAATAGTGACACCCAATAAAGAAAGCATCGTTCGCAATTTATTGATGCGTAGCGCATTCATAGCAAAAGTAAAACTTTCTTTGAGTAGTCTTAAATAAAGTAACATTAAGGTTGGTTTATGGTGTTATAAATTTTGATAAATATAATGAAAATCACCACTATTTTAAAGATTGCTTTATTGGTGTGGAAAAATAAAATATTGTTACACTTCTTACTTGAATTTTGCATTCAAAAAAACTACTTTTGTTCCTTATTCGAGGACGCTTTTGTCCGAACTGATCGAAGCTAAACACAACTACACAATGAGCACAACAAAAACCATCCAATCGGCTCTGATTTCAGTCTTTTCAAAAGACGGATTAGAACCGATAGTTCGCAAACTACACGAACAAAACGTAACAATTTATTCCACTGGTGGAACCGAAGAATTCATTAATGATTTAGGGATTCCGGTAGTTCCTGTTGAAGAAGTTACTTCCTACCCTTCTATACTTGGCGGCAGAGTAAAAACGTTGCATCCGAAAATTTTTGGAGGCATACTAAACCGTCAGGAGAATGAAACAGATGTACAACAAATGCGTGAATTTGAAATTCCACAACTCGATTTAGTAATAGTAGATTTATATCCGTTCGAAAAAACAGTGGCGTCAGGCGCAAGCGAAGCTGAAATCATTGAAAAAATTGATATCGGTGGGATTTCATTAATTCGGGCGGCAGCAAAGAATTTTAAAGACACCGTTATCGTAGCTTCAGTAAATGAGTATTCAACTTTACTAGATATTATTTCGGCACAAAACGGAAGCACAACATTAGAACAAAGAAAACTTTTGGCAACAAAGGCATTCCATGTTTCTTCACATTATGACACTGCAATTTTCAATTATTTTAATGAAGATGATACTTATTTCAAAACAAGTATTTCTGAAGGTCAGATTTTAAGGTATGGCGAAAACCCACATCAGAAAGGATTTTTCTTTGGCGAATTTGACAAAATGTTCAGCAAATTACACGGAAAAGAATTGTCATATAATAATTTGTTAGATGTTGATGCAGCGGTGAATTTAATTTTAGAATTCAAAAACAACGAACCGACTTTTGCCATTTTAAAACATAATAACGCCTGTGGATTAGCTACAAGAAGCACTATGGCAGCAGCATATTTAGCAGCTTTAGCAGGTGATCCAACTTCGGCTTTTGGTGGGGTTTTGATTGCTAATGGGAAAATAGATACAACTACAGCAAAAGAAATTAATTCACTTTTCTGCGAAGTGGTAATTGCGCCTGCATTTGATGAAGAAGCTGTTTCCATTTTATCTGAAAAGAAAAATAGGATTATTTTGGTGCAGTATGATGTTGAATTACCAAACAGTCAAGTGAGAACTTGTTTAAATGGATTATTAGTACAAGAAAGAAACAATATTACTGATGAAAAAGACCATTTAAAAGTGGTTACTAATTCGGCTCCAACCGCACAGGAAATAGACGATTTAATATTTGCTTCAAAAATTTGTAAAAATACCAAATCAAACACTATTGTATTTGCAAAAAATAGTACATTAGTAGCATCAGGAACCGGACAGACTTCAAGAGTAGATGCGTTAAAACAGGCAATTGAAAAAGCGACAACTTTTGGTTTTGATTTGAATGGTGCTGTGATGGCAAGCGATGCTTTTTTCCCTTTCCCGGATTGTGTTGAAATTGCTCATAATGCTGGAATTACTGCAGTTATTCAGCCTGGTGGTTCTATAAAAGATGAGTTGAGTATTAATTTTTGTAATGAAAATAAAGTTTCAATGGTATTTACCGGAACTCGTCATTTTAAACATTAATTTGTTTAACTTTGTATGTTAAATTTTTATAAACATTAACCCTAAATAAATCTATGGGATTTTTTGATTTCATGACTGAGGACATCGCCATCGACCTTGGTACCGCAAACACTCTGATAATACACAATGATAAAGTTGTAATTGACAGCCCGTCAATCGTTGCTAGAGACCGAATAACGGGAAAAATTATCGCTGTTGGTAAAGAAGCCAATATGATGCAGGGAAAGACACATGAAAATATAAAAACCATACGTCCTTTAAAAGATGGGGTTATTGCTGATTTTGATGCGTCAGAGAAAATGATTAGTATGTTCATCAAAAGCATACCGGCCTTAAAGAAAAAAATGTTTACACCAGCACTTAGAATGGTGGTTTGTATTCCATCCGGAATTACCGAAGTAGAAATGCGTGCCGTAAAAGAAAGTTGCGAGCGTGTAAACGGAAAAGAAGTATATCTTATTCACGAACCAATGGCTGCGGCAATTGGTATTGGTATCGATATTATGCAACCAAAAGGAAACATGATTGTAGACATTGGTGGAGGAACTACAGAAATTGCGGTTATTGCTTTAGGTGGAATTGTATGTGACAAATCTGTTAAGATTGCCGGTGACGTTTTCACTAATGACATTGTGTATTACATGAGAACGCAACACAACTTATTTGTAGGAGAAAGCACATCAGAAAAAATAAAGATTACTATTGGTGCTGCTACTGATGATTTAGAAACACCTCCAGATGATATGTCAGTTCAAGGAAGAGATTTATTGACTGGTAAACCAAAACAGGTTGAAGTTTCCTATAGAGAAATCGCAAAAGCTTTAGACAAATCGATACAACGTATTGAAGATGCGATTATGGAAACTTTATCGCAAACGCCGCCTGAATTAGCAGCCGATATATACAACACTGGTATTTATCTTGCAGGTGGAGGATCTATGTTGAGAGGATTAGACAAACGTATTTCTCAAAAAACAGATTTACCGGTATACATTGCAGAAGACCCTTTAAGAGCTGTTGTTCGTGGAACTGGAATGGCGCTTAAAAATATTCCGAAATTCAGAAGCATACTTATAAAATAGTTTTCAGTACTTCGTTTTCAGTATACAGTTTACATTTATATTTATACAGCTAAACCATGCAGCAAATAGTTAATTTTGTACTTAAAAACAGTAATCGCTTACTGTTTTTGCTGCTTTTGACACTATCTATTTCGCTGACAATTCAATCACATTCCTATCACAAAAGTAAAATCATAAGTTCGGCCAATTTCTTTACCGGCGGGATTTACGAAAGGATAAATAATATTGATGAATATTTTGGATTAAGAAAACAAAATGAAGAATTAGCTAAGGAGAATGCTCGTTTAAAATCGCTTTTATTTAATCTTAAAGACACTACTAAGCTCCCACAAATTGATTCTATCAAAGGAGTTAAGAAAACAGATATCATTATTTCCAAAGTAATTCATAACTCATATAGTATTCTTGAAAATTATATTACCATTAATAATGGTCAATCTTCAGGAATCAAACCTAATATGGGTGTAATTAACAGTGCTGGTATTGTCGGAATTGTAGACAAAACTTCGAAAAACTATTCCACCATCATCAGTGTTTTAAATGTGAAATCGCAAATCAATGCAAAAATCAAAAAATCAAATCACTTTGGTTCTTTAGTATGGAATGGCAAAAGTACCGGCTTTGTTCAATTGATAGATGTTCCAAGATTGGCCGGTGTTCGTAAGGGTGATACGATTGTAACAGGTGGTCAATCTATCATATTCCCTGAAAACATTGGTATTGGAACTATAGAAAAAGTATATATTGACAATGAAACCAATTACTATACTCTGGACATCAGACTATTCAATGACATGACCAACTTAGGACATGTATATATCATTAAAAATAAAGACACTGAAGAAATTATTAATTTAGAAAGTCAAAGTAAAAAAGATGAATAGTGCCTTATTAGGAAATATTACTCGTTTTATTTTGTTGCTTGCAGCTCAGATTCTGATATTCAATAGAATTGATCTTTTTGGCTTTATCAATCCGTTTCCTTATATCCTTTTTATAATTCTTTATCCCGTAAACGGAAACAAAAGTGGATTATTAGCAGCTAGTTTTTTGTTAGGATTACTAATGGATATGTTTTGGAATTCAGGTGGAGTTCATGCAGCTGCTTGTTTAGTACTTGCCTATTATAGACCTGCTATCTTTAAATTTTCTTTTGGTCTAAGTTATGAATATCAAACTGTTAGACTAAATGATGCACTAACACCAGAACGATTTTCATTTTTACTAATTGCTATCGTATTACATCACTTTGTGTTGTTTGTACTAGAAGTTTTTAAAGTAAGTTTCATTTGGGATATCTTGGTTCGAACTTTATTGAGTACCATTTTTACAATTATAACTTGTATTATCATTATCTATATTATTAAGCCAAGTAAGCGATGAGAAAGGTTTTGCTACCCACTATTATTTTTGTTGCTACTATTTTACTTGTTTTGCGTCTTTTTTACTTACAGGTAATTGATGATACGCTAAAATTAAAATCGGATAATAATGCCATTAAAATTGCTTATGATTATCCGGAGCGTGGTTATATCTATGATAGAAATGGGAAACTTCTAGTTGCCAATCAACCTTCCTATGACATTATGGTTATCCCAAAAGATGTCAAAGATTTAGACACAACAGAATTCTGTTCCTTATTAAAAATTACCAAAGAAGATTTTCTTAAAAAAATTGCTAAAGCTAAAGTTTACAGTCCTAGACTTCCTTCAGTTTTTCTATCTCAACTAAATAAAAAAGAATACGCTGCCTTTCAAGAAATTCAAAGAAAGTTTGTTGGCTTCTATATTCAAAAAAGATCTTTAAGAGATTATCAAGTGGCTTTTGGAGCTAATGTTTTTGGATTTATCACTCAAGTAAATGATAAAATCATTCAAAAAAACAAGTATTATAATTCCGGAGATTTAATTGGCAGACAAGGTGTTGAAGAAAGTTATGAAGATTTTTTACGCGGGATAAAAGGGGTAAAATATATTCAAAAGGATAAATACAATCGGGATATTGGCTCTTATAAAGAAGGGAGATTTGATACAATTGCTGTTCAGGGAAGCGACATTAATTTAAGTATTGATGCCGAACTTCAAAAATATGGAGAAGAATTAATGATTAACAAACGTGGTGGAATTGTAGCTATCGAACCAAAAACAGGTGAAATCTTAGCATTAGTAACTGCTCCATCTTATGATCCTGCAATTTTAGTTGGAAGACAGCGTTCTAAAAATTACACTACTTTATACAAAGATTCTATTGCAAAACCATTATATGACAGAGGTTTGTTAGCAGAATATCCTCCTGGATCACCATTTAAAATATTAACTGGATTGATTGGTTTACAAGAAAAAGTAATCGATGAACAAACTACTTTCATGTGTAATCATGGATTTAGTTATGCAAGAGGAAGGTTCATGAAATGCCATGGATCAGGACCTCATCAACTGCATAACGGAATTTATAATTCTTGTAATGCCTATTTTGGAAATGTGTACATGCGAATAATTAATAAGTATTTGAAACCGGAATCCGCGGTTAATATTTGGAGTAATCATGTGAAAAGTTTTGGATTAGGTCAATTTATGGGATACGATTTACCAACAGGGAAAAAAGGGAAAGTTCCAACGGGAAAAACTTATAATAGAATGTATCCTGGATGGCATTGGGATAGTAAAACCATTGTTTCCAACGCAATTGGTCAAGGGGAAGTTTTGATGACGCCTGTACAATTAGCAAATATGATGGCGGCAGTTGCCAATCGTGGTTATTATTACACGCCTCATATCATCAAAAAAATAAAAGGACATGTTATTGATAAAAAATTCACCACTAAACACGTAACTACTATTAATAAAAAATATTTTGAATCCATGATTAGTGGATTATTTGATGTTTATAATTTGGGGACAGCACATGGTTTAAATGTTGAAGGTATTGATATTTGTGGAAAAACAGGAACAGCAGAAAATTTTACCAAAGTAGATGGCAAAAGAGTACAATTAAAAGATCACTCTATTTTTGTAGCTTTTGCTCCCAAGGATAATCCGAAAATTGCTATTGCCATACTAGTAGAAAATGGTGGATTTGGAGCTACTATAGCAGGACCTATAGCCAGTTTAATGATTGAAAAATACATCAAACATAAAATAACACGCAAAGATTTAGAAACGAGAATTCTTGCAAAAGACTTACAACCCGAATATAACCGTTTTATTGCCAAACCCATAAAAGACACTTTGATAAATATCAAAGTTTCAATGCAGGAAAAAGTTAAAGTTACTGTGAAAGATACCAGTGAAATTAAAAAGAGAACTACTCTAAAACCTTAATTTCTCAAAAAATGAAAAATCAAAGTGTAACCAATAATCTAGACTGGATAAGCATAGTCATCTATTTCGCCTTAGTGATTATGGGTTGGCTAAATATCTATTCGTCTTCATTATCTTCAATTGAACAGGAAACTTCGATTTTTGACTTTAGTCAAATTTATGGGAAACAATTTATGTTTATCATCCTGACGATTCCACTAATTTTTATCGTTTTATCTGTTGAAGGAAAGTTCTACGAAAAATTTTCCAGTATCATATATGTAATCGGATTACTTTCTTTAGCGGGTTTATATGTATTTGGGAAAACCATAAAAGGTCAAGCCAATTGGTACTCTTTTGGTTCCTTTGGCATACAACCATCCGAATTTGTAAAAGTTGCAACTGCTATGGCTTTAGCCAAATATTTGAGTGATGTTCAAGTAAATCTGAAAGATTTAAATAGACAGATTCAAGCATTAGGAATACTTTTTCTGCCAATTTTGTTAATTGCTCCACATGATCCTGGAAGTGCCCTAATTTTTTGTGTCTTTATTTTGGTTTTATACAGAGAAGGTTTGCCTTCATGGTATGTTTTGACAGGATTTATTACCTTAATTTTATTTGTATTAGCATTAATTATAAAACCATTAATCCTAACTGTAATAGCTTTAGTTGTTATACTATTTGTTTATTATAGAAGTCGAATCATAAACAGAAATTGGATATTGAGTGCCTTAGTATTTGTGATGATTGGTGGTTTTGTCTTTTCAGTAGATTATGTTTTTGTAAATGTTTTTAAACAACATCATAGAGACCGATTTAATATTCTTTTAGGCAAAGAAGTCGATATGAAAGGTATTGGTTATAACACAAATCAATCTGAAATTGCAATTGGGTCTGGCGGTTGGTTTGGCAAAGGATATCTAGAAGGAACACAAACAAAAGGTGGTTTTGTGCCAGAACAACACACCGATTATATTTTTACAACAGTTGGCGAAGAATGGGGATTTTTAGGATGTCTTTTTATAATTGGTCTTTTCCTCTGTTTAATAATGCGGATTATCTATTTATCCGAAAGGCAAAAAACCAAATTCAGCCGAGTCTATGGGTATAGTGTTGCCGCTGTTCTGTTTATACACTTTTTTGTAAATATAGCCATGGTGGCAGGTATATTCCCTACCATTGGTGTTCCACTGCCATTTTTCTCATACGGAGGTTCCGGACTTTGGGGTTTTACCATATTACTTTTTATCTTCCTAAAAATGGATGCCAACAAAGTAAACGAGTGGTAATTTAAATAAATTACTTCTTTATTAGGTATTTAAAATTACGATTTAACAAGTTTTTCTTTTTTAACTTTTGATGTTAAACCTTTGGTATTTTCCAATTGTAAATCGTTTAGAATATGAATAGCTTCTT
This sequence comes from Flavobacterium sp., assembly GCF_049318325.1. Classification (GTDB taxonomy): domain Bacteria; phylum Bacteroidota; class Bacteroidia; order Flavobacteriales; family Flavobacteriaceae; genus Flavobacterium. The sequence continues at coordinate 30,118 of NZ_JBMOGQ010000004.1, read as the reverse complement.
CAATATAAATGTCTTTTGACAAACTTTCATGCCATCTCTCACGTTTTTCTTTAAGCACTAAATCTTTGTTCATTTCATCAACTTCATAAGGAAGCGAATTAAAATCAAAATTGTTTTTATAGTCAACGATTGGCTTGTATTTTTTATTCTTTTCGTCTAATGCTTTTTGTTCCGCTTTGAATTTATCTATGTTTAAGCTATAAATGTTTTCTTTATTTCTTTCATCCAGCCATTTTGCATTATCATCAATCAGATTCAATTGAGCATTATTACTCATTCGTTCCTTGCTTTTAGAAATAGTTAAATCAAAATTGTTTTGTTTGTCCCACACTTTGTAATCAGCGGCATCAATCTTATCCCATGGCATGGCATTATCTATATCTCTTTCACCCATTTTTAGATAGGAATATCTATCTGGGATAGCGATATCACTTTTCACTCCTTCCAATTGAGTTGAGCCTCCATTTATTCTATAGAATTTTTGAGTTGTTGTTTTCAAAGCGCCCAAATCTCCGAAGGTATTACCGCGAACAAACTGATTTAAATCTATTACATTTTGTACGGTTCCTTTTCCGTATGATTGTTTGCTTCCAATAATTACACCTCGCTTGTAGTCTTGAATGGCTGCAGCTAAAATCTCTGAAGCCGAGGCTGAAAATTCATTAATCATTACTACCAACGGACCATCCCATTGTACTTTGGAGTCTCTATCATAAAGAACTTCCTTTTTACCCGCTGCCGATTTAATCTGAACAATTGGGCCTTGCTCAATAAACAATCCTGCAATATCAACGACAGTTTTTAAGGAACCTCCTCCATTATCTCTAACATCCATTACAATACCCTGAACGCCTGCTGCTTTTAATCTTTCAACTTCTTTAGCGACATCTTTTCCTGCATCGCGACTGTTCTGGTCATCAAAATCGATATAGAATTTTGGTAAATAAATTATTCCGTATTTAAAGCCGTCTTTTTCTACAATACTTGATTTTACATAGGTTTCTTCAATTTCAACCTCATCGCGAATAATTGTAATTACTTTAATCGAACCATCTGTTTTCTTTACAGTTAAACGAACTTCTGTCCCTTTTGGTCCTTTTATTTTTTTAACGACATCATCTAATCGCATGCCAACTACATCAACAGGTTCCGCATCTGCTTGAGCTACTTTTAAGACAATATCTCCAGCCTCAAGCTCTTTTCCTCGCCATGCCGGACCGCCAGAAATTAATTCTGTAATTTCTGTGAAATCATTTTTCTTTTGTAAACGAGCACCAATTCCTTCTAATTTTCCGCTCATGCTCACATCAAATTTTTCTTTATCATTTGGCGCAAAATAAGAAGTATGTGGATCAAAACGAGAAGCTATCGCATTTATATAAATCGAAAACCAATCCTCTCTATTCAAATCTTTAATGAAATTAAAGTTGTCATTCAAAGAATTTAATGTGCTTTCTCTAGTCTCCTTTTCTAATTGCTCATATGTTTTTGGCGCTTGATTTTTTCTTTTCTCAAAATCTGAAATAAATTTCTTTTCTGATTCAGGGCTTAGTTTGTCACCTTGAGTTTCTCTATACTCATTTAACCTTTGCTCTAAAGTTTTGCTTTTGTCTTTTACTAAATCCTCTTCTAATTTTTGTTTTTCAACTAAAGATGATAAAGTAGATAATTTAACTTGTAAACGCCATCTTTCCTTTAATTCTTGAATATTTTTCGAATATGGTAATTTCTCGTAATCAGTATTTATAGATTCTACTTTTTTGTAATCAAATGGATTTTCTAAAGCTAATTTATAATACGATTTGCTTTCTTCCATTCTTTTCATTAATCGAGTATAAGTCAAATCAAAAAAAGTCAAATCTTTACTTTTAATTTGGTCATCAATTTGAGTCTCATATTTGGCAAACTCATCCATATCTGATTGTAAGAAGAATCGTTTGGAAGGATCTAACGCATTCAAATAATCTTTATAAACCCCTTTTGAAAAAGCATCATCGATCATTGCAGGGCTATAATGTCCTTTTTCAATTACAAACGTCAATAATTCTATCAACATTTTATCTTTCTCAGGATCAGAAGATTTTTCTCTTGGTATAAAACTCCATAAACCTATACATAACGCTATTATTACAATTAGTATTTTGTAGTTCCTTCTCATAAATTGAATTATTTTATTCATTAATTATTTGGTCTAAAGTAAACAAAAAAATAGGCTTAGAATTTCTTGTCTAGATAAATTTTTGTTAAAATCATTAAAGTGTATTACATAAAATTGGTAACATTTTTCAAAGTTATAAAAATGTAGCTGTTTAAAACCTTAAAAATAGTTAATTTTGCCAGTGCATAAGACGCAAAAAAACTGTGCTAGTTACATAATTTCAAAATATGATATCCAAGCCAACAATTTTAATTACTAATGATGATGGCATAAATGCCCCAGGAATACGTGCCTTAATTTCAGTCATGGCAGAAATTGGCGAAGTAATTGTCGTTGCACCGGATAGTCCGCAAAGTGCAATGGGTCATGCAATTACTATCAACAGTACGCTTTATTTAAATAAAATTTCAGCCAAAAATGCTGCTATTACTGAATATAGCTGCTCAGGAACGCCAGTAGATTGTGTAAAATTTGCAGTTAATGAAATTCTAAAGAAAAAACCAGATTTATGTGTGTCAGGTGTTAATCATGGTTCTAATTCTTCGATTAATGTTATTTATTCCGGGACGATGAGTGCAGCCGTTGAGGCAGGAATAGAAGGAATTCCAGCCATTGGATTCTCTTTGTTGGATTATGATTGGAATGCTGACTTTGAGCAAATAAAACCTTATATCAAAAAAATTGCTTTAGAAGTTTTGGCAAAAAAACTATCGGAAGGAACTGTTTTGAATGTTAATTTTCCTAAACTAAAATTTGAAGAAATTAAAGGAATTAAAATTTGCCGTCAAGCGAAAGCGATTTGGATGGAGAAATTTGACAAAAGACAAACTCCTTATGGCAAAGATTATTATTGGTTAACAGGAGAATTTGTTAACCAAGACAAAGGAGAAGATACTGATGAATGGGCACTTTCAAATGGATACATTTCTATAGTTCCAGTACAGTTTGATTTAACAGCTCATCATGCTATTCAACAATTAAATTCTTGGGGTTTTTGATTTTAAATCTATAAAACTGACGCGAGCATTAGCGACTGCATTTTACACCAATATCAAACAAATACACGTAAAATGAAATATTACATCATTGCCGGAGAAGCTTCTGGAGATTTACATGGTTCGAATTTAATGAAAGCCCTTTTAAAAGAAGATGATGCTGCGGATATTAGATTTTGGGGTGGCGATTTGATGCAAAATGTTGGAGGAACTTTAGTAAAACATTACCGTGAATTGGCTTTTATGGGTTTTTCTGAGGTTGTTATGAACCTCAAAACCATTCTCAATAACATAAAAATTTGTAAAACCGACATTGAAAAATTTAATCCAGATGTAATAATTTTTATTGATTATCCAGGTTTCAATATGCGGATTGCCAAATGGGCAAAACGTAAAGGAATAAAAACGCATTATTATATTGCGCCACAAATATGGGCATGGAAAGAAAACCGAATCAAAGCCGTAAAAAGAGATTTTGATAAATTATTTGTCATTCTTCCTTTTGAAAAAGATTTCTTTGAAATAAAACATCATTTTCCGGTTGAATTTGTTGGTCATCCATTAATTGATGCTATTCACAATCGCATAAAAACTGATGAAGCAACTTTTCGAAAAGAGAATAATCTAAACGAAAAACCAATCATTGCAATTCTTCCCGGAAGCAGAAAACAGGAAATTTCCAAAATGTTAAGCGTTATGTTGAGCATAGTCTCTGATTTTCCTGAATATCAGTTTGTAATTGCCGGTGCTCCAAGTCAGGAATATCATTTTTATTCACCATTTTTGACCAACGAAAACGTGAAGTTTATTTCTAACAAAACCTATGATTTACTTAGTATTGCTACTGCAGCTTTGGTAACTTCAGGAACGGCAACTCTGGAAACTGCCTTATTCAAAGTGCCCGAAGTTGTTTGTTATAAAGGAAGTTGGGCATCGTATCAAATTGCTAAAAGGATTATTACCTTAAAGTATATTTCGTTAGTCAATTTGATTATGGATGAACTAGTTGTTACTGAACTCATTCAAGAAAAATTCAATTCTAAAAATTTAGAGCAAGAGCTTTCCAAATTATTAGAAGAAAATCACCGAAAAGTGTTGTTAAAAAAATATGACGACTTGGAGTCTAAACTTGGTGGCGTTGGTGCCAGTGAAAAAACCGCAAAAATAATTGTTAAAGTGTTAAAAAATTTGGCTTAAGTGTTTAAAACACTATATTTGCCCCCCTTACCTAAGTGAATGAAAAATATATTTAAAATAGCTCTTTTTTTGATTGTATGCGGCTGCACTTTTGCCTCAAACAATAGCATACATAATGTTATTTTAAACGAATTTTCTACTCTGGGCACATCGATAAATGGTTTTAATACCGACCCAAAGAAAAAAAATACTGTTCTCAATGACAATAATGCAACCGATATTTTTATCGAAAATAATACTGAGAGTTATCTTGCATTACAGCTCATTAATGTTGCATCAGATAAGTTAGGTACTGGTTATCGTTCTGGCGGAACAACTACAGCAGGTTTTGACTGCTCAGGTTTAATGTATTCCACATTCAAAAAATTTGACATTACGCTTCCTCGTTCCTCACACGAAATGGCTAAAATTGGCATAGAAATAAAACCTGAGAATGCCAAAAAGGGAGACCTTATTTTCTTTATCAATCGCGGGCAACATCGAATAAATCATGTAGGTATGATTGTCGAAGTAAATGGCGACGAGATTAAATTCATTCATTCTTCAACCCAAAGCGGTGTCATTATTTCTTCTTTAAAAGAATCGTATTACGAGAGAACTTTTAAACGAATCAACAGAATTATAGAATAATTTTCTTGCAGGAATTGAATTTTTACTTACTTTTATTATGTGAAAATCTTACAATTTCCTTTAGCGAGAATATTTATTGGATTTCTATTTGGAATACTTTTGTGTCGGATAGTAAGTCCGAATTCTATTTTTATATTTAGTTGCTTATTATTTGGTATAATTGTCTTATACATTTCTTCTCTTTACAGTCAAAAGAATAGTCTTTACAATATACTCTTTGGAATTTTTGTTTTTCTAGCATCTTTTTTACTAGGAATTTCAACATCTCTTATACATAAAGAAAACTCAAATCAATATCATTATACCAATCAAATTAAGTATTAAGATAAAGCTCATGTATTAGATTTACTTTTGGTTGAAAAGCTAAAAAGCACTCAAAAAAATAAACGATATATTACTGCCGTAAAAAATATTGATCTCGAAAGAAGTTTTGGAAAAGTTATTCTAAATATTCCTAAAGAAGATAATAGTAAAAATCTGAAAATCGGTTCTCGTTTAGAAGTAATTGGGATCGTTTTTAAAAACAAAAATCCATTAAATCCAAGCTTATTTGATTATGGTAAATACCTTGAAAATCAAGAAATATATGCGCAAGTATATACAAAACCAAATCAAATAAAAATTACAAATTACGAAGCAAGTTTGTGGGCAGGTTTCTCAAATTTTAGAGAAACTATAATTTCAAACTTAGAAAAATCTGCTATTTCAAATGAAGAATTAAATGTGCTAAATGCATTAATTCTTGGGCAGCAACAAGACATTTCCCCCGAAGTTTTGAAAGATTATCAATATGCCGGAGCGATTCATATTTTGTCCGTTTCGGGTTTGCATGTTGGTTTCATTTTGCTTTTTATTACTTTTTTACTAAAACCAATTAGTAATTCAAGAAAAGGCTCTCTGTTGAAATTAACTTTAGTTGTTTTGTCGCTTTGGTCATTTGCTATTTTGGCTGGTCTATCTCCATCAATCGTGCGTTCGGTAACTATGTTTTCCTTTCTGGCAATCGGAATTCACTTAAGAAGAACAGTCAATATTTTTCATACGCTAGTAGTTTCTATGCTACTGATTTTGCTTTTCAAACCGTCTTTTTTATTTGATGTAGGATTTCAATTGAGCTATCTTGCTTTGTTTTTTATACTTTGGTTACAACCTATTTTAGCTAACATTTGGCAACCAAAAAATAAAATCATTACCTACTTTTGGGATATTATCACCGTTTCTTTTGCAGCACAAATAGGCGCAATGCCATTAAGCATTTATTATTTTCATCAATTCCCGGGATTGTTTTTTGTAACCAATTTGCTTATTCTGCCTTTACTCGGTATAATTATGGCGGTTGGTGTTGTAGCTGTACTGATTACTACATTTCATACTGTTCCTGAATTCATTGCAAAAGCTATTGAGTTTTTGATTGCTCTTCTAAATAGTATTATTCATTGGGTTGCTTCATTTGATGTTTTTGTTTTTAAAAATATTTCGTTTTCGACAGCAATGCTGTGGAGTTCCTATTTGGTAATTATTCTAATTATTCTTTGGATTAAAAGACCCGCTTTTAAGCGACTAACAATAGTTTTTGCAAGCATTCTTCTAATGCAGATTATATTTATTATTAAAAAAAAAGAAAGTCAAAATAATGAAGAGTTAATCGTTTTTAATTATAAAAAGAACACAATAATTACAGAAAGAAATGGGAATGCAGTAACTGTTTATAGTAATGATAGCATTCGTAAAAACCTGTATTCTAATTTACTTATTCAATCGTATTTGGTTGACAATTTTTGTGAAGTTACAGCAAAAAAATCATTGCAAAATCTAATGTATTTCAAACATCAGAAAATATTAGTCATTGACAGTTCGTGTATTTATCAAAAGGAAATTTATCCTGATATTTTAGTAATTATTCAATCGCCAAAACTCAATATGCAGCGCTTGATCAAGACATACAAACCCAAAGAAATCATTGTTGATGGTTCAAACTTTAAAAGCTATATTCGGATTTGGGAGGCAACTTGTAAAAAAGAAAAAATCCCTTTTCACTATACCAATGAAAAGGGATTTTATAAGATTTAATGTTAGTTGAAATTACTATTTTTTATTACCTAAAATTTGATTTGCATTTGCTAACCAAGCAGATGGTCCGCCCGCAAGATATCCCGTACTTCCTAATTTTTCAAGATTAATTTTACCGTCTTTTTTGCTTGCATTAACAAACCAAACGGTTGGATATCCTTGAACGCCAAAAGTTTGTTGTAATTCAGCATTTTGTTTTTGAATTTCTGGTTCTTGAGGAGTTCGTCTTGGGAAATCTAGTTCAACTAGTACAACATTATTTTTAGCCCATTTTTCAAATTCGGGAGTTTTAAAAACTTCTTTTTGTAAACGAATACACCATCCGCACCAATCGCTTCCTGTGAAAAATAAAAATAATGGTTTTTTAGATTTTTTTGAAATCTCCATGGCTTTATTTATATTAGTTTGCCATGTTAACTCTTGCGCTTGTATTGTTAACGAACCCAAGATTAGAAATAAAGTAATTACTATTTTTTTCATCGTTTTAAATTTTTTTTCAAATATAACAAAAAGAATACCAACATAATGTCAATTACCTGACACCATGCATCAATTTTTTAATAATTGGAGACATGACTATGGATAATAGCGCGATAACTACAGAAATTATTGTCAAAATCCAAAAGAAATAACTCAACCCGTGTTCATCAGCAATCTTGTCGATGTTTTCCCCGAAAATTCCAGCTCCTTTCATACCTATTGCAACAGCCAAATACCATATTCCAAACATAAGGGCAATCATTCTAGCTGGAACTAATTTACTAACATAGGACAACCCAACAGGCGAAATACACAATTCTCCCATAGTATGAAAAAGAAATACTAAAATCAACCAAATCATACTTACTGATGCTGTTTTAGCTCCGGGCTCAATTCCGCTTGCTCCTATTGCAACACATGCCATTCCGATTCCAAGAAATAACATTCCGATTCCATACTTAACAGTAGCAATTGGATTGTATTTACTTTCCCACCATTTAGAAAACAATGGTGCTAAAGAAATAATAAATAACGAGTTTAAAGTTGAAAACCAAGTCGCCGGAACTTCGGTAAGTGGCGAAGTAACTTTATCAATTTTTAATAAATTCAGCGTACTGTCAGAAAGTGATAGAACACCAGCTGTGTAATAGTCTTTTGCCAACATCCAAATAGCTATGCTCCAAATAATGACAAAACTTAAGCTTAATATGATGTTTGCAACAGCATAATTTTTGAATGTCTGACTGAACATCTTTAACATTAACCAAGTAATAATGGCTAATGGTAAAATAGTAATTAAGGAATTGACAATTAAGAAAATTATGCTCCAATTTCCTTCCAAAACTCTGTTGGTATAATCTTTTGCGAAAATGGTTAAACTATTAGGCGATTGCTCAAATATGGCCCAAAAGAAAATGGCCAGGAAAGCAAAAAAAGTCACTGCCATTAATTTTTCACGGGTAATTTTAGAATATTGTGTTAAACGATAAATCAGTAAAATAATGAACAATCCTAAAGCACTCAAAATAGCGGTTGAATTTCCATTACTTCCCAAAAATCCGAAGACATCGATTTTTCCTCCTGATATTTTAGAAGCTGGAGCGTTGATTATCCAAAGTAATCCCAAAGTAACTGAAATAGCAATAACGACCAACTGCCAAGATGTAAATGGATTTCTTTTGTCGTCATCCAAAGTTTCCTTTTTAGCTTTGCTTTCTTTATTTGGTTTTAAACCAATTTCACCAAATATGCTTTGTGATAACCAAAATTGAATCATTCCGAAAAACATAAAAATACCTGCCAAGCCAAAACCATAACCCCAACCTACTTTTTCACCTAAATAACCGCAAAGTAAAATTCCAAAAAAAGCACCGGCGTTAACCCCCATATAAAAGAGCGTATAAGCTCCATCTTTTTTCTCTGGTCGGTCTTTATACATTTCTGAGATTATAGAAACCATATTGGGTTTAAAAAATCCATTTCCAAAAACCAATAAAACCAATCCTAAATAAATAGAAAAATGAGTTTCAACTGCCATGGCGGCATGACCCAAAGTCATTAAGAAAGAACCAAGCATAACTGCCCAGCGGAAACCAATAACTTTATCGGCAAAATAACCTCCAAGCATGGTTGACAAATAAACCAATCCAACATAGGATCCAAATAAGGAAGATGCATTTTCACGAGTCCATCCCCAACCACCATCAACAAATGAAGATGTTAAGAATAAAATTAATAAAGAACGCATTCCGTAGAATGAAAATCGTTCCCACATTTCTGTAAAGAATAAAACAAATAATCCAGAAGGATGACCTAAAACGGTACTTTTAAAAAACTGATCGGTTGAATTTTGACTCATAACTTATTTTACTTCTTGCATTAATTTTTTAATCAATGGCGTGAAAATTATTAATATTAATCCAGCGATAAGTGCATAAACAGCCAGTTGATAATATCCTTGTGTATATCCATCCAACTTGGTGATTGATGAAGCATTTTCATCCGGCGATGACATTCCGGCGCCTAATAAACCTGCTGCATATTGCCCATAAGCACTAGCTAAAAACCACATCCCCATCATCATTCCCGATAATCTTTTAGGAGATAATTTTGTCATGATTGACAAGCCGATTGGAGACAAACACAACTCTCCAAAAGTGATTACAAAATAGGCTAATGTGAAAATATTTAAGGAGGTTAAACCCTTTTCATCTGCGAAAAATTTGGTGTAATAAAATACATAAAACGCCAATGCTAAAAACAAAAATCCCAGTCCAAACTTAATTACCGTATTGGGTTCTATTTTCTTTTTTGCCATAGCGATCCAAACTAATCCAAGAATTGGGCTAAAAATAATAACAAACAAGGAATTTGCTGTGTTATTTATAATATTCGGATTAGAATCAAATCCCAATAAATTGTGATGTAGATTGTCTTTTGCAAATAATGCTAATGAACCTCCGCTTTGTTCAAAGAATGCCCAAAATATGACAGAGAACAATATAAATATAAAAGCAGCTATCAATTTTCGCTGCGATTTAGTATCTTTCTCTAGGTAAGTTTCATATAAAAAATAAAGTATTGCTAAAGGTCCAATGGTGTACATAAAGTAATCTGTATAATCAGTATTTTTTATCATCATAAAAATAAATGGAATACTTATCAAAGCACCTATGTAAACTAATATTTCTTTGGTTGTTCTTTTGGTTGTTGGCAAATGTAAAAGTGGAGAATCTCCAATTGGACCTAACGATTTTTTAGTAAACACAAATGTCACCAACCCAATAAGCATTACTAACGCAGCTGCTAAAAAGGCATAACTCCAACCATAGTCTTCACTAGTTCCGAAATAGACACAAACGGCTCCGCCTAGTAAGGCTCCGATATTTATACCAGAATAAAACAATCCGAAACCGGCATCCCTTCTGCTGTCACCCTCTTTATAAAGTTCACCAACCATTGAAGAAATATTCGGCTTGAAAAATCCTGTCCCGATAATAGAAAGGGTTATTCCCACATAAAACATGTCTTGCGGTGAAAAAGCTATCAGCAAATTTCCAATTATCATTACAACTCCTCCAAAAAGAAGCGACTTTTTAAATCCTAAAATCTTATCCGCAAAAATACCGCCCAAAAAAGTGAAGGCATATACAAATGCTTGAATCGCTCCATATTTAAGATTTGCCTCTTTATCGGACAATGCCAATCCTAGTAATTTGTCTGCCATAAAAATGGTCAAAACACCCCGCATTCCATAAAAACAGAAGCGTTCCCACATTTCTACGGTAAATAAATACCATAATTGTTTTGGATATTTCCCTTCGAAGTTTTGAATTTGTTCTAAAGTCAGATTTTGTTTCATATAGCGTTTAAATTAAAAAACCTCCAAGTATCTTGGAGGTTAGAAAGATATAAAAATATTTTTAAAACAATTTATCTATTCTCAACTTCTAAATTAACCCCTTCAACATGGTCATTATGCATTCTTTTTTCAAGCCAAGAACTTAAGACAAATAGTATAGCCGCGGCAGTTCCGGACATAATAATAAATAACACAAAAAACTCATAAAGGTTAGTAATTTCAAATCCTAAAAAGTGAGTTGAACCACCAGTTCCGTCTTCGCCACCTGGAATTAAAGCACTTAATGTTCCAGCAAATTTATTGGCCGCTGCATTTGCTAAAAACCATGTTCCCATCATTAAAGAAGACAAACGTAATGGTGCTAATTTAGAAACCATTGACAATCCGATTGGCGATAAGCATAATTCTCCGATTGTATGAATCACATATAAACCAATTAACCACCACATTGACACTTTATCTCCTAAACCTAAACCTTTTACAGCTATTGCTATTACAACATAGCCCATTGCCACTAATCCTAATCCAATTGCCATTTTTTTAGGTGATGATGGCTCTAATTTTCTTGCATATAAAAATCCCCAAACAATAGTCATAATTGGTGCCAATGCAATAACTCCTAATGGATTTACCGATTGAAAATAAGACGCCGGCATTTCCCAACCAAAAAGTGTTCTTTCTGTTTGTCTATCAGCAAATAAAGTCAAAGAAGCTCCTGCTTGTTCAAAGGCTCCCCAAAAGAAAATAACGAAAAAAGCCAAGATAAAAATTACGGTTATTCTTTGGGTTTCGATTTTAGACAAACTTTTATCGCTAAAAATCAATATAGGCATTGCCACCATCGAACCATAAATAAAGTAACTGATAACATCTACATCGCTACCTACAATTTGTTTGAAATTTAACATAAAGAAAATAATTGCAATTGATCCTACAATCATCCCAATGCTTTTTAAGTCTAATTTCTTAACTGGTAAACCAATGTGCTTTCCTTCTTCAGAAATCAAGTATTTTTTTTGACCTAGAACAAACGCAACTAGACCTATTAACATTCCAACTCCAGCTGCTAAAAATCCCCATTTAAAATCCATAGAACCACAAACTAAAGGCGAGAAGAAAGCGCCTAAATTTATTCCCATATAAAAAATAGTAAAAGCGCTGTCAATTCTTCTGTCATTAGCAGGATATAATTGTCCAACCATGGTTGAAATGTTTGGTTTAAAGAAACCATTTCCTATGATAATTGCTGTCAATCCCATCCACATTAATAAAACACCTCCATTAGCACCAGCAGAAGCACTAAAAAACATAAAAAACTGACCAATTGCCATAAGCAATCCTCCAATAATAATACTTCTTCTGTTTCCAAGGAATTTATCACAAAGATATCCTCCCAAAAGTGGCGTTAGATAAACTAAGCCTGTATAGCTTCCATAAATTTGAGATGCATCAGCATCTTTCATTAATAATACTTTTGTCATAAATAGGATGAAAATGGCTCTCATTCCATAATAACTAAATCGTTCCCACATTTCGGTGAAGAAAAGGAAGTATAATCCTTTTGGATGTCCTGTTTTTACTTTAGTTTCATTCATATTAAGTTGTTTTGGTTATTGGTTAATTATAATTTTTCTTTAATAAAATTTGTCATTTTGTTATACAATTGAATTCTGGTTTTTCCTCCATAAATGCCGTGATTTTTATCAGGATAAATAGCCCAGTCAAATTGTTTGTTGGCTTGTACCAAAGCTTCAACCATTTGCATACTGTTTTGAACATGCACATTATCATCAGCACTTCCGTGAATTAATAAAAAGTTTCCTTTTAGTTTTGAAACAAAATTTATTGGCGAATTGTCATCATAACCACTAGCATTTTCTTGAGGCGTTTGTAAATAACGCTCTGTATAAATGCTATCGTAAAATCGCCAGTTGGTTACAGGTGCTACAGCTATTGCCATTTTGAAAACTTCGGCACCTTTAAACAAACAATTACTCGACATGAATCCACCATACGACCAGCCAAATATACCAATTCTTGTTTTATCAACATACGAATAGTTTCCTATGACTTTTGCAGCGTCTATTTGATCTTCTACTTCTAATTTCCCTAGTTGCTTTTGGGTTACTTTTTTGAAAGCTGCTCCTTTAAAACCGGTTCCTCTTCCATCTACACAAACAGTGATATACCCTTGTTGTGAAAGCATCATAAACCAATAGTCGTTTGCAGTATTCCATTTGTTATCGACTTGTTGAGATCCAGGACCTGAATATTGATACATAAAAACTGGGTATTTTTTGTTAGCATCAAAGTCTTTAGGTTTAATCATCCAAGCATTTAATTTATTGCCTTTTTCAGTAGTAAGTTCAAAGAATTCTTTAGCAGGCAGATTGTATTTTATAAGTTTATCAGCTAAAACTTTGTTGTCAATAATGGATTGAATTTGTTTTCCATCTTTAGTATAATTCAGAGTGTAAATTGTAGGTTGTGTGGTACTAGAATAGGTATTGATGAAATATTGGAAATTGGGACTAAAAGTAGCTGAGTTGGTCCCAATTTGAGAAGATAGTTTTACTTTATTTTTCCCATCCAACCCTATTCTGTATACATCTCTAATTGTAGAACCATTTTCTACCGATTGATAGAAAACTGTTTTTGTCTTTTCGTCCAAACCATAATAAGCGGTAACTTCCCAATTACCTTTTGTGACTTGATTTTTCAACTTACCTGTTTTATCATATACATAAATATGATTAAACCCGTCTTTTTCAGATGTCCAAATAAAACTGTTATCCTTTAAGAATGTTAAATTATCGTTAACATCAATGTAAGCTTTATCTTTTTCATTTAATACTACTTTTGAAGTTGCGGAAGTACCATCAATGAAAAGCAAATCCAGATTGTCTTGATGTCTATTTAATACTTGAGCACAAAGAACATTAGCATCGTTGGTCCATTTCATTCGTGCGATATAAAAATCATTATAGTTTCCTAAATTAACTTCTTTTGAACTACCCGTATTTACATCATGAACAAACAAAGAAACTTCAGAATTCTTTTCTCCTGCTTTTGGATATTTAAATGTTTCTATTTTTGGATATAATTCTTTTTGAAAAATAGTCATCGAAAACTCGGGCACTTGACTCTCATCAAAACGGATGTAGGCCAATTTTTTACTGTCTGCACTCCAATCATAAGCTCTAACGAAAGCAAATTCTTCTTCATAAACCCAATCAGTAATACCATTAATAATGCTATTCTTTTTCCCATCTGTAGTAACTTGGGTAATTTTTTCTGAGGCAATATCGTATATAAAAAGATTGTTTTCTTTGGCAAAACCTATTTTTAAACCATCAGGAGAAAAGGTTGGCTCCTGCAATTGGGATGCTATTTTTGTCAATTTTTTAGAAGCCAAATTGTAGAGAAAATAATCAGCTGTAAATGAATGTCGAAATATTGCATTGGTGTTAATGGCAATTAAAAGTTGTTTTTCATCTTTACTGAAAACAAAACTATCAATACCGTCAGCAAGTGCAGGGAAATTTTTAGTATCAACAATAGTGTTTATCTTCTGAAGTGTTGCAAAATCATATAAATCAAGTTGCATACTTCTTGAACTCCTATCAAAGTTGAGTACAGCATATTGATTACTGTTTTTCATGGCGAAGAGTTCGTCCATGGTCTCGGTTCTAAAGGCTCCCGAATAAATTTCTTCTACTGTAAGTTTTTGTTGGGCTATTAAATTAAAGCCTGATAAAAATAATATTACGAATACTAGTTTTGATTTCATTAAAATTGTAATTTTAAAAAACGGTCAATTTTAGTGAAAAAAATATAAATAATGACACTTTTTTATATTAAAAGTAGTTTTAAACAAAAAACCCATCAACTTTTAGGCGATGGGTTTTTGTATGGTAACTTGAGGAATCGAACTAACTATCGCTATTTAATGAGATAAAAATTTGCGAATGCTTTAAATAACGCAAGAATCATTGCCTTGTCTAAGGTTGAACTTATGGATTCAAAAGACTTGTCGAGCAATGCCTTGTTGCCTATTGGAAAGCCAAACCAATAGGTTTTATTCCATACTCTTGAAAGTGCATTACAAACATAACCAACTAAAATATTCTCATTGTTAACGACTTTGTAAATTGGGATCAACTTGATGTCGTAGGCGCCATCCACGAATAAAATATCATTCCCGACAGCATACCCTTTTTTCATATCGAGCCCACTTGATACTTGTATTTGGTAGCCTTTTGTGATGTAATTGTATTCTTCCTCAGTAGTTATACTAGTTTTCTCTGGCATCAAATTGGTTTTTTCAGGTGCTGCCGAAGCCTTAGAAGAGGTTGTACTATTTTTTGTTTGTGCAAAAGAAATATTAGCAATCATAAGGAAGAACACAATGGTGCATTTCAGTTTTTTCATATTAAAATATTTATTTTGTTATTATATTTTTCAAATTTAATATTTAAAATTAAATAATTCTTTTTTACAACTCAGATTCAACCACCAAATGCAAGTTTTTTTTCGTTACTATATTATCAAAAAAGGTCACTAGATGTTTTATAACCCAAAATTTTTTCTTGGCCTAGTGTTTAACCTACTCATCACTAAAACATTATCTCAATGACTGAAGAAGAAAATTGTAATGTAATAGTTTTACTTCCATATCTACAAAATATCCATAGTAGAATCAAAAAGGAAACAATTCCTAACTATTATTTAAATTTATTAACTCTCGAACGTAATGTTATTGAGGTCTGAAAAAAAGATTAAAAAGCTATTGTTTTACACTTTGTTTTACACTTTCAGAAATAAAAAACACCTTAATTGTTTTGAATCAAACAATTAAGGTGTTTTTTTTTGTGGTACCTCCAGGAATCGAACCAGGGACACATGGATTTTCAGTCCATTGCTCTACCAACTGAGCTAAGGTACCTTTTTAATGCGGGTGCAAATATAGAATGATTTTTAATTTATCCAAAACAAATACTAAAAAAAAACTATTCGTAACTTTGATGACCAAAAACATTCCTATGCTTTTAACCATTGATGTTGGAAATACTCGAATTAAAGCCGCTGTCTTTGAACAAAATACACTTGTAGAACTTTTTGTTTTAACCCAAGAGACAGTTTTGACAGAAACTAAACGTATCCTGAATACGTTTCCAAAAATCAAAAAATTAGTGGTCGCTTCAGTAGGAAACATAGAAAAAGAATTGTTTTTTACTTTAGAAAGCATAGTCGAAATTGATTTTATAACGCACGAAAGTAAATTCCCATTTACTAATTTATACTGCACTCCATCAACACTAGGAATCGACAGAATGGTTTTGGCGGCAGGTGCTGTTTTACAATTCCCAAATCAAAATCGATTAGTTATCGACACTGGAACCTGTATTACGTATGACTTTATTGATGAAAATGACAATTATCTCGGTGGCGCCATTTCTCCCGGCCTTCGTTTGCGTTATGAAACATTACATCAACAAACAGCAAAATTGCCTTTGTTAACAAAAAAATATCCGGATAGTTTTATTGGAAATTCTACTCAAGAATCAATTCATTCTGGAGTAATTAATGGTGTTGTTTTAGAAATTGATGGATTTATTGAACTTTACAAAACCCAATACACTAAATTTATCATAATTTTAACGGGTGGCGACACAGATTTTTTGGCTATGCGATTAAAAAATGCCATATTTGCCAATTCAAATTTCCTGTTAGCAAGTTTGAACCAAACATTTCAATACAATCAAAATGATTAAAAAAATTATAGTAAGCATCTGTTTACTTTTTTCATTGGCAATTTTTGCTCAAGAAAGTACATCTTCCCCTTATTCTTTTTACGGAATCGGCGATATTAAATTTAAAGGATCTGTCGAAAATCGTTCCATGGGAAGCGTTTCTGTTCTTCCGGACAGTATTCATATAAACATTCAAAATCCGGCTCAATTGGCATGTTTAAAACTAACAGGACTTGCTCTTGGCGGAACATATGCTAATACAAAATCTAAAACAGAAACTCAAGAAGCAAAAGCGCGAAGAACATCTTTAGATTATATGATCGTCGGGGTTCCGGTCGGTAAAGTTGGAATCGGATTTGGGCTTATTCCTTATTCTTCCGTTGGATATAAAATAGGAAGAACAACCTATGTTACCAACAACAATAATGACACAATTAGAAGCATTATTTCAAGATATAATGGAATTGGCGGAGTTAACAAAGTTTTTTTAGGTTTTGGATATCGTCTTACTAAAAATATAAATATTGGTGGTGATTTACAATATAATTTTGGAACTATAGAAACGAATAGTTTACAATATCAGACGGATTTGCAATATGGATCAAGAGAAAACAATGTGTCTGATTTGCGAGGCGTTAATTTTGATTTAGGTATAACCTATCAGAGAAAAGTAAACTCAAAATATTCTTTCTTTAGTAGTTTGGCATATACACCAGAAGCGGTATTAACCTCCGGTAATACTCGTAATATAGAGGTCGTGTTGGTGACGATTTCAAGCGTTCGTCCAGTCGAAACACAAAACATTGCAGTTGCGGATACCAAAATAAAACTTCCGTCAAAATTAAGTTTCGGTTCCGGTTTTGGGGAAGTAAAAAAATGGTTGGTCGGCGGAGAAATTACGTTTACACAAAACAGTGTGATGTCTAATCGTTTTACTGACATTGATGGCGCTACTTTTGAAAATTCTGTTCGTTATAGTCTGGGTGGATTCTTTATACCTAATTATAATTCCTACTCTAGTTATTACAAGAGAATTGTTTACCGTGGCGGCGTGCGTTATGAAAACACAGGTTTAGTTATACAAGATAAATCGATTACTGATTTTGCAGCCAATATTGGCTTAGGAATACCATTAAGCGGTACCTTTACCAACATTAATATCGGACTTGAAATTGGTAAAAGAGGTACAAAATACTACAACTTGGTAGAAGAAAATTATTTTAACTTAAGTGTTGGTTTATCATTAAGCGACAAATGGTTTGTGAAACGTAAATTCGACTAAAATTCATAATTTATGAAGGCAATTATTTTTTTACTTGGCGTTATGTTTATTACAAATAGCAATGCTCAAAAATTTGATTGTCCAACTAAAATGACCGAATATCAAGAGCTTTTTAAGGCAAAAAAAATTGCTGAATCATTCGATACTTGGACTGCTGTCAGCAAAAATTGCCCAAAAGAAAACGAAGCGGTTTATACGGATGGGATTGAAATTATTCAATACAAAATTGACAATGCAGCTTCAGCAGAAGAAAAAGAAAAATTAGTTCGTGATGTCTTAAAATTGTATGACCAATACAATAAGTACTTTCCTTTAACAACTCAGGATTTTGAAGTGAATAAAGCCATGACTTTGGTTGATAATAAAATTGATGCCAAAGAAGAAATTTTTAGCCTATTAGATCGTGGCTTTACCAAAGCTTCTAATAAAGTTACCGCTGTCAATGCAATCTTTACTTATTTCAGTATGTATTGTGAAAAGTTCAACAATGGTGATAAATCAATAACGTCGAATTCAGTTTTAGAAAAATATACTTTGGTTAATTCCTTACTTAACCAATTGCTAGCTGCAAAACCGGACTCGAATGACAGTGAACAAGCGAAGCAAAACAGAGATTATAAAACGGCCCAAACAGCTATTAATAAATTGATAAAAGATTTGGCAACCTGTGAAAATTTAGATGCTTTTTACACTAAAAATTATTCTGACAATCAAGAAAATGGAGATTGGATAACTTCAGCTTTACTAAGTCTTTCAGGCAAATGCATTGCAAAACCAATCTTTAACACTTTGGCAGAAAAACTTTATGCAATGAAGGTTACGACTCAATCAGCTAATTTCATGGCATTGGCAAAACTTCAACAAAGAAAGTTCCCTGAAGCAATTAAATTTTATAACGAATCTGCCGAATTACAAACAAATCCGATAGAAAAAGCCAAAATATATTACACACTTGCTACCGGTTTATTGGCTAACGATTTACCAAAATCAAAAGAATACTTAAAAAAAGCTTTGTCTTCTGATCCAAAAATGGGGAAAGCATATTTGTTTTTAGCGCAACTTTATTCCAACAGTTCTAACGATTGTGGCAAAACTGATTTTGAAAAGAAAGCTGTTTATTACTTAGCAATTCAAACTGCTCAAAAAGCTGGAGTTGCTGAACCGAGGTTGAAACCAACAGCTGATAAAGCAGCTAAAGATTATGAAGCTAAATCGCTTACTGCTGACGAAATTTCCAAAGCAAAAATGAATGGTAAATTAGTAACCATTGGATGTTGGATTAATGAAACCATTACTTTTCCTGCAAAATAATGAAGTACCCTACTAGAAATTGTATCCCATATATTGTAGCAATTCTTTTTTGTTTTTTTGAAATGGGTTGTGAAAGCAACTTTCGCGATGTTCAAAAAATGGGTTTTGCCGAATTTTCACCAAGTGGTGATGCTGATGGTATTAACTTAAAATATACTGATTCAGGAAGAATTACCGCCAATTTGATAAGTCCAAAAATGCTGGATTATGCTACAGTCGAATTTCCATTTACCGAATTTCCAAAAGGCATTCATTTAACATTATTTGATAAAAACGGGAAGCAAACCTATATTGATGCTATGTATGCCGTATCTCATAAAAATACTAATATTATTGATTTGCAGAACGCCGTAAAAATATCCAATCAAAATGGCGAATTGCTCGAAACAGAGCAATTGTATTATGACCAGAAAAACGAATGGTTTTTTACCGAAAAAAAGTTTAAATTTACTTCGCCGAAAGGTGTATCTTATGGTGAAGGAATTGATTTTAGTAAAGATTTCAAAAAAGTAAACTCACAAAAAATATCTGGAGAAGTCCAGTCAGAATAATAACTATGAACTATTTAAGATTTACCCAATACGCCTATTTACTTGCTGGATTCATTTTTGCATTTGATGCCTTTCAGAAATTTGAATCAGGCGAAACAAACAAAGCCTATTTAAGTGCTGGTTTTGCCCTAGTCGGTGTTTTCATGTTCTTATTTAGAAGAAAATTTTCAAAAAAATTTGACGACCACAACAAAAAAACCTAATTCATGGAAATTGGAATAATCATTCTATGCTTGATACTTTCCGCTTTTTTCTCTGGAATGGAAATAGCTTTTGTTTCTTCCAATAAAATTTACCTTGAAATTGAAAAAAAACAAGACGATTTTATTTCCAAAATCCTAACCAAACTTACCCAAAAACCATCCAAGTTTATTGCCACTATGTTAGTGGGGAATAATGTTTCTATGGTTGTCTACGGGTTCTTTATGGGTGAATTGCTTATGAGATGGTTTGTAAATTTGGGATTCCATTTAACTGACTTTTCAAATTTATTATTGCAGACAACCATTTCAACACTTATTGTTTTAATGACTTCCGAGTTTTTGCCAAAGGTGTTTTTTCAGATTTACGCGAATACTTTTATCAAATTCTTTGCCTTGCCGGCTTATTTTTTCTATAAACTCTTTTATTATATTTCGTCGTTTCTAATTTGGATTTCCGATTATGTACTGCGAAAGTTTTTCAAAACCGAAGGCGACCAAATCAATTTATCCTTCAGCAAAGTGGAATTGGGAAATTATATTTCGGAACAAATGAATTCCGTTCAAGATCATGAAACTGTTGATTCTGAAATTCAGATTTTTCAGAATGCACTAGAATTTTCTGGTGTGAAAGCTAGAGAAATTATGACCCCAAGAACAGAACTCGTTGCTGTTGATTTGCACAGTTCCATAATTGATTTAAGAGACCTTTTTATAAAAACAGGTTATTCAAAAATAGTAGTTTACAACAATACATTAGATGATATAGTAGGCTATGTCCATTCGTTCGAACTATTCAAAAAACCACGTAGTATCAAATCGATTATGATTCCGGTAGAATTTGTCCCTGAAACAATTTTGATAAAAGACGCCATGAATTTATTGACCAAAAAACGAAAAAGTATAGCAGTAATTTTAGATGAATACGGTGGCACTTCGGGCATAGTGACCATGGAAGATATAGTCGAAGAACTGTTTGGCGAAATTGAAGATGAACACGATTCTGAAGAAGAATTAGTAGAAAATAAAATAGATGATTTAAATTATATTTTTTCAACACGTTTGGATGTTCAGTACATAAACGAAACCTACAAATTGAATGTACCGGAAAGCGATTCTTATGAAACTTTGGGCGGATTTATTGTAGATTTTTCAAAAGAAATACCGCAAAAAGGAGCTCAAATAACCATCGGAAATTTTGTATTTATTATTGAAGAAGCTACTAATAAGAAAATTGAATTAGTAAAAATGACGATATTAGATTAATTTCTGAAAAAAATTAAAATTTAGATGAAAATATAACGGCGTGATTATTATTATTTCACAGATAATTGTATTTTCGCAGACTGAATTAAAAATTAACAAAAATAGAAATGGCAGTTTTATCAAAAATTAGAAAACGTTCGGGCTTACTTTTATTAGCGATAGGTTTTGCTTTATTAGCATTTGTAATACAAGACATATTCAACAGTGGAATGAAAAGCATTTCCACCGACGTAGGATCTGTAAATGGAAAAGATATTTCATTTGACGAATTTAGAATAAAAGTAGCAAACACAGAAAAGAATGCTCAAAACGGTCAACAAATGACTTCTATGCAAGCTTCAAACCAAGTTTGGAATCAAGAAGTTCAAGTTGCTTTGCTTAACGCTGAATTCGAAAAATTAGGAATACGTGTTGGCGAAAAACATATTATAGAAGCATTCAAATCTGACCCAAATATCGGACAGAACCAAATGTTCTTGAACGCTGCCGGAAAATTTGACTTAAATAAGTTTAAAGATTATTTCAAAGAAGTTCCAAACGGAATGCAAATGTTGAAAGAGCAGGAAAAAAATGCTGAGTTAAGAGCAAAGTATGAAATATACAATTCTTTGATAAAAGGCGGAATGTATGCTACTCAAACCGAAGGAAAATTCAAATACGAAGCTGAATCTAACAAAGTGAGCTTTGATTATGTAATGGTACCTTTTTCATCTATAAAAGACAGCGATGTAAAAGTAACTGATGAGGAAATTACGGCATACATGAAAACGAAAGAGAAAAAATTCAAATCGGAAGAATCTCGTGAGTTGGATTATGTCTTAATCTCGGAAAAACCATCAGCTGCTGATGAGGCTGAAATAAAGAAAAATGTAGATGCTTTATTATTACCAAGTGTTCGTTACAATAAAGAAACAGGTAAAAATGATACAATTCAAGGATTTAGAACTGTAGCTGACAACGCTGATTTTGTTAACGCAAATTCAGATATTCCGTTTGACTCAACTTATATTTCAAAACAAGACTTACCAGCAGAACACGCTGAACAATTATTTAATTTGCCTGCAGGCGAGATTTACGGACCGTATATGAAGGGTAATTACTATTGTCTTTCAAAAGGATTAGGAAGAAAAGCCGGAGCGAAAGCAAAAGCAAGTCACATCTTAATTAGCTGGGAAGGAACCCAAGTTCCAAACAAAAAAGAAAAAAGAACAAAGGAACAAGCTAAAGCTAAAGCAGATGGTTTATTAGCGCAAGCACAGGCCAATCCTGGAATGTTTATGATGTTAGCCATGTCTAACTCAGATGATTCATCTGCACAACAAGGTGGAGATTTAGGACTTTTTGGTCCAGGGCAAATGGTAAAACCTTTTAATGATTTTGTTTTTGGAAATCCTATCGGAAAAATCGGCTTGGTAGAAACACAATTTGGTTACCATATTATCCAGGTAACTGATAAGCAAGATGCTGTTAGATTAGCAACTATTGCTCAGAAAATTGAGCCATCTGAAGCAACTAATGATAAAATCTACACACAAGCAACCAAATTTGAAATGGATGCCGCTGATAAAGATTTTGCTAAACTTGTTAAGGATAACAAATTAACTTCAATTCCAGCGGTAAGAGTAAAAGCCATTGATGAAAGTTTTGGTTCTATAAGCAATCAAAGACAAATTGTGAAATGGGCTTTTGAAGGTGATACCAAAATTGGTAGCGTTAAACGTTTTGAAATTGTAAATGTTGGCCATGTAATTGCTAAATTAAAAAGCATTGCTCCAAAAGGATTAATGTCGGTTGAAGAAGCAAGACCGCAAGTTGAGCCAATCTTAAAAAACAAAAAGAAAGCTGCAAATATAATCGCAAAGATTAAAGGTGGCTCTTTAGCTTCAATTGCAGCATCTAATAAAGTTACTGTTATGAATGCTATTGACTTAACGATTGAAAATCCTTCTGTACCAAATGCCGGCTATGAACCTAAAATAGTAGGATTGGCTTTTTCATCTAAAGTTGGTCAAGTATCAAAACCAATTGAAGGAAATTCAGGAGTGTATGTAATCGCTACAAAAGTTGTTACCAAAGCACCAGTCATTAAAAAATATGATGATTTTATTGCTAAAGTAAAACAACAAGCCGTTGGAAATTCAGGCAGATTTATGCAAGCGCTAAAAGAAGATGCTGACATAGTAGATAATAGAGCTGATTTTTATTAATTAGCAATCACACATAAATAAAAAAACCGTCTTGTTAACTACACAAGACGGTTTTTTTATAGAATCATTTCACCATAAGGAATCACAGTCTCAAAACCTTTTGCCTTAAAATAATCGGTTGGGTTTTCTTTAGAGATACACATCACAAAATCGCCACCCCAAGCACCAAGGCTTTTTATCACACCATCAAAATCGGGAAACAATGCTTCTTTAACGGTTGTTAATTCCAGAATGTTACTCAATTCAATTTCGTGATATTGTAAGGCGAGGGCAAATTCTTTTAAAGTTACTGCTTCAATTACCCTTTTTGTAAACGAATTAATGGTTTCCAAGTCAGTTTGGACATTACCATGTTTACCATAATAAGACGCAATCGCACTCTTGCTATTTTGTTTCTTATTTAGATAAACAAAAAAGATATTTTCTAAAAAATCAGGTTTAAAATTTACTGTGTTAACCACTGGCTTTTCGTTGATCAACTGATATAAAATAGGGCTGTTATTTTGAGCGCAGGCTAAATCGTAACCGCTACCTCCAAAACTTCTTTTTAAGAGCTCAAATGCATCTATTTCGAGCCATTGAGCAATGTTGTTGATTAAGGTAGAAGAGGTACCTAAACCCCAAAATTTCGGAAAAGTCAATTCGGTTCTGATTGTATATCCTTTCGAAGAAGTTATAAAATCAGAATTCATCAAATATGCTTCATGCAAAATCTCAATTAAGGTGTTTTTTATGTTCTTGGTATAATCAAAACGCTCTTTTTTAACAATAGATAAAAACGGAATAGTATCCTCAAACCAAATGTTTCCATCGCTGTCAATACTTTTCCAATGGATAATTTGTCCTTCGATTTCTTCAATGATTAAATTTTGACCAAACTTAGTAGGCAACGCAAAAGCTTTGGCGCCATCAAGCACTAAATATTCTCCTGTGATGAGTAATTTTCCGTTACTGTAAAAAGTTTGCTTCATTTTTTTTCAACGAATGCACGAATTTATTTTATAAAATAGATGCTGATTATTTTCTTAATGTTTCAATAAATTCAACAACTGAAGCATGCGAAATCGAATTGTTTTCAAAATGGGTTTTAATTATTTTTCGTTCTTCTGCTGTGGTTTCAAACTGATTGAGAATATTATTGATGTGCATTTTCATATGTCCTTCCTGAATTCCGGTTGTAGTTAGCGAACGCAGTGCTGCAAAGTTTTGGGCTAAACCTATTACAGCAGCGATTTGCATTAATTCCTGTGCAGAGGGTTTTCCTAAAATTTCGAAAGCCAGTTTTACTAATGGATGTAATGATGTTAATCCACCAACGGTACCTAATGCTAGCGGAATTTCCATCCAAAAAGTAAATATTCCGTCTTCGATTTTGGCATGTGACAAACTAGAATATTGACCATTGCGTGAAGCATAAGCATGTACACCCGCTTCAACGGCACGGAAATCATTCCCGGTTGCTAAAACAAGCGAATCAACACCATTCATTATTCCTTTATTATGCGTAACGGCTCGGAAAGGTTCAATCTCTGCAATACGAACAGCTTGAACAAATTTCTCAGCAAACTCGTTGGGGTTTCTTATTTTACCTTGCTTTCCGGCAGACAGGTTTTCGGCGAGTTCTTCTACTTTACAGGAAACTTCGGCACGAACTATACAATTAGGGACATAATTTGAAAGTATGCTCATTACCACCGTAATCTCTTTTTCAGTTTCATTAAAATCTGAATAATTTTTTGCTTCTTCTTTTAGTGTTTTTGCTAATTGTTCCAAGCAGGAATTGATGAAATTCGCACCCATGCTGTCTTTAGTTTCAAAAGTCACATGCAATTGAAAGTAATTTTCTAATTCAGAATTTTTATTTCTGAGTTCTAAAGACGTAATTCCGCCACCACGCTTTTGCATTTTTTTGGTAATGCTTTCTGTGGAAGCAATCAAATTGGGTTTTATCAATGTAAAAAACTGCTCAAGTTTAGCTGTATTCCCTTTGAACATAAAGTGTACCTGCCCTATTTTTTGGGTATTTAAAACGTTGGCTTTAAATCCACCACGAGTGCTCCAATACTTAGCCGATTTGGCAGCAGCAGCAACAACCGAACTTTCTTCAATAACCATTGGCACCGAATAATATTTGCCGTTGATTAGAAAATTAGGTGCAATTCCCATTGGCAAATAAAAGTTGGAAATCGTGTTTTCTATAAACTCATCGTGCAGTTGTTGGAGCTTAGAATCGTTATTCCAATACTGTTTTATCGTCGCAACAGCTTCTGTTGGATTGGCAAAATACTCATTGGCAATCCAATTGATTTTTTCTTCTTTGGATAATTTGGAAAAACCCGCAACTTCATTATTCATAAATAGGAATAAAATATTAATTAGCTACAAAGATAAGGTTTAGCTTTTGAAAATATTACTTAAAAAAAACCACGTTATAAAAACGTGGCTCTTTAAAATAAAAAACTAATCTAACTTTATTGTTTAATTAATTTCATTGTTTTAGAACTATTGTTGCTATCAATTGCTTTAACTAAATAAACTCCGTTACTCAAATCATTTACATCAAATAGATAATTCTCTGATGAAATAGTATTAAAAGATTTTACTAACTGTCCGGTTATTGAGTATATTTCAACATTAGTAACTAAATGGTTAATGCTAAATGTTCCTAAAGTAGGATTAGGATATATACTTAGATCGTTTACAATGTCAAATTCTTGAGAACTTAAGGCTGCCTCTTTATTTCCATATACTCTAAATCCTCCTGGTTCTATTGATATATTTTGTGAAGTTGAAGTAACATTAACCGGAGTATTATCCATCAAATTATACCAAGTTCCCGTAAAAGGAAAACCACCCGAAGTATTTAACGTATTATCTGAAAAATTAGTTCTCACAAAAACATAGCTTAAAGAAGCTGTTTGTGAAGTACTTGTCCATACATCCAATCTTGGACTACCAGTTGCAGATAAATTCCAACTGAATTGACCGTTCTCAAAAACAGGTTCATTTTTCTTCAAATCAATCATCTTTGCCCAAGCATTATAAACGGTACTTCTGTTTGTATCTCCTAACCAATTTTCTGTCCATTGTGGTTGTGGCTTAGTATCTAGTTTACAATCTGGATTTGAATAAGAAACATTTCCATTATTACAAGTCCACAAAGACCTATCCCAACCTAAATCACCAAAATGCCACATCATTTTTGGCCCCGGCACTAAAAACAGTACAGCACCCATTGCAGGAAGTCTTTGATGCACTTTAAATAAATTTCCTTGTGTTTGACCTGCTTCATTTAATGCCTTATAAACCACTCGCTCTTCATCATGACTTTCGGCATACCCTATCATTCTGTCAGAAGAATCAGTAACTCCGTTTAAATCGGCAAAATTCCCTTTTAATAAATTAGCATAGGGATCGGTCATTTTACGCCATTGCATTATTCCTTTTGCATCACCATTTCTAAGATAATTAGCCCATTCTACTTCTTCTGATGCAGAACCACCAGTTCCTAAATGTTCAAAAATAACTAATGAATTTGGATCAGCTGCCCACTGATTGTCAGCATACCATTTCAATTTGGCAACTCTATCAGACTGGTAACCATTGGTACAACCTTCGTCAGATGAACCACATGCATTTGTAAACCCTTTTGTTAAATCCCAACGGAATCCATCAATCTTAAATTCATTAATCCAATATTGAATGGTACGAATTGAATAGGTATTAGCTAAATTTCCCCCTGGACCTGTTTCTCTAAAATGATTTATATCGCTACCAACATTATAAGAATGTTTAGGCGTTAAATTAATATAAGGGTTTTCTGAAGTTGTTCGTTCTCCATTTGTATTTGTATTAGCCCATCCATCATTATCTGGATCAAGCATCCACATTCTTTCAAGAGGGGAACGTCCAAAAACATGATTTAAAGCTAAATCTAAAATGACGGCTATACCATTTTGGTGGCATAAATCGATAAGTTCTTTCAACTTAGCAGGCGAGCCATAACGCTTGTCTAAAGCCATATGAAAGGCGGTGTTATAGCCCCAACTCATATTGCCTTCAAATTCCATTACTGGCATTATTTTAATGGCATTGATTTTAAGATTTTTAAAATAGTCAATTTTATTAATTACATCTTGATAGGTTCTATTAGCATCGAAATCTCTAACTAGAATTTCGTAAAAAACTAGATCTTTCTTTTTTGGTTTAACAAAATTTGTAGTTGCACTACTCCAATTGTATGAAAACAAAGTATTTGATCCAGTCTGTAGAACAGTAACTTCACGTTCTTGACCAGGTGCAATGGTTGAATAAACCGGAAGTCCGGGAAAAACTCCTAATGTTATAATCTCTGGATCATCAAATGGAGACAAAACTAAAGTTGAAAAAGGATCGGCTGTTTTAACAATTGCAGGAGAATTCGCTGGTAAGTTTACAACATCACAAACCCAATATTGGTAAGCGTATATTTGACCTGGAACTAAACCTGTTAATTCTAACCAAAATTTTGTAGAACCAGAAGTGTTATCTTTTTTCATTGCATACGCTGATGTAGGCTGCCAGTTGTTGAAACTTCCGGCAACATATACAAAACTTTTAAAAGGGGCATTTAAAACTAAAGTTGCCTTCGTAGGATCTGAAGTATTATAATTGATTCCATCAACTAATCCGGCGGGTATTTGTGCTGAAACTACAGGAGTCCCATTAATTACAACGGAAAATTTAGCTGTAAAGGTTGTATTTCCTTGCGTAATTTTTAATTCATAATTTTTATTTACTGTAACATTTGTATCTGTAAATGAATATGAAGCTGTAGTTTGCGTATTTAAAGCCGTAGTTGAACCATTAACAAATAATTGATAGGTTGCATTCCCGTTAGTGTTGTTTGCAGTAATAGCAACGTTTGAACCACTTGTTATAATATTACTACTATTTAATAATGGTGCTGTTAAAGTATATTGAAAAGCTCCTACAGGAATGAAAATATCTGGTCTTGTTTGCAAAGCTCCATCAGCTGATCTAAAAACAACACAAATCTGTGTTATAGAACTATTAGTTGGCACTCCAAAATACGTATATAAATCTGGTGTAATTGTTAAGGTGTAATTTGAAGTAGTCCCGACTTGTGTCAACTGAGGATGAAGCGGACTAACAAAATTAGGACTACCTTTAATGTTTTGAAATGCAACTCCATTAACGGTAACGCCTATGTAGGCATAAATTATCCCTGTATATGGGGCTAATTCTGTACCGGTTTTATTAAATGTAATTGTAACTGGTTGATCTGCGAGAACTGTAGTTGGAGATGTTGTTACTTGCCCGAAAGACACATAAGAAAAAACTACCAGGAGTATCAGGATAAAATATTTTCTTTTCATAACTTTAAAGATATAAAATGGACTGAGAATAAATTAATCTCAGTCCATCATTTTTTTATAATTATTTATAATTAATCTACTGATATAACTTTTGTAATAGTGTTTATTTTAAATAATCTAACTCCAGTTGGACCAGTGTATTTAAAATTAGAATCTCCATCATTAGCATTAATTAACTCAGAGTCGATTGTGTAACCGTTAGATACATACCAAGGATAGTTTCTATCTCCTAATCCCCAACTATCGCCACCATTGTTTCCTAAAAACACTCTAAAAGTATTGTCTGATGTTAATTTAAGAGCTACTTCATAAATACCTGTATTAACTAAACCTAATTCTGTTTCGTTGTTACCTGACCATGACCATCCACCAGGAGTTGCAGCGCCTACTAACCAATTTGACGTTGGTTCAAAAGCACCAGTAGTAGTTCTAGGAGCAACATTAATAGTTTTATTATTACTATCGATTGTTAATTTATATTTCCCAGCAGGACCAACATTTCTAAAGTTTTGATCACCATCAGCAGCATTTACGAGAGTTGAAACAATTTTATAATTCAAACCTGTATAGTATGGATAGTTTTTTCCTGTACTCCAGTCGCCTTGAGTTGTAAAGAAACGAAAAGTATCACTAGGTCCATTTAAAAAATCAGCTGTCATAGTTAGAACTCCGTTATCACATAATAACGTTCTTGGACTATTCCAATTCCAACCTGATTGAGGTAATCCTTGACCGACTGCATATTGGTTTAAACAACCATAAGCCGTCACTAAATATACGATAGAGTTAGAATAAACTGGCTGCGCTCCAACTGTTCCGGAAGTTGATTTAACTCTAACATTTATAGCTGTTTGTACAAAAGGGACTGCCCCAGCTGTCAAACATTTTAGATTGAAATCCATAGATTGAAAAGTAGCAAAAAGATCTGTTGTTGTTCCTAAATCAATTGGTTCCGCAAAATCAGTACCGTCTTTGGCTATCTGAACTGTATAACTAATAACTGCAGGTGTTGTATAATTCATAGGATTCCATGTTAATGAGATTCCTGGATTTGTAGGAGTAGTTTCAGATAGAATAATAGAGTCCCCATTTAAAGGGGTTTTTATTAAAAACGTTTCGGTTGTTGGGTCTGATATTTTTAGATTATTCTCATCTGTGCAAGATGATATACCAACAAAAGCAATAGCTGCAATAAGTATTTTGAATGTATTTTTCATTTTTTTCATTTTTTTATTAATTATTAATAACCTGTATTTTGTGTTAAGTTTGGATTGGCATT
>NZ_JBMOGQ010000003.1:0-45452 GCF_049318325.1 Flavobacterium sp. | reverse complement strand
AACAGAAAATAATCAGTTCCGAAGTTCGCAACTGACGCCAAGCGTGGGAACGTTATGGCTGATCGCTTTAGAAACCGGGATATAAAACAGTAAAAAAAATGGAGATTCTTGTAAAGATTATAACATTTACACTACTTGCAAGTCTAATCGCTTCTCCATTTTTCGTGATATATTGTTTTAATAAAATGAAGTGGCGTAAAAATTTCATTGGCTATATCATTTTGGGAATTTTAATAACCTTTATTTTAATAGTGATTATGGGTTGGTGGGGTGATTTTTCAAATCATATTTTACTTACACATTACGGCTATAATTTTGAGGCTATGAATAGCGCTGAAAGATTTGAAAATGTAGATGTTGAAAATTTGGACAAAGTAAACGTTTTAGAAAAGAATATGTTGGGAGTTGGATGGCCTCTCAAAGTAATTATGTTTTATATATTTTTTTCTCCTGTACTTCTAATTCTTTACAGTTTAGTTTACTATTTCATAGTGAAAAAGAAAAAAGAATTAGTTTCTTAAGTTGCGACCAAGCCATAACAACTGACAAACGCAATCTCTGGTTTTCGGTAATTTTATTTTCCTATTTTCGTTTTTTCTAAATTTAGAAAAAACTCAGTTCCTTAGCCACGACAGTCTTCTGTCAGCGAAACGTTACCAGTAAGCGCCAAAAAAATCGAAATAAATTAGACGTTTACGTAGTAAATTATTATTTTTGTACGTAAATAAATTTATTATGAATACTAAACTCACATTAAATCTTGACAAAGGCATAATAGACCAAGCGAAAAACTATGCGAAAGATAATAGCATAAGCCTTTCTAAACTTATCGAAAATTATCTTGATTCTCTAACAAAAAGATCAGAGAAAAAATCCAAAATTAGTCCATTAGTACAGAGCTTAACTGGAGTTATTCCGAGTGGAAACTATGATGACAGAAATGATTACAAAGATTATCTTTCTGAAAAATATTCATAATGGAAAAACTTTTAGTTGACACAAATATCGTCATAGACTTACTTTCTAAACGAGAAGATTTTTTTCAAGAAGCGCAAGAATTGTTTACGCTTGCGGACAATAAAAAAGTTGGGCTTTATGTTTCCGCTTTAACTTTTGCAAATACACATTATTTACTTTCTAAACACCAAAAACTTGATGAAGCTAGAAAAACATTAATCAAATTTAAAGTGTTGGTAGAAGTTTCCCCATTAGATGATAAAATTGTAGAACTTGCTTTAGTTTCGGATTTCAGAGATTTTGAAGATGCAATTCAATATCATACTGCTATAGAAAATGGAATTGATATTATAATTACGAGAAATAAAAAAGACTTTAAGAATTCGAAGCTGCCAATTATGACAGCAAAAGAATACTTAAAGAAATAAGTGCCTGCTGCTAACTCCCGTTTCTCGCAATTCCATACTTGTATTAAATTCACGTTTGCACTTCGTAAGAGCTTTTACCATATAAATCGGCTATGCCTTTTTCGGCAATGAGCTATTGCACATGAATCCTAGTAGAAACAACACCAACTTCTTGTTAAAAAAAATGAACAATACTGATTTCGCAAATTAGTGTTAGAATTTTATTGTTTTATATTGAAGATAAAACTAATTATCAGAAAATAAAAAATTAAATAAAAGTTAAAATTTCTTTTTTGATAGTAATACTATTATATTTGCAAATAAATTATTATTGAGATTTTGAAACTAAAAATATTAATCCTTTTAATTGCATTTACAAGTACTAGCCAAGTTGCTTTTTCTCAAGAAAAAAATAATCTTGGTTCATGGAACATTCTAAATGTAACAATGAAAATAAATCCGAAATGGAGTGTGTTTTCTGAAGGCCAAATTCGGAGTTTATCATTTTATGATGAATTTCATTATTATGAGTTAAAAGCAGGAATGACTTATAAAATAAAACCTAATTT
The DNA here is from genome assembly GCF_049318325.1 of Flavobacterium sp. Lineage (GTDB taxonomy): Bacteria > Bacteroidota > Bacteroidia > Flavobacteriales > Flavobacteriaceae > Flavobacterium. The sequence goes on along the minus strand of NZ_JBMOGQ010000003.1, from coordinate 43,519 downwards.
TTCGGTTACAACAGGTATTGGAGATTACAATACTTATAGCGAAGGTGGAAATTTTGAATCACCCATTCAAAATAATGAAATTCGAACTTGGGCTCAAGTCAATTTAAAAAACCCTTTTGATTATATCGTTTTTGAACATCGATACCGAGCGGAACAACGATTTACTTCAAACGGATTCCGAAATAGATTTAGGTATAGATTATCAGCCACGATTCCTTTACAAGAAAAAAAAATAGAACCCAAAACCTTTTATTTGAGTGCTTGGAATGAAATTTTCTTTACAGACAAGGAGCCATTTTTTGAAAGAAACCGACTTTTTATAGGAGGTGGTTATGAGTTTTCAGAAAATTTAGCGATTCAAACTGGATATATTTATCAATTTGATTATAAAATTAACGACGAAACGGGACGCGATTTTTTTAACATTTCATTACTATACAATTTTGATTTAAAACAAAAGGGAAATCATGATTTTCATCCTTCAACAAATGATTAAAAAATGAATAATTTATTATTATCGTTAAAAATCCAAATTAATGACAAAATATATGTCAAAGACCCTGAGACTTCATCGCTTGGCAGAAAGATTATTCAGGAAAGCATCATCTTAATCGATGAAATTGGTTTTGAAAATTTTACTTTTAAAAAGCTTGGCGAACGGATTGGCTCTAATGAGAGTTCTATTTACCGCTATTTTGAAAGCAAACACAAATTATTAGTTTATCTCTCTTCGTGGTATTGGAGTTGGATTGAATATAGATTGGTTTTTATTACCAATAATATAGAAAGTCCAATAGAAAAATTAAACAAAGCCATCATGGTAGTCACTCAAAAAATTGAAGACGACAGCCAAACCGAACATATAAATGAATCTATTCTAAATAAAATTATTATTACAGAGTTTACCAAAACAATGATGACTAAAGAAATAGATACTGAAAACAAAGAAGGTTTTTTCTTAATATATAAAAGAGTTATCAATAGATTAGTAGCCATGATTGAAGTAGTGAATCCTCAATATGCCTATTCTAAAAGCTTAGCTTCATCAATTGTAGAAGGCGCATTACACCAACATTTTCTTAAAACCCATTTGAAAACCATAACAAATTGTAATGAAAACATATCGCCAACCGAATTCTATTTAAACTTAGTTGCCCAAACTTTAAAATCATAATCATGTCAATATCGCCATTACAACGATTAATTAATTTATTAAAATTAGACAAAAGAGATATTTCTCAAGTCTTTTTCTATGCTATTTTTGCTGGATTGGTAAGTTTATCTTTGCCGCTGGGAATACAGGCTATTATTAATCTTATACAATCCGGAAGAGTAAGCGTTTCTTGGATTGTTTTAGTCATAATTGTAATTATTGGAGTTGCTTTAGTTGGCATTTTATCCATCATGCAACTTAGAATCACTGAAAATTTACAACAAAAAATATTTGTTCGCTCTTCTTTTGAATTTGGTTATCGTTTACCAAAAATTAAGTTCGAAGAACTATATAATCAATACCCACCAGAATTAGCCAATCGTTTTTTTGATACTATAACTATTCAGAAAGGAGCTTCAAAATTATTGATAGATTTTTCTACCGCATTACTTCAGATTGTTTTTGGGATTATTTTGCTTTCATTGTATCATCCGTTTTTTATTTTCTTTGGGTTAACATTACTCTTCTTACTTTATATCATTTTTAAATTTTCCTATAATTCCGGACTATCAACCAGTTTAAAAGAATCTAAATTCAAGTATAAAGTAGTGAGTTGGCTACAAGAAATAGCGCGCAATAATTTCAGCTTTAGAAAAGAAACAAGTTTTGAATTTGCATTAAATAAAAATAACAACTTAGTATCTCAATATTTAGACTATAGAGAAAAACACTTTGAAATAATAAAAAGACAATACTTTCAATTGATCATTTTTAAAGTGATTATTACTGCGGGATTGCTTTTTATTGGAGGCTATTTAGTACTGAATCAAAAAATGAATATAGGCCAATTTGTGGCTGCAGAAATCATCATTTTATTGGTAATAAATTCAGTAGAGAAAATTGTAGTAGGTTTAGAAACATTGTATGATGTTTTAACTGCAGTTGAAAAAATTGGGCAAATAACTGATTTCCAGATAGAAACTTCGCAAAGCATAACCAATGAAATATGTTATAATAACATTTCAATAGAAGCTGAAAATATTAATTATAAGTTTCCTGAATCAACAGCTAATGTCTTAAATAAAATTAGTTTTAAAATAGAAAATTCTGAAAAAATACTCTTAGACGGCGATAATGGTTCCGGAAAAACCACTTTAATTAGAATATTATCAGGACTTATCCAGCCTACTTCGGGAGCCTTTTTTATTAATGATGATACTTATAGAAAAATAGATTTACAACAATATCGTTCCCAAATTGCAACAATTATTAACGGTGAAACGCCATTTGAAGGAACCATTTTAGAGAATATAACTTTCAATAATCCTGCTATTACTCAAGAAAATATTAAATGGGCGATTGAAAGTGTAAAATTAGGCTCATTTATTAAATCGTTACCAAAAGGGTTGGAAACAAAAATTTTTCCAGAAGGGAAACAACTCTCTTCTTCTAATGCTCAAAAAATTCTTTTAGCAAGGAGCATTGTGAATAAACCAAAAATTCTTTTTTATGAAGATGCTTTAGACCGAATGGATGCTGATGTTGCTAAAGAAATCATTGACTTTTTAACTTCAAATGAAAATAAATGGACATTAATTGTGTCTTCCAAAAACCCTTATTGGAAAGAAAAATGCACACGAAAAATAACTATGCAAGAAGGAAAAATCAGTAACGACACTAAAACTATTTAATCATGCTCAATATTTCTAACAACAACTTGATTACTGAAAAAATTGAACATTTTAGCACAGTAAAAAACTTAAGCTACAGGCCACATTATAAGGTATTAAATAAAATTATTTTTGGTGTTTGCATGCTTGGATTAATCATTTTATTTCTGCCTTGGACCCAAAATATTTCTGGTTCTGGAGCGGTAACAACTCTTAAACCAGATCAACGACCACAAACTATTCATACGGCTATCGCAGGTAGGATAGAAAAATGGTATGTTAAAGAAGGAGATTTTGTAAACAAAGGTGATACTATTTTATTCATTTCTGAAACAAAAGAAGATTACCTTGATCCGAACTTAGTTAAAAATACAGAAAGTCAAATGAAGGCAAAAGAAATGGCGCAAGTTTCTTATGGTGGAAAAGTAACTACACTTTCAGCTCAAATTGCGGCTATACAAAGCGAAAAGAATTTGAAACTTCAACAAGCTAAAAATAAAATTAGACAAAGTTATCTTAAAGTAAAAAGCGACAGTATTGATTTAATAGCGGTTAGAACTCAAGTGAAAATTGCCAATACCCAATTCAATCGTGCAATTGCTTTAAACAAAGAAGGTCTAAAACCATTAACTGATGTTGAAGAAAAAAGACTAAAACTACAAGAAGTTGACGCTAAAATCATCACACAAGAAAACAAACTTTTAGCCAGCGAGAATGAACTAATTAATGCGAGAGTAGAAGTCAATCGAATCATGGCTGAATACAATGAAAAAGAACAAAAAGCAAGAAGTGATCAATATACCGCATTAAGCAATCAATATGATACCGAAGCTCAAGTAAACAAATTAAAAAACCAATATACTAATTATCAAATCCGAAACGGAATGTACTATATTAAAGCCCCACAAAGTGGTTATGTTAATAGAGCTTTACAGTCAGGAATTGGAGAAACTATAAAAGAAGGAACTCAAATAGTTAGTATCATGCCATCAAAATATGACATTGCTGTTGAAACTTATGTAACTCCAACCGATTTGCCTTTGGTTCATAAAGGAGAAAAAGTAAGAGTTTGGTTTGATGGTTGGCCTACAATAGTATTTTCAGGTTGGCCTAATATGAGCTATGGAACTTTTGGCGGAAAAATTGTTGCTGTCGAAAATTTTATTAGTGATAATGGTAAATTTAGAGTTTTAATTGCACCTGATGCAGAAGAAGAACCTTGGCCAAAACAAATAAGTATTGGATCTGGTGCTCAAACCTTAGCATTACTAGATAATGTTCCAGTTTGGTTTGAACTTTGGAGAAACCTAAACGGATTTCCTCCAAATTATTATCAACCAAAAAGTGGAAATTCACAAAAAGAAAAAAAATAATGAAATCAATAGTTTTTGGATTTTTATTTATTAGTTTTTTGGGGGTTGGTCAAACGATGACTCAAAAAGAATTTACCTATAACGAATTTTTAGGTTTTGTGAAAAAATACCATCCAATGGTTAAAAGTGCGGCTTTAAATATTGGCGCTGCACAAGCAAACTTAATGATGGCACGTGGTGGTTTTGATCCAAAAATTGAAGTAGATTTTGAACAAAAGAAATTTAAAGACAGTGAATATTACTCAATTCTCAACAGTAGTTTCAATATTCCAACCTGGTATGGTATAGAAGTAAAAGTAGGTTTTGATAACAATGAAGGCATTTATCTCAATCCTGAGAACACTGTCCCAAATCAAGGATTAACTTCATTAGGAATAAGCATTCCTCTTGGACAAGGTCTGTTTATCAACCAACGAATGGCTGACTTACGAAAAGCAAAATTACAAATCAAATTAAGCGAAGCTGAACAAAAACTTCAAGCCATCGCGGTTTTATTTGATGCTTCTGTAGCCTATTTTAATTGGAAAAGAAATTATAATGAAATGAAGCTTTATGAAACCTATGCCAAAAATGCACAAGTCAGATTTATAGGTGTAAAATCACTTATAAGAGAAGGTGACAAACCTTCTATTGATAGTGTCGAAGCAGGGATAATTGTAAAAAATCGGTTGTTGAGTTTAGAAGATTCTAAATTGAAATTAAATAAAGCCAAGCTCGAATTATCCAATTTTCTTTGGCTCGAAAACAACATTCCGCTCGAGTTAGCTGATGAATTAATCCCCGAAGAAAATTTACAACAAACCATTCAAGAAACATTACGAACCAATGAATTATTAAATACTGATATTTCTATTACAAATCATCCCAAAATTAATGCGCTTCAAAATAAAGTCGATATTTTAACTGTTGACAAAAAACTGAAAGCTAACATGCTCTTATCAAAAATTGATTTAGGATACTCCTACTTATCAGAGCCAAGCTATTTCGATGATTATAAATTTCAAGATTATAAAGTAGGTTTAAATTTCTCATTCCCTTTGTTCTTAAGAAAGGAAAGAGGTAGTTTAAAAATTGCTAAATTTAAAGTTCAAGATGCACAACTTGAACTAGATTTAGAAAGGGTACAACTGAAAAACAAAATTAATGCGCAACAAATTGAGATTACATCTTTATTAAAACAAGAAGATATTATTTCTGATTTAGTAAAAGATAATAATACGATGCTGACTTCTGAAGAACGTTTATTTTCCTTTGGAGAAAGCTCTATTTTCTTAATCAACACTAGAGAAAACAATCTTGTGCTTAGTCAATTATCAAAAATAAATGTCGAGAATAGGTTTTTTGTATCCAATGCTGAACTATTTAAAATCATGGCAAATCCAGAATAACTAAAGTTAAAATAATTACTTTTGCCAACTGAACCGAGTCCAATGTTCAAAGGAACAAAGTAAAATTTACTATACATGATTATTCCAAAAACTGCCGAAGAAATTGAATTAATGCGCGAAAGTGCTTTATTGGTTTCTAAAACTTTAGGAGAAGTTGCCAAAGTGATTAAACCTGGTGTAACCACTTTAGAATTAGATAAACTAGCAGAAGAATTTATTAAAGATAATGGCGGTATTCCAGGTTTTCTTGGACTCTATGGTTTCCCAAATTCACTTTGTGTTAGTCCGAATGCACAGGTTGTACACGGAATCCCAAATAACATTCCGTTGCAAGAAGGCGATGTTGTTTCGGTTGACTGTGGTGTATTGAAAAACGGATTTTACGGGGATCATGCTTACTCTTTTGAAATTGGTGAAGTTGCTCCGGAAGTAAAGAAACTTTTAAAAGTTACTAAAGAATCTCTTTACGTAGGAATGAGAGAATTCAAAGCTGGAAACCGAGTAGAAGACGTTGGCAATGCCATTCAAAAATATTGTGAATCTCACGGATATGGTGTAGTGCGTGAATTGGTAGGTCACGGACTAGGAACCAAAATGCACGAAGATCCAGAAATGCCAAACTATGGGAAACGTGGTCGCGGTAAATTATTCGTCGAAGGAATGGTCGTTGCCATTGAACCGATGATTAATATGGGAACCAAAAACATCAAGCAATTAAAAGACGGTTGGACAATTCTGACTGCTGACGGAAAACCAAGTGCTCATTTTGAACATAATGTAGCTTTGGTAAATGGTAAACCTGAATTGCTTTCAACTTTCGACTATATATACAAAGCATTAAGAATTATAAGTAATGAGGAAGATGAATTCAGAAACACAGATTCCACAAATTTCCACAGATTTTAGGGTGGAAGATTTTTATCTAAAAGAAGAAACCTATCAAATAATTGGTTTGTGCATGGAAGTCCACAAAATTCTTGGCAAAGGGCATAATGAAAATGTATATGGTGATGCTTTGGAATATGAGTTTAAAATGAATAATATCCCATACGAAAGAGAAAAGAAATACAACATTGAATACAAAGGCATTGTGCTTCCTAGGTATTATTTTTCTGATTTTACAGTTTTTGATGAAATTATATTAGAACTTAAAGCCATTGAAAAACTATCTAAAAGTGAATTAAAACAAACCTTAAACTATTTAGCTGCTTCTAAAAACAAGATTGGTTTACTAATCAATTTTGGTGAAGATAGTTTAAAATACAAACGTGTTATTCTATAATTTAATCTGTGAAAATCTGTGAAATCTGTGTTTAAGTTTATTCTGAATACCATTCCGAGGCCAATTCTTATTCGCTTAAGCATTGTCGTTCGTCCAATATTGGCTTTTTTATTAAAAGGAAGTCGTTTTACTGACCCAATCGACGGAAAAAGTTTCCGTATGTTTTTGCCTTACGGATACGGAAACCAAAGAAATAATGTGCTTTCTCCGAGTACACTTTCGTTAGAAAGACATCGGTTATTATGGTTATACCTTCAAAACGAAACGGATTTCTTTCAATCTGAACTAGATTCAGATTATCCTGTAACCCAAAACAAACGAATTAAATTACGAAAAGATGCTGAAACCAGTTCAGCATTAAAAGTATTGCATTTTGCACCTGAACAAGAATTCTACAAGCGTTTCAAAAAGCAAACTAATATCGAATATACTACTACTGATTTACTGTCTCCCTTGGCAGATGTGAAAGCTGATATTTGTAATTTACCTTTTGAGGATAATATATACGATATCATTTTTTGCAACCATGTCTTAGAACATATTCCTGATGATTCTAAAGCGATGCAAGAATTGTTTCGTGTATTAAAACCTGGCGGAATGGGAATATTTCAAATCCCACAGGATTTATCAAGAGCTAACACCTTTTCCGACGACACAATTGTTGATCAAAAAGAACGCGCGAAAATATTCGGGCAATACGACCATGTTCGTGTGTATGGCAGAGATTATTTTGACAAACTTAGAAGTATTGGTTTTAAAGTAATTGAAGAAGATTATACCCATAAAATAGCACCTGAATTAGTGGAAAAATATTGTTTGGCAAAAGGAGAAATTATTCCGATTTGTTTTAAGTAAAACATAATTATTGGCATATTCTTAATTAGTTAATTTAGTATCTTTACATTTCTTATTTTCAAATTATGCTAAAAAAGTTGCTGTTTCTTTACCTATTATTAGTAGCAATTATTTCTTACTCTCAAGTTGAAAAAGAAATTATTCCACCATATAATTTTAAAACTATAAGCTTTTTGCAAAATGGTCAAAATGTAATTCCAATTTTTAGATTAGGTGATTCATTCCAATTTGTGTTTGATGATTTGTATGGTACAGAAGCCAACTATTTTTATACTATAACCCATTGTGATTATGATTGGAAACCATCACAATTAGCAAAGCAAGAATATCTAAATGGTTTTGATGACCAAAGGATTCAAGATTATTCCAATTCATTAACTACTCTTCAATTATATTCCCATTACAGGCTAACTTTTCCCAATAGACTTACTCAATTTAGAGTAAGTGGTAATTATATGATAAAGATTTTAGACGATGATAAAAATATTGTCTTTACAAAAAAGTTTATTATTTATGAAGAACTCGTTTCGGTTCCAATGCAAGTAAGAAGAGCTAGAAATGTTGCAGTTGTTGAAAAAAAACATAATATAGAATTTTCTATAAAATCTGCCATTATAAATTTTCAAAGTCCTTTACAAAATGTAAAAGTAATGCTACTACAAAACGGAAAATTTGATTCTGCAATTACTAATATAAAACCTCAATTTACAATTGGCAATGATTTAATTTATCGATACGATAAAGAAACACAGTTTTGGGCAGGAAATGAATTTTTATTTTTTGAAAACAAAGACATTCGCGCTGCCAACAACAGTATTGCAAGAATTGACTCCAAAAGTGGACTCTATAATGCCTATTTGTATTTGTCCCAAGCAAGAGCGAACTCACCCTACACCTATTATCCAGATATTAACGGAAATTATATTGTGAAAAACATCGGCCGAGAAAATAATGAAATTGAAGCAGATTATGCTTGGGTTTTTTTCTCACTTTCAGCCCCAGCATTTTATGAAAAAAAGTCTATCTATGTAAATGGCATGTTTAACAACTTTGCTATTGGAGAAGAAAATAAAATGGATTACAATTCCGAAAAAGGAATCTACGAAAAAGCAATTATGATAAAACAAGGGTTTACGAATTACCAATATGTAATTGCAGATAGTAACGGAAAAATAGATGAAGAAAATGCCATTGATGGTAACTTTTTTCAAACAGAAGACAATTATTTTGTTTTAGTTTACTATAAAGAAAACAACCAACGGTATGATAGGATTATAGGAAGAGGAATTGCAAGTTCAGTTGATATAACTAACTAAAAATTAACACTAAATTAATCCACCGACCAGTATTTTTTATAATTTTGATTTCGTTTTATATTCTTATTTATGGTTACTCAAATAACAAGAGGCATAAAAATTTCGGTTTTAACTAGTTTTGAAGGTACCTACTTCAAGAACTACAAGCTTCATTTTGCCTTTAGTTATGAAATTACCATAGAAAATCACAGCAAGGATTCTGTTCAGCTAAACACTCGTCATTGGGAAATCCTTGATTCTCTAAATAATATTGAAATTGTAGACGGCGAAGGTGTAATTGGTAAAAAACCAGTACTAAAACCTGGCGAAAAACACACTTACAATTCTGGTTGTTTGCTTTCCTCTCCTTTTGGTGCAATGAGTGGTTATTTTAATATGATTAATTTCACTACCACAAAAACTTTTAAAGTTCTAGTACCTACTTTTAAATTAAGCGCTCCATTTGCTTTGAACTAATTTTGGCTTTACTTCTTAATAAAATTCAAAATTTCCTTTGTACTTTTGTACACTTTAGATATCTGTTATCTAAAAATCTGAGATGTCTAATAATCTAATAATCTGAATAATATGCCAAAAGGATTTTTTCATGTGCCAAAAGCGGTCAATGAACCCGTAAAATCATACGCTCCGAATTCTCCGGAAAAAGCAGCAGTTTTAGCAGCTTATAAAAAAATGTGGAATGAAACCATTGATGTTCCAAACTATATAGGCAGCGAAGAAATTCGTACCGGAAATACCAAAAACATGACGGCACCGCATGACCATCAACATGTGGTTGGAAAATACCATTTAGCAGAAAAAGTTCATGTTGAAAAAGCTATTACCTCTGCGCTTGAAGCCAGTAAAAAGTGGGCTAATATGGCTTGGGAACAACGTGCTGCTATCTTTTTGAAAGCTGCTGAATTAATTGCAGGACCATATCGCGCAAAGATTAATGCAGCTACAATGATTGCACAGTCAAAAACTATATATCAAGCTGAAATTGATGCCTCTTGTGAATTAATTGACTTTTTGCGCTACAACGTAGAATTCATGGCACAAATTTACAACGACCAACCAAAATCAATTTCTGATGTTTGGAACCGAGTTGAATACCGTCCTTTGGAAGGATTTGTTTATGCAATTACCCCATTTAACTTTACGGCGATTGCAGCCAACCTTCCAGCAAGTGCTGCATTAATGGGTAATGTTGTTGTATGGAAACCAAGCGACAGCCAAGTATTTTCTGCAAAAATAATTATCGATGTTTTCAAAGAAGCCGGAGTTCCTGATGGTGTTATCAATGTAGTTTTTGGTGATCCTGTGATGATTACAGATACTACTTTGGCACATCCTGATTTTGCCGGAGTTCATTATACAGGTTCAACTTTTGTTTTCAAAGAAATCTGGAAAAAAATAGGATGTAATATCCATACTTATAAAACCTACCCGAGAATTGTTGGAGAAACCGGTGGAAAAGACTTCGTTTTGGCGCATCCGAGTGCGAACGTAAAACAAGTTGTTACCGGAATTACCCGTGGCGCCTTTGAATTTCAGGGGCAAAAATGTTCAGCTGCTTCCAGAGGTTACATCCCACAAAGTTTGTGGCCAGCTGTCAAAGAACAATTGATTTACGATGTAAAATCAATGAAAATGGGTTCTCCGGAAGATTTTAGCAACTTTATTACGGCTGTAATTCATGAAGGTTCATTTGACAAATTAACGAGTTATATCGATCAAGCTAAAAAAGATGCAGAGGCCGAAATTATTATTGGTGGTAATTATGACAAATCAAAAGGATACTTCATTGAACCAACTGTAATTGTTACTGCTAATCCAAAATATGCCACAATGGAAACCGAGCTTTTTGGTCCAGTGATCACAATCTATGTATACGAAGATGCCAAATGGAATGAAACTTTGGCTTTAGTTGACGGAACTTCAGAATATGCTTTGACAGGAGCTATTTTCAGTCAAGACAGATACGCTATTGAAGAAGCTACTTTGGCATTACAAAATGCTGCAGGAAATTTTTATATTAATGACAAACCAACCGGAGCTGTTGTAGGAATGCAACCATTTGGTGGAGCTAGAGCTTCGGGAACAAATGACAAAGCGGGTTCAATGCAAAACTTATTGCGTTGGGTTTCTCCACGAACCATAAAAGAAACTTTTGTCACTCCTGAAGATTACCGTTATCCGTTTTTAGGAGAATAAATCGTACTATAATTTTTTAAATGTCCAAGAATAAACTTGGACATTTATTATACATTTGGCTTTAAATAAATTAAATGTAAAATTCTTTTAAATAATACTATAATGAAAATAAAATTACTTTTAACATTTCTTATTATCACTTCTATTAGTTTAGCTCAGAATCAAGTAAATTCATTTTACGGCACCAATGGTTCTATTGTTTCAGCAATTGCCAATCCAAATACACTAAATCATGGTGCAGGAGGTGTTAATCAAAACTGGACTTTTAGTGGTTTTGTACCTCTTGAAAATACAACTTATACTTATGTTGCTCCAACAACTTCGGAATCTTCAACCTATCCTGGTACTACCAATGTAATTGTTTCGACTTCAACTGCAGCTACTGGAAAAATGTTTACAAAAGCTGCCGGGGCAACTGTTTCGATAACCGGTTTAGATTCTTCCGGATTAAATATTAACTTCAATGGCGGCATCGGTGGAAGTGGCAATGCAACATTGGGAGCTTTTCCAATGGTTTATCCGTTTACCAATACCGATAATAACGTCAGTGGAAACTACGTTTATGGAACTAATTCGGGAACATTTTCAGGAACATTAACCACAACAGTTGACGGTTATGGTGTTTTAAATTTACCTGATTATAGTTACACAGGTAATGTAACCAGATTAAAAACTGTACTTTCGGTAACTTTATACCTAGGCATTTTCCCAGTAGGAACGGCTTCTCAAACCACTTATGCTTATTATGAGCCAACCGACACATCGAACAATTTTAAATTTAGAAGTCTTAACACAGTTGTTGTAGCATCTGTAGCGGGGATTAACCAAAATGACACAACATATGAATTAGGGACAATGCCAATTTTGGGAAATGCTCAAAATACGTTACAGTCGGTTTGGATTCAAAATCCAGTACAAAACTCAATTAATATCAATTCATCAAACACCATTGAAAATGCTACCATTTATGTTACGGATATGCTGGGAAAAACTATTTATCAAGCAAAAAACGAATCAATAAATGGCACATTGGAAATTCCGGTTACACTAACTAAAGGAATATACCTCATCACAATCGAAAATGAAAAAGGAAGTGTAAAGAAGAAAATTGTTAAAAGTTAATACTAAAAAGCCCTTAAACAAGGGCTTTTTTTATGCTTTGAACTTTAGTGGTAAATGAACAACTTTTTTAGTTTCGAAAAATTCGTCTTTAAAGAATTCAGCAATGTTATATTCGGTTGCTTTTGGGAAGTCTTTTAACTCTTCACTCAAATCTCCACCTTTTAAATAAAGGATGCCATTAGGCAATTGGTGTTTGTTTTGCTTTTTGATTTTGTCTTTTATCCAGAAAACAAAATCGGGCATATTGGTTACGGCTCGACTTACAATAAAATCGTAATCGCCTTTTACTTCAGAAGCTCTTATTTGTTCCGCTTTTACATTTTTTAATTCTAAAGCTTCCATGACAGCTTTCACCACTTTGATTTTTTTTAGAATTACATCTATCAAATAAAACCTTGTTTCAGGAAACAAAATCGCTAATGGAATTCCAGGAAAACCACCGCCAGTGCCAACATCTAAAATATAGGTTCCAGGTTCAAATGGTTGGATTTTAGCAATAGCTAGCGAATGTAATACGTGTTTGGTATATAGTTCATCTATATCTTTTCTAGAAATCACATTAATTTTAGTATTCCATTCATGGTAAAGCTCTTTCAATTTTTTAAACTGTAGTATTTGATTTTCAGTAAGATTAGGAAATTGTTTCAGAATTTCTTCCATAAATTAAATTTTTAACAAAAATAGTGCATTTGGTTAATAATTATGATTTGTTTATAATCTTTAAAAAAATTATAATAATTATCTTTGGAAAAATTTGAATAAAAAAACATGGACACCACAACGCCTATTTTTTCTAAAAACGATTCGCTTAAATTCTTTAGAACTCTAAATTCAAGAGTTAATAATTACTTCAAAGAAAATAATCTTGAGAGAACCGGAAACTGGAAGCTGCACTTGAAAACAATAGTGATGTTTTCCATTTTCCTTACTCCTTATTTCTTTTTACTAGCTATGGACATGCCTTTTTGGGTTTATCTTTTACTAAATGTAGTTATCGGAGTTGGAATGGCAGGTGTTGGAATGAATGTTATGCACGATGGGAATCATGGCGCCTATTCTTCTAAATCCTGGGTCAATAAATTTATGGGCGGAAGTATTTATATTTTGGCCGGAAATGTATACAATTGGCAAGTGCAGCACAATGTGTTGCACCATACTTACACCAATATTCTTGGCCATGATGAAGATTTAGAAGCAGGAAGAATTATGCGTTTTACAAAAGAAGCAAAATGGTATCGTTTTCATAAATTCCAACAATATTATTCCATTTTTCTTTATGGATTATTAACTTTCAATTGGGCAATCACAACCGATTTCTTTCAAATGAAACGCTATTTGAAAAGAAATTTATCTTATGGCGAATTCAAAAAACCTTCAATTCGTTGGACAACTTTAATCATTACTAAAGTTATTTATTTCTCTATTTGGATAATATCGCCAATGGTAATGGGAATCACATGGTGGAAAGTAGTTTTAGGATTTTTGGTAATGCATTATACCGCCGGAGTTATATTGAGTGTGGTTTTCCAATTAGCTCATGTTGTGGAAGAAACTGAAAACCCGATTCCTGATGATAATGGCGAAATCGAGAATACTTGGGCTATTCATCAATTATTTACCACTGCTAATTTTGCGCCTAAAAACTGGTTGGTAAATTATTATACCGGAGGATTAAATCACCAAGTAGAACATCATTTATTTCCTAATATTAGCCATATTCATTATGGGAAAATTGCTGAAATCGTAAAACAAACAGCCAAAGAATGTGAGTTGCCATACTACGAATTCAAAACAACTAGAGCTGCAATCGTTTCTCACTTTAGACATTTAAAAGAGCTTGGAAGACAGCCTCAATTAGCCTAATATTTTCCAATAAACGCCTTTATCGGCTACGCTGTATTTAACAAAATTAACATTATAATGAGTATTTTATCGGATAGAATTAATAATTTATCTACGTCGCAAACTCTTGCCATGGCAGCATTAGCAAGAGAATTAAAAGCACAAGGAAAAGACATAATCAGTTTAAGTCTAGGTGAACCCGATTTCAATACTCCCGATTTTATCAAAGAAGCTGCTAAAAAAGCTATCGATGAGAATTATAGTACGTATACGCCTGTTGATGGATATGTTGAATTGAAAGATGCAATTTGCAGAAAATTCAAACGCGATAATAATTTAGATTACAAACCTGCAAACATCGTTGTCTCTACAGGGGCGAAACAATCATTATATAATATTGCACAAGTAATGCTTAATGATGGCGATGAAGTTATTCTCCCTGCACCTTATTGGGTTTCTTATTTTGAAATTATAAAACTTTCTGGCGGTGTTCCTGTTGAAGTACCAACTTCAGTAGAAACCGATTTTAAAATGACCGCAGCGCAATTAGAAGCGGCCATTACACCAAAAACGAAAATGATGTGGTTCAGTTCGCCATGTAACCCAAGTGGTTCAGTTTATAATCGCGAAGAATTAACTGCCATTGGTAAAGTTTTAGATAAATACCCAAACATCTATATCGTTTCTGACGAAATCTACGAACATATTAATTTTTCAGGAACGTTTTGTAGTATTGGTTCAATTCCAGGATTGTTTGAAAGAACCATTACCGTGAATGGTGTTGCCAAAGCTTTTGCTATGACTGGTTGGAGAATTGGATACATAGGCGCACCTGAATTTATTGCCAAAGCTTGTACAAAAATGCAGGGTCAAGTGACATCCGGAGCAAACTCTATTGCGCAAAGAGCTACCATCACTGCAGTTGACGCTGAACCAAAAGTGTTAAATGAAATGGTGTCGGCATTTAAAAACCGTAGGAATTTAGTAGTAGAATTAGCCAAAGAAATTCCTGGTTTAAAAATTAATATTCCCGAAGGCGCTTTCTACCTTTTCCCTGATGTTTCCTCTTACTTTGGAAAAACATTACGAGGAAAATTAATAAATAATGCCGATGATTTATCAATGTATTTATTATCCGAAGCTAATGTAGCTACCGTAACTGGAGCTGCTTTTGGAAATCCAAATTGCATCCGAATTTCTTACGCCACAAGCGAAGAACTACTAACGGAAGCTTTCAAAAGAATCAAGGAAGCTTTAATCTAACATTTTAAATATAAAACCATTAAAGTGTTAATTTTCATTAAGTGTAGTAATTCTTAATCTTCTTAATGCATTAATGGTTTAAAAATATACCAATGGCAAAAATAGTATTACTCGGTTCTGGAGAATTAGGAAAAGAATTTGTAGTAGCGGCACAACGAATTGGGCAAACTATAATTGCCGTAGATAGTTATGAAAATGCACCTGCAATGCAAGTAGCACATGGATTCGAAGTGATTAATATGCTTGATGGCGAAGAGTTAGACCGAATTGTAGCCAAACATAATCCCGACTTTATAGTTCCCGAAATTGAAGCAATTCGCACGGAACGATTTTATGACTATGAAAAACAAGGCATAACTGTTGTTCCGTCTGCAAAAGCGGCAAATTTTACTATGAACAGAAAAGCCATTCGTGATTTGGCATCGAAAGAATTAGGATTAAAAACAGCCAATTATCGTTATGCAACTTCTGCCGAAGAATTGAGAAAAGGCGTTTCTGAAGTTGGCATTCCTTGTGTAGTAAAACCATTAATGAGTTCTTCTGGAAAAGGTCAATCAACTATAAAAACAGAAGAAGATATTGAAAAAGCATGGAATTATGCCGTGGAAGGTTCACGAGGTGATGTAGTTGAAGTAATTGTGGAAGCTTTTGTAAAATTCAATTCCGAAATTACTTTGTTAACAGTCACTCAAAATAATAATCCAACATTATTCTGCGCGCCAATTGGTCACCGACAAGAACGTGGCGATTATCAAGAGAGTTGGCAACCAGCAATAATTGCAAATAAAGACTTGTTAGAAGCTCAAGAAATGGCTCAAAAGGTTACAGAAGCACTTGGTGGCGCAGGACTTTTTGGAGTTGAATTTTTCCTAACTGATGAAGGTGTTTATTTTTCAGAATTATCACCAAGACCACATGACACTGGAATGGTTACATTAGCTGGAACACAAAACTTTAACGAATTTGAACTGCATTTACGTGCCATTTTAAGTTTGCCAATATTTGAAATTACTATAGAAAAAGCTGGTGCAAGCGCTGTTATTTTAGCATCTGAGAACTCAGATAATCCAAAATATTCAGGAATTTCTTCTTTAGCCGCACTTCCTAAAACAGATTTTCGTATTTTTGGGAAACCAACTTCAAGACCATTTCGAAGAATGGGTGTCGTATTAACACATGACTCTCTCGAAATACCTATAGAAGTAGTAGTAATAAAAGCTAAAAGAGCTGCTAGTTTAGTAACTGTAAAACCTTAACATAATGAAAAATATTTTTTTAACTTTATTTCTTTTTATTTGCATTGCTACAAATGCACAAGACAAAGCAAAAACACAAATTGTAGAAGCTTCATGTGGTCAATGCCAATTTGGTATGAAAGACAAAAAAGGTTGTGATTTAGCTGTTCGAATTGACGGAAAATCATATTTTGTTGACGGAACTGATATCCACAAACATGGTGATGCTCATGCCACAGACGGATTTTGTTCTGCCGTAAGAAAAGCAGAAGTGGTTGGTGAGATTAAAGACAATAAATTTATAGCTTCAAGTTTTAAGCTTCTTCCAGTAGAAGGGCACGATAGCCACGAAGGTCACAAACATTAAAAAAATACAATTGTCCCGAATAAATCGGGACATTTTTTTATTACAAATTAATTAATATGAGCATGAAAAACACAATATTACATAAAGCCAATACTCGCGGACATGCAGACCATGGTTGGCTTAACGCTCACCACACTTTTAGTTTTGCGAGCTATTATAATCCAGATAGAGTTCAGTTTGGCGTATTGCGTGTTTTAAATGATGACATTGTCGCTTCAGGCATGGGATTCGGAACACATCCACATGATAATATGGAAATAATTACAATACCTCTCGAAGGTGATTTGGCACACAAAGACAGCATGGGCAATACCGAAGTTATTAAATTTGGAGATGTGCAGGTAATGAGCGCCGGAACTGGAATTCAACATTCAGAATTTAATCCGAATCATGATAAAAGAACTAATTTGTTACAGATTTGGGTGTTCCCAAAATATAGAAATGTAGTACCACGTTACCAACAAATTACACTTGACACATCCGATCGTCACAACAAATTACAACAAATACTTTCTCCTAATACTGATGATGCTGGCGTTTGGATACATCAAGATGCTTGGTTTCACATGGGTAATTTAGATAAAGGAAATTCAATTGATTATAATCGCAAAAAAGAAGGCAACGGTTTGTATGTTTTTGTAATAAAAGGAAGCCTAAAAGTTGATAGTCAGCAATTGGAAGAACGCGATGGGTTAGGCATTACAGATTTTGACAAAGTAACTTTTGAAGCTACAGAAGATAACGAAATCTTGCTGATGGAAGTGCCCATGGTATCCTAATTATTTTTAAAAACCATATTTTTGCCAAAACTTTTAAAATTTACATAAAATGAAAGCATACGTTTTTCCGGGACAAGGAGCACAATTTACGGGTATGGGTAAAGATTTATATGATAATTCAGCTTTAGCAAAATCTCTATTTGAGAAAGCTAACGAGATATTAGGTTTCCGAATCACTGATATTATGTTTGAAGGCACAGCTGAAGAATTAAAAGAAACCAAAGTAACTCAACCTGCAGTATTCTTGCATTCCGTGATATTGGCAAAAAAATTAGAAAATTTCAATCCAGATATGGTGGCAGGCCATTCCCTTGGCGAATTTTCAGCATTGGTTGCTAATGGAAGTTTGTCTTTTGAAGACGGATTAAAGTTAGTTTCACAACGAGCTTTAGCAATGCAAAAAGCTTGTGAAATTAAACCTTCAACAATGGCTGCAGTTTTAAATTTAGACGATAAAATTGTGGAAGAAATATGTGCATCTATTGATGGTGTTGTTGTTGCTGCCAATTATAATTGTCCAGGACAATTAGTGATTTCAGGAGAATACAAAGCGGTGGAAATGGCTTGTGAAAAAATGAAAGAAGCCGGAGCCAAACGCGCCTTGATTTTGCCTGTTGGTGGCGCCTTTCACTCGCCAATGATGGAGCCTGCAAGAGAAGAATTAGCTGCAGCTATTGAAGCAACAACCTTCTCAACTCCAACTTGTCCGGTATATCAAAATGTGACTGCAACTGCCGTCTCATCTGCAGATGAAATAAAGAAAAACTTAATTATCCAATTGACTGCGCCGGTAAAATGGACACAATCGGTTCAACAAATGATAAAAGATGGTGCGACCAGTTTCACTGAAGTTGGTCCAGGAAAAGTCTTAGTTGGATTAGTAAATAAGATTGACAAAGAAGTAGAAACAATTTCAGCTTAAATTACCTATGAAAAAAATATTTTTAACCATTTCTCTGTTCTCATTTTTGATAGCTTGTCAAGACAAAACAAAAGAAAAACTAGACGAAGCAAAAGAAGCTTTGACCGAAGAAGTAAAAGCAAGTGTTGATTCGGTAAAAGAAAAAGCCGAAGCAAAACTTGATACATTGAAAGATAAAGCCAATGCCAAAATAGATAGCGCTAAATTAAAGGGTGCTGAAGAAATTGAAAAAGCAGCAAAAAAATTAAAGGAATCGATCAAGAAGTAAAAAAATTGTGCACTATGTTGAGAATTTTTGTATTTGTTGGATACAAAATTAACTTCTAACTTTTTGCTCCCATTTCCAGGCAGAAGCTAGTGCATCTTCTAAAGAAAATGCTGCCTTCCAACCTAAAACTTTATTTGCTTTATCGGTATTAGCATAAGCGGAGATTACATCTCCTTCTCTTCTGCCAACAATTTTGTATGGTAATTTTTGTCCTGAAACTTTTTCAAAAGCATTGATAACTTCCAAAACAGAACTTCCTTTTCCTGTGCCTAAATTGAATGTTTCTACTCTCTCAAGATTTTGTTTATTCAATAATCTTTGTAATGCTACAACGTGGGCTTTCGCCAAATCAACTACGTGAATATAATCGCGAATACAAGTACCATCCGGAGTTGGATAATCATTGCCATACACCGAAAGTTCTTTTCGTATGCCTATTCCCGTTTGGGTAATAAATGGCACTAAGTTTTGGGGAACTCCAATTGGCAACTCTCCTATTTCAGCACTCGAATGTGCTCCAATTGGATTAAAATAACGTAGCAAAACCGAATTGATATTGGTAACTTTTACAACATCATTTATTATTTCTTCACCGATTTGCTTCGTATTTCCATAAGGTGAATTTGCCGGTTGAACAGAAGCATCTTCCGTAATTGGCATTTTTTCGGCCTGACCATAGACCGTACAAGACGAGCTGAAAATAAAATTAGCTTGTGGTAAATTTGCCAGTTCTTGAAGAAGATAAACTAGTGAATTAATATTATTTTCATAGTACAACAGTGGATTTTCAACGCTTTCACCAACCGCTTTTGATGCCGCAAAATGAATTACGCCCATAATATCTTGATGCTTTTTGAAGAAATTTTGGATAGCCAATTTTTCTCTTAAATCAATATTTTCAAATAACAGTTTTTTGCCTGTAATTTTCTCAATTCCGTCAAGAACTTCAAAAGAAGAATTGGAAAGATTGTCAATTGCTACTACTTCAAAACCTTCATTTTGTAATTCAACTACTGTGTGTGAACCTATAAATCCTAAACCGCCAGTTACTAGTATTTTCATATTTATTTAGATGATAGATGATGGACGAATGGATAATAGAAGGTTAATGTTGAATGTCTATTTTCCATTTTCTATAATCTTTGCTCTTTATTTTAAAAACTCTAAAACACTATCCGTAATAAATTTGATTTGCTCGTCATCAAGCTCAGTGTGCATTGGCAATGAGATTACTTCTTTAACCAATTGATTTGTAACCGGAAAATCTTCTTCTTTATATCTTGAATCTACATATGCTTTTTGTGAATGCAACGGAATTGGATAATAAATAGCACATGGAATTCCTTTGGCTAACAAATGCTCCATTAAAGCGTTCCTGTCAGCATCAATAATTCGTAAAGTATATTGATGAAAAACATGGCAATCACAAATATCACAAATACTTGGAGCAATTATATTTTTGTGTCCTTCAAAAGCTGAAGAATATTTGCGTGCCGCATTCTGTCTGGTTTTATTGTAACCATCCAACAATGGTAATTTTGCATTCAAAACTGCAGCTTGTATACTATCCAAACGAGAGTTTACACCAACCACATCATGATGGTAACGAACGTACATTCCGTGATTTACAATTCCGCGAATGGTGTGTGCTAAAGCGTCATTATTGGTAAAAATTGCTCCACCATCTCCATAGCATCCTAAATTTTTTGATGGGAAAAATGAGGTTGACGATACGTGACCTATCGTTCCTGCTTTTCTTTTAGTTCCGTCCGAGAATTTACAATTGGCACCAATGGCTTGTGCATTATCTTCTATTACATATAAATTATGCTCATTGGCAATTCTCATGATCGCTTCCATATTAGCCGCTCTTCCGAACAGGTGCACAGGGACAATTGCTTTAGTTTTTGGAGTTATTGCTTTCTTAATCGCATCTATAGAAATATTCATGTTTACTATATCAACATCAACCAAAACCGGAGTTAATTGCAACAAAGCAATTACTTCAACTGTAGCGGCAAATGTAAAATCGGCAGTAATCACCTCATCGCCAGGCTGTAATCCCAATCCCATCATTGCAATTTGCAACGCATCGGTTCCGTTAGCACATGGTATTACATGCTTGACGTCCAAATATTCTTCAAGATTTTTTTGGAATTCATGAACTTTTGGTCCGTTAATATAAGTTGTAGTATCTAAAACTTCTTGAATAGAAGCATCAACAGTAGATTTGATTTTTTCGTATTGACTTTTTAGGTCAACCATTTGTATTTTTTTCATACTTATGAAATTTGAGCCACAAAAGTAAGAAATTCTATAGTAGAATATCCAATTCGATAAAAGAAACGTATTTTAGCGCAACAAATTTTTGAGGATGCTTTTTCTGTATAATTTTTTAATACTTTTTGCTTCACAATTAGTGAAATTTTTGGCGATTTTCAGTCCCAAAATCAAGCTTTTTGTAGATGGGAGAAAAACTGTTTTTCAATCATTGGAAAGTAAAATCAGCTCTTCAGATAAATCGATATGGTTTCATGCAGCTTCGTTAGGTGAATTTGAACAAGGTTTGCCCGTGATGGAAAAAATCAAAAAAGAATTCCCAAATCATAAAATTGTGGTTACTTTCTTTTCACCTTCTGGTTATGAAGTTCGCAAAAATAATAGTATAGCAGATGTCTGTGTTTATTTGCCTTTGGACACCAAATCAAATGCGCAAAAATTCTTAAAACTTGTTCATCCCGATTTAGTTTTCTTTATCAAATATGAATACTGGCCCAATTATTTGAACGAGTTAAAGAAGCTAAATATCAAAACCTATTTGATTTCGGGAATTTTTAGAGAAAATCAGGCTTTTTTCCAATGGTATGGTGGATTTTACAGAAATGCCTTAAAGGCGTTCGATCACTTTTTTGTTCAAAATGAAAGTTCAAAATTGTTACTTCAGAAACTTGGTTACAAAAATGTGAAAATATCAGGTGACACAAGATTTGACAGAGTTGTTTCGATTTTAGAAAGAGACAATTCTTTGGATTTTATCAAGCAATTTAAAAACAATACAATTACAATTGTTATTGGAAGTTCTTGGCCAAAAGATGAAAGTTTATTGGTAAATTATATCAATCAAACTAATGTGAAAGTAAAATTCATCATTGCACCGCATAATATTAAAGTGGAACAAATTCAGGAATTGAAAAATTCTATTACTAAAAAAACCATTTTGTTTTCTGAAAAAGAAAACACGGATTTATCCAGTTATGATGTTTTAATCGTTGACACCATTGGCATTCTGACCAAAATTTACAGCTATGCTGATATTGCTTATGTTGGCGGTGGTTTCGGGAATCCTGGTGTTCATAATATACTTGAACCTGCGACATTTGGAATTCCGATTATTGTAGGACCAAATTATTCTCATTTTGCTGAAGCTGTTGCTTTAGTTCATCAGGAAGGCTGCATATCTATTGCGAACCAAAATGAACTTAATGATACTTTTTCTAATTTGATTTCCAATGAAGATATTCGACTAGAAAAAGGGCATATTTGCAGTACTTATGTACAGATGAATAAAGGCGCGACAGAGGTTATTTTAAAACATATTTATAACAAATAAACAATATTACAAACTCATTATTCCCTTCAATAATTTACACTATGAAATTTTTAAAACTACTCATTTTATTTGTTTTTACTCAAGTTTCCGCGCAACAAGGCGGTATGTGGATTCCTTCTTTGTTAAAAGGAATGAACGAAAGCGAAATGAAAAAATTAGGCATGAAGATTTCTGCCGAAGATATTTATTCGGTTAACAAATCTAGTTTAAAAGATGCGGTTCCTCAATTTGATGGCGGTTGCACTGCCGAAGTTATTTCAGACAAAGGACTCATTTTAACTAATCATCACTGTGGCTTTGACAATATTCAAAGTCATTCAACAGTAGAAAACGATTATTTAACCAATGGTTTTTGGGCCTATAAAATGGAAGAAGAATTGCCAAACAAAGACTTGTATGTTACTTTCATCATCCGAATTGAAGATGTTACTACAAAAGTTTTGGAAGGAACAGGAACTTTGGCTACTGAAGCTGAAAAACAGAAAAAAATTCAAGAGAATATAAGTTTTTTAAATAAAACTTTGCCTAAAGAAGCTTGGCAAGAAAACAACATACGAACATTTTATGATGGAAATCAATACCTTCTTTTTGTAATTGAAAACTATAAAGATGTTCGACTTGTTGGTGCTCCACCCAGTTCTATTGGCAAATTTGGCTCTGATACAGATAATTGGGTTTGGCCAAGACATACGGGTGATTTTTCATTGTTTAGAATTTATGCAGACAAAAATAATCGCCCTGCAGAATATTCAAAAGACAACGTCCCTTATAAACCAAAACACTTCTTACCTATTTCTATAAATGGAATTAAAGAAAATGATTTTACTATGGTTATGGGATATCCGGGAAGAACGCAAGAATATTTACCTTCAATGGCCGTTGATCAAATTGTAAACACTTTAAACCCAGTTAAAATTGAAGTCCGAGATGCTGCCTTGAAAGTGCAAGATGGATTTATGAGAAAAGACAATGCTATAAAAATCCAATATGCTTCAAAATATGCTGCTGTAGCTAATTATTGGAAAAAATGGATAGGAGAAACCAAAGGTTTGAAAAAGTCTAATGCAATTACTGTAAAACAAAAATTTGAAGTGGCCTTCAAAGAAAAAGTTATTTTAGCAGGAAAGCAAGCAGAATATGGTAACATAATTAGTGATTTTGAAAAAAATTATAGCGAAATAAAAGACTTTGCCTTAGCGAGAGATTTATTTTCCGAAGTAGTATTACGTAATTCTGAATTACTTCAAAACAGCTATCGTTTATATCAATTAGAACAAATTTTAAAAAATAAAGGCGAACAAGCGTTTACAGATAGAAAAAACAATTTATCAAATGGAATTGTGGATTTCTATAAAGATTATAACGCCATGGTTGATAAAAATGTGTTTGAACAATTAATAGCTATTTATGCCAAAAGAATACCAAGCCAATTTTTACCAAATGAATTGAATAACCTGAATGCTTATCAACTTACAAATGATATTTACAATAACACTAAATTAATAAAGCTAGAAGATTTTAGAAGTTTATTAGAAGGTGACTCCAAAACCGTAATTGAAAAAATAAATGCAGACAAAGGATATCAAATATTAAAAGTAATGGCTGATGCTTACACAAAAAATGTATTGCCGAAATATGATGAACTTAATTTAAAAAATATTGCTACTCAAAGAACCTACATGAAAGCTATTTTAGAATTATTTCCAAATAATAGAATTTTTCCTGATGCTAATAGCACACTTCGTGTTACTTATGGAAAAGTGAAAGGATATAAACCAAATGACGC
The DNA here is from genome assembly GCF_049318325.1 of Flavobacterium sp. Classification (GTDB taxonomy): domain Bacteria; phylum Bacteroidota; class Bacteroidia; order Flavobacteriales; family Flavobacteriaceae; genus Flavobacterium. Next base: position 19,092 of record NZ_JBMOGQ010000003.1, on the reverse strand, counting down.
CATTACTTTCGAACCTTTCACCTATCTTGATGGTGTGATGGAGAAATACGTACCGGGCGATTATGAATTTGATGTTCCCAAAAAACTAATTGATTTATACAACTCAAAAGATTATGGTGTTTATGCTTCCAAAGGAAAAATACCTGTTGCTTTTATAGCAACTAACCATACTACTGGAGGAAATTCAGGTAGTCCAGCGCTTGATGCAAAAGGAAACTTAATCGGATTAAACTTTGATAGAGTTTGGGAAGGAACAATGAGTGATATTTATTATTCACCTGAAATCTGCAGAAATATAATGGTTGATATTCGCTATGTATTATTCATCATTGATAAATTTGCAGAAGCTAATAACTTAATAAATGAGTTGAAAATCATTGCTCCAAAAAAGAAAATGTAATTTTTAACATCAATTTAAGTTTTGGCATGATTGTTGATAAAAAGTAGCCGAAGTGAAATATAGGTTTTTTAAAAAAAAATTAAAAATTATTTTAACCTATTAAAAAATTTATATCTTTGCCTCGAATTAATAATTAACCTTTTATATTAAGTAAGATGAAAAAAGTATTTTTAAGTTTAGCTGTTATTGCTGCATTAACTGTAGTATCTTGTAAACAAGCTGATGCTAACGCTGATGCTGCTGCTGACACAACTGCTGTTGAGGCTGTAGACACTGCTGCTGCTGCTGTTGATACTGCTGCTGCTGCTGTTGATGCTGCTGCTGCTGCAACTGAAGCTGCTCCAGCTGCTGCTCCAGCTGCTGCTCCAGCTGAAAAAAAATAATTAGAAACTAATTATTTTTTAAGATTTAAAGCCATCAGCCATAAGCGATGGCTTTCTTTTTTAATTATATTTTGCTAATAAAAGCATCTATCTCAATAAAAAAATAAGAGTTTAAAATTTATATTTTTTTAAATCTTTGAATCAAAATATCAAATATGACCATTTATGAAATTATAATTTCAATATTTTTTTGTATTCTAGTAGCTTTATTTTTAAAATGGATATCTAACATTGACAGAAAAATAAAAAAAGAAGAAAAATTGAAAAAATATTACTTTGAAATTTTAAAAAAAGAGAAAGAAAAAGAAGAAAAAGAAATTGAAAAACCACAATTAAATAAACACTAATTCAATTATCTAATTATTTAATATTATTAACTGAATTAAAATCAATGTTTTTTGACTGTTAAACCATAAATAAAAAGCCTCTAATTAAAAGTTAGAGGCTTTTGTACTCAAGGCGGGACTTGAACCCGCACGAACATTGCTGTTCACTGGATTTTAAGTCCAGCGTGTCTACCAATTTCACCACTCGAGCATTATAGTAGTAGAGCGAAAAACGGGGCTCGAACCCGCGACCTCGACCTTGGCAAGGTCGCGCTCTACCAACTGAGCTATTTTCGCATTAACATTATATGTTAGAACAGCAATACTTATGCTGTATTGCGGATGCAAATGTAATATTAAAAATGAATAATACAAACCTTTTTTTTTAAAAAAAAGTTTGTTACACCCTAACCAATTGATAAACACATTTCATTAACTGCATTTATTTTTTCTGTAGTATACGCTTTAATTCATTTAGCTTCATCAAAGCTTCAATTGGCGTCAAAGTATTAATATCTAAATTCATTATGTCTTCTCGAATTTCTTCCAGTAAAGGATCATCTAGATTAAAAATATTCAGTTGCATCTCGTCCTTAACCGATTTTATGCCATTTAATGATTCACTAGAATGGTTTTTTTCTAATTTCTTTAATATTTTCTGAGCTTTCTGAATTACCATTTGTGGCATTCCGGCCATTTTTGCCACATGAATACCAAAACTATGAGCACTTCCTCCGGCAACCAACTTTCTGATAAAAAGGACAGTGTCTTTTAACTCTTTTACCGAAACATTATAATTATTAATTCTTGGCAACAACTCACTCATTTCGTTCAATTCATGATAATGCGTAGCAAATAATGTTTTTGGTCTGGCCGGATTTTCATGCAAGAACTCAGCAATTGCCCATGCTATAGAGATACCATCATACGTACTCGTTCCTCGACCAATTTCATCTAACAACACCAAACTCCTATCTGAAATATTATTCAAAATTGAAGCAGTTTCATTCATCTCCACCATAAAAGTAGATTCGCCCATCGAAATGTTATCGCTTGCCCCTACTCGTGTGAAAATTTTATCTACGATTCCCATCCTGAGTTTCTCAGCCGGAACAAAACTTCCCATTTGTGCTAACAAAACAATCAATGCCGTTTGTCTCAAAATTGCCGACTTTCCCGACATGTTTGGCCCCGTAATCATAATAATTTGTTGTGATTCTCTATCTAAGAAAACATCATTGGGAACATAAGGAATACCAACAGGTAATTGCTTTTCAATAACCGGATGACGTCCATTTGTGATTTCCAACTCGAATGTTTCATCAAGAGTTGGACACACATAATCATTTTCTATCGCTAATTGTGCAAATGAAATCAGGCAATCTAATTGTCCTATTAAATTGGCATTCAGTTGAACTTGTTTAATATAAGTTGCAATCCAACTGACCAATTGTTCAAATAATTGACTTTCTATTTGATGTATTTTTTCTTCTGCTCCAAGGATTTTAGTCTCGTATTCTTTTAATTCTTCAGTAATATAACGTTCTGCATTAACTAAAGTCTGCTTTCTAATCCACTCAGCAGGAACTTTATCTTTATGTGTGTTTCGAACTTCAATATAATAGCCAAAAACATTATTAAAAGATATTTTTAAAGAAGAAATTCCTGTTAATTCTGATTCTCGTCTTTCAATGTCTTCTAAATATTCTTTCCCAGAAAAAGCAATATTTCGTAATTCGTCTAATTCAGCATGAACACCATTTGCAATAGCGTTACCTTTTGCAATAGCTACTGGCGCATCTTGATTTAAAGTGGTTTTTATTTTTTCACGAAGCAAATCACACGAATGCAAACTATCGCCAATAACCCGAACAGCTTCTTGTTTACTTTCTAAAGCAATCTTTTTTATTGGAATTATTGCATCTAATGATTCCTTCAGATAAATAACTTCTCGAGGAGAAATTTTTCCGGTTGCCACTTTTGAAATCAAACGTTCCAAATCGGAAATTTGCTTGATTTGGTATTGTATTTTCTGAAGAATTTCTGAATTTTGCTTTAAATAAGAAACAACTTCATGGCGACCTCTGATCTTGTGAATGTCTTTCAATGGCAATGCTAACCAGCGTTTCAACAATCTGGAACCCATTGGCGAAAGCGTTTTATCTATCACATCTAATAGGGTAACAGCATTATCAGAATGACTGTGATACAATTCTAAATTCCGAATAGTAAATCGATCCATCCAAACATAGGCATCTTCCGCGATTCTTTGAATATTGGTGATGTGCTGCACTTTATTATGTTGTGTTTCTGATAAATAAAACAAAATTGCGCCTGATGCTATAATGCCATCGAGCAATTCTTCAATTCCAAAACCTTTTAAGGATTTAGTTTGAAAATGATTGTTTAATGTTTCAAGCGCATAATCTTCTTTATAAACCCAATCTTCGAGATAAAAAACATTGAATCTTTCTCCGAATAGTTCTTTGAATTGATTTCGGTTATTTTTTTGAATTAAAATTTCACTTGGACTAAAATTCTGCAGCAGTTTATCAATATATTCCTCATTGCCTTGAGCCGTTAAAAATTCTCCAGTAGAAACATCTAAAAACGAAACGCCTAATTGCTTTTTCCCAAAATAAACCGAAGCCAAAAAATTATTCGATTTCGATTGTAAAACCTCATCGTTCATAGAAACTCCTGGCGTAACCAATTCTGTTACACCTCGTTTGACAATCGTTTTAGTCATTTTTGGATCTTCAAGTTGATCACAAATCGCAACCCGAAGTCCGGCTTTTACCAATTTTGGCAAATAGGTGTTTAAAGAATGATGTGGAAAACCCGCTAAAGCCGTTTCGGTTTCTGAACCTGCACCACGCTTGGTTAAAACAATTCCAAGTATTTTAGATGACCGAATAGCATCTTCTCCAAAGGTTTCATAAAAATCACCTACTCTAAACAACAAACACGCATCGGGATATTTTCTTTTTATCTCGTTGTATTGCTTCATTAAAGGGGTTTCTTTCGTCGAAGTTTCTTTGGCTGCCAATAGTTTTGGAATTAATTTTAGTGAAAGCGAATTTAAATATTTTAGAATGATTTAGCCATCCTAAAAAAAATTAATTTAACCTTAAGACAAAAAAATGAGGGAAGTTATAATTTTTAAATAGATTTGCTCCAGAAACTAAAATACTATAAAAAATGAAAAAAATTATTTTATTAGCTGCAATAACTGTATTTGGTGTTGCAACTAGCAATGCGCAAACTGCAAAAAAAGCTGCAAAAAAAGCTGATGCTCCAGTTAAAGTTGAAACTCAAAAAGTTGACGGACCTGGAATGGTTTTCGAAAACGAAACTATCGATTACGGAACAATTCCTCACAATTCTGATGGAAACAGAGAATTTGTTTTTGTAAACAATGGAAATAAACCTCTAAAAATTGAAAGTACTCAGGGTTCATGTGGCTGTACTGTTCCTACTAAACCAGAAGGTGACATTGCTCCAGGTGCAAAAGGAAAAATCGGAGTAAAATATGCGACTGATAGAGTTGGTCCATTTACTAAAACAGTAACTATTAAATCAAATGCTGTAGGACAAGAAACTAAAGTAGTTACTATAAAAGGAACTGTTTTACCTGATGCTCCAGCTGATGGTGCTGCTCCAACAAAAAGCTAAATTTTACTTAATTATAATTCAAGAAAATCCCGTCTCATTGTAAAAAACGAGATGGGATTTTTTTGAATATCTTTGCCATTTACTAAAGATGGTTGACTCGAAGCTTTAACTGAAAAGACAAAGCAATTTTATAAGATAAAAAATATGCGCAAGCTTGAAAATAAAGAATTAGAACGTAAATCAATTGCTGACTTTAAAGAAGCCGTAAAAACACCCTTAATAATTATACTGGATGATATTCGAAGTCTCCATAATATTGGCTCTGTTTTTAGAACTGCAGATGCCTTTTTAATTGAAAAAATATATTTGTGTGGCATAACGGCAATTCCTCCCAATAAAGAAATTCACAAAACAGCACTTGGCGCTACCGAAACGGTTACTTGGGAATATCAAAAAGATATTTTAGAAGTAATTGAAAATCTTAAAAAAGAAAGCATTTCCGTTTTTGCCATTGAACAAGTTGAAAACGCAATCTTTCTTCAGGATTTTAAAATGGATAAAAATAAAAAATATGCCTTGATTTTTGGAAACGAAGTGTATGGCGTCGACCAAAAAGCTATTGAGCTTTGTGACGGAACCATTGAAATTCCTCAATTAGGCAGCAAACATTCTTTAAATATTTCGGTGAGTGCAGGAATTGTAGTTTGGGATTTGTTTCAGAAAATGAAGTACTAACCTGAGATCTTATTCTGAATTTCATTTAAAATATAAACATAATCTTCTTGATTATTCTGAAAATCTCTATTGGTCACATCAATAATCAAAATGTTTAAATTTGTTTGCGATTTGATATAATCCAAATAACCATTATTTATTTTTTCAAGATATTGTGCCGGAATTTCCTGCTCATAAATTCTTCCTCTTGCTTTGATGTTTTCCAAAAGTCGATCTGTGGTTTGATACAAATAAATATACAAATCGGGCTTCGGCATTTCTTTGTAAATAATATCAAACATGGTTTTATACAAACGAAACTCATCTTCGGAAAGAGTAACTTTAGCAAAAATCAAGGATTTAAAAATATGATAATCGGCAACAATAAAATCTTTAAATAAATCAAATTGCGCCAAATCATCAGAAATTTGCTGATACCTGTCTGCTAAAAATGACATTTCAAGCGGAAAAGCATAACGGTTTTGGTCTTCGTAGAATTTTGGTAAAAAAGGATTGTCTGCAAAACGCTCAAGAACTGATTTAGCATTAAAATCTTCAGCTAGTTTATTTGTCAAGGTAGTTTTTCCAGAACCAATATTTCCTTCTATAGCGATATAATTAAAATGATCGAGTTTTAATCTGGCAATTGGGATTTCAAGATTTTGAATGACTTTGCAATTGCTTTTATCTTCCGAAAGAACCAATAATTCATGCAAATATTTTTGTAAAATAGGATGACGCCAGTCTAAATGCAAATCCTGCATCGGCAGCAAAACAAACAAACGGTTTTGCATTTCCGGATGAGGTACCTGTAGTTTCTCGGAAGCGATAATTTCTTCGTCAAAAGTTATCACATCAATATCAATGATTCGCGCATGATACCCTTTTGCCTCTTCGCGTACTCTTCCCAAAGCTTCTTCGAGTAAAAGGCATTCTTCCAAAACTTGATGTGCTGATTTATGTGTATTCATAATCACAGCACAATTGTAGAATTTCTCACTATCAAAACCCCATGATGGTGTTTCATAAAGTTTTGAAACTCTAATTATTGTACCTATTTCTTTGTGCAAATTATCAATGCAACGGACAATGTTTTCGAGACAATTGCCTAGATTGCTGCCTAAGGATAAAATGACTTGATGCTGCTTTTTCATGTAAGCACAAATTAACTAAAACTATTTTAGAATAATGCCAAAAACAACCGACTGTTAATAACAATTTCTCAACAATTAATGTGAACTTTAAATCATAAAACTTCCACAAATAGTAACCGCTTTTTGAGTAAAAGGCTTTATTTTTGTTATGTGCAAGCGTAACTAAATCTATCACATCATGTTAAAGAAAATCTTAAAAATCGTTGGAATTGTTTTGTTGCTGTTAGTCATATCGGCATTTGCAATTCCGTATTTCTTTAAAGATCAAATCAAAGCTAAAATTTTAACTTCCATTAATGAAAAAGTAGACGCTAAAGTGGCTTTCGTCGATGCAGATTTGAGTTTATTTAGAAATTTTCCCAATGCTAGTGTGTCAATTGAGAAACTTTCAATAATCAACAAAGCACCTTTTGAAGGAGATACTTTAGTAGCTTTTGACGAATTGAATCTAAAAATGTCAATCAAAGAATTGTTTAAAGGCGATAACGAAACTATTAATATCGATGGGGTTTCATCCAAAAATGGTTTAATAAATATCATCTTAAACAAAGACGGAATTGGCAATTATGATATTGCTTTAAAAGATAAAAATAATATCGAAGATAAAAAAAACAAACCGCTTTCGTTAAAGATAAAAGACTATTCCGTAGAAAATTTCAAGTTTAAATACTATGATGAAAAGTCAAAAATAAAAATGGTTTTAGATAGCATCAATCATGAAGGTACTGGTGATTTTGCCTCTTCAAAATTGGATTTAGTAACTAAATCCAATGCCAAAGTTTCTTTGGATATGGATAAAGTAAATTACATGAAAAATGTTGGGATTACTCTAGATGCCGTTATTGGAATTGACTTAGATAAAAGCAAATATACTTTCAAAGAAAATAAAGCCAAAATCAATGAATTACCTTTAGAATTTGACGGTTTCATCCAATTGGTCGATGCCGGACAACAATATGATTTGACATTTAAAACACCAACTTCTTCGTTCAAAAACTTCTTGGGATTAATTCCGGCGCAATATTCGAGTAATTTAAAAGAGGTGAAAACCAGTGGCGATTTTACCGTTGCCGGTTTTGCGAAAGGATTGTATTCAGAGACTTCTGTGCCAAAATTCAATGTCAAAATTGCTTCAAACAATGCATCATTTCAATATCCGAATCTACCAAAGTCAGTCAATAACATTATCATCGACACCAAAATCATCAATGAAACCGGGGTGATTAATGACACTTATGTGAACTTGGATAAATTGTCGTTCCAAATTGATCAGGATGTTTTCAATGCCAAAGCAAATATTAAAAACATTTCCGAAAATGCTTTAGTGAATGCTACACTAAAAGGAACTATCAATTTGGCTAATCTCACAAAAGCATATCCTATAAAATTGGACAAACCGTTAACCGGAATTCTAAAAGCCGATGTAACGACAGCATTCGATATGCAATCGGTAGAAAAAAGTGATTATGCACGAATCCGAAATTCAGGAACGCTTGACTTAACAGGTTTTAATTATACGGATGAAGATGGTAAAACCATGAAAATCAGCAGAGCTTTTGTTTCATTTGACCCAAGTCGTGTAAACTTAAAACAATTTAATGCAACAACCGGAAAAACGGATTTGGCTGTAACTGGAATTTTGGAAAATTTCTATGGTTTTGTGTTTAAAAATCAGGAATTGAAAGGGAACTTTAATTTGAATTCCAATCAATTGGCGGTAAGCGATTTTATGACTTCGAAAACGGATGCTAAAAAACAAATCAAAGCAAATGAAGCCATGAAAATTCCGGCGTTTTTGAATTGTTCTCTTACAGCAAAGGCGAACACGGTTTTGAATGATAATTTGGTTTTGAAAAACGTTTCCGGCAAGGTAATTATCAAAGACCAAAAAGCTACTTTGGAAAATGGCAAAACTGATATTTTTGGTGGGTTGATTACGTTTAATGGTGAGGTGTCTACAAAAGAAAAAATATCCAAATTCAATATGAATTTAGAATTAAATGGAGTTGAAATTGCTCAAACTTTTACACAGTTGGACATGATGAAAAAAATTGCTCCAATAGCTGGAGTAATTAACGGAAAACTGAATTCGAAAATCAAAGTTTCTGGGAATCTGAACGACAAAGAAATGACGCCCGATTTGAAAAGCATTACGGGAGATTTAATGGGACAATTGCTTTCAACAACAGTGAATTCAAGTAACTCAACTTTATTAACCGCTTTGGATAACAAGTTAGGTTTTGTGGATTTGAAAAAATTAAATCTTAATGATTTAAAGGCCGCATTAACTTTTAAAGATGGAAAAGTAAACGTAAAACCTTTCGACATCAAATACCAAGACATCAAAGCTACAATATGCGGGTCGCATGGTTTTGATCAATTGATGAACTATAATGTGAAATTAGATGTTCCGTCTAAATATTTGGGAACAGAAATCAATAATTTAATCGGAAAATTAACCCCTAAAGACGCCAATAAATTTGAAACGATTCCTATAAATGCTATTCTTACCGGCAATTTTAAAAATCCAAATATTACAACTGATGTTAAACAAACTACAACCACTTTGGTTACTAACTTGGTGAAACAACAAAAAGATAAGTTGATAAAACAAGGCACTTCTGCACTCGGAAATATTATCCAAAATATCACTAAACCAAAGGATACTTCCAAAACGGCGACACCAAAACCAGATTTGAAAACACAGGCTAAAGATTTACTCAATGGCTTGTTCAACAAAAAGAAAAAAGAGGAACCAAAACCGGCTATAACAACACCAACTAAATAAGGAATTTTTTTTAAATAGGCAGGGCTATATACAACTAAAAAACAGAGTTTAAGTGAAGAGGAACTAGTTAGAATTTTCGTTAACTAGTGCCTTTTCCCTTTTAACTTTTCTCTATTTCGTCACGTAGTTTTTTTGTCAAACTCTTATAAACCAAATCATAGGAATGATTGATTAATTCGCAAATCATTTTATCAGAAACGTCACTATTAAAATCAACGGTTATCCAATGTATTTTACTCATGTGGTATCCTGGATTTATAGCTTCAAATTGCGCGCTAAATTCTGCATTATTTTCAGGTTCTCCTTTTAGGTTTAGTGACGGTGTTCCTTTTTCCCATTCCTTTAGTGAAGTAAGGCAAAACATTTTACCGCCAACTTTAAAAACCAAAGTATCTTCATCAAACGGGAAATGTTCAGTCACCGCTTTTTTAGATAAACAAAATTCATAGAGTTGTTGAATGTTCATGTGTTTTAGTTTTCAGATGCAATTTTTAATTTTCTCCATCATTTTTTCGGGATGAGCCAAAGGGGTAAAATCAAATTTTTCATATAAAAAATGGGCATCCGATGTGGCTAACCGCCAAATTTTGACTTGTTGCAATTGTGGTTCTTTCATCATTGTATCAATCAAGATGGTAGAATATCCTTTTCCGCGATGTTTCTCATCTATAAACACATCCATCAGATAAGCAAAAACAACATAATCCGTAATAACACGAGCAAAACCAATTTGATCCTCATCCTCATAAATTCCGAAACAAAATGAAGCATCAATTGTAGTTTGCACTTCATCAATTGTCCTGCCGGCTGCCCAATAAATATCCTTCAAAAAATTTTGAATAAACGGAACATTGAGTTTGTTTTTATCGGTGGAAACGGTTATCATATTGATTGTTGATTGAACATTAACGATTGTTGATTTTTAACTTCAGAAATCTAAATTCAAAAATCTTAAATCTTAAATAATACAGGTTTACTTGGAGATGCATCATTTTCAAACGGCGCTATTTGTAAATTCAACAGATAACTTCCATCACGAATGTTGTCATCAACAAAAATCAGTTCAGTAATGGTACAATCCAATCGTGCATCTTCATTGAGATTATTGATGTCTTTGACGTTCCAAAAGGCTTTGTGTGCCAATAATCTTCCTTCATCTTCTTCCCTGTCAACACTTGGTAAATCAATTAGCAAATGCTTAATACCGCTTTCGCGAATGAAAGTTGCAGCTTCTTCTAATAAATATGGCGGATTCGTTTTGGAATAGTTTTTATGTTTTTTGCTATCAAAATTTGGCAAGGTTCTAATGACAATAGCTTCTGGAGTTATACCGCTCAACCCTTTTTCAATTTGTTCCTTGGTTATAATCATATCTCCATTTATGTTCTCTGGTTCAATCGAAATTAATTCAGCTGTAAAGAAAAACTGTTTTAAACATTGATTAATGCTATAAAATTCGCGTGTTATATGTCCTAGACATTCGGTATGCGTTCCGTGTCCGTGTGGATTGAAGAAAATATTATTGAAATTAGTCGAACTTCCTTCAGAAACTTTTCCAATCCAATTACCAAATTTTACCGGTTCAATTTTCGGTTTTTCGATATACCAAGCAATCGGATTGGCATTGGTATTTGATAATGGAATAGAAATATCAATAGGTTTTGATAAGTCGATTTCGAAGTTTTGAATTTTTGCTTTCATAGTTTAACCGCAAAGAGCGCAAGGATTTTACGCAAAGTCCGCGAAATTTTTATAGATTGTTAACTATTCTTTTTATTCCATTTTTTATTAAAACGACATTGAAATTAATCAACATCCCTAATTTACAATTTGTGAGTTTTAAATAAGTCAATAGTTGTGCAAAATGAACATCATTTAAAGCATCAACTGATTTTATCTCTAGAATTATTTTATTTTCTACAATTATATCGATTCTATAACCAACTTCTAATTTAACTTCTTCATAAAACAGAGGTAATGATTTTTGCTTTTGGACCTCTAATCCGGTTTTTTTCAATTCGTAAAATAGACATTCTTCATAAGCACTCTCTAAAAGTCCTGGTCCAAGTGATTGATGTACTTTTAGTGCGCAATCAAATACTACTTTTGATAATTCATTTACTGTCATAAACTTAGCGCTCTTTGATTATTTCATTGCGAACTTTGCGGTTAACTACTCCAAATTTAGCAAAAACAAATCACTTGCAATTCCATCACTAAAAAACTTACCATTTTTCGTGGTTCGCAAAATATTATCATCTACAAAAAGCAAATGATCTTCGATATAGTTGTAGGATTGTTTATTTAAATAATCCAAATATGTTTTCCCAAATTCGCGCTCAATTCGGTCTAAAGAAATGCCCCAAATGGTTCGTAAACCAGTCATCACATACTCGTTGTATCTATCTGTTTTGGTTAAGGTTTCTGTTTCCGATGGCAACATGTTATCAGAAATTGATTTTAAATAAAGTGTATTGTTTGAAATATTCCAACTTCTCGAAATTCCATTGTAACTGTGCGCCGAAGGACCAATTCCGATGTATTTTTTTCCTAGCCAATAACTCGAATTGTTTTTGGAGAGATAAGTTGACTTTCCAAAATTAGACAACTCATAATGAATAAATCCATTTTGTTCGAGCTTGTCAACCAGCAAATGAAAATGCTCCTGCGCCACTTCATCATCGGGTGGCGGAATAATTCCTTTTTGGACAAAGGTATGTAAAGCCGTTTTGGGCTCGACTGTCAAAGCGTAACTCGAAATGTGAGGCACGTTAAAAGACAATGCGGTTTCTATGTTTTGCAACCATTTTTCATTTGACATATTTGGTACACAATAAATCAAATCGATGGAAATATTATCAAAATATTGTGTGGCAATTTCCAAACATTTTTTGGCTTCCGCCGAATTATGAGCTCGGTTCATCAGCTTTAAATCATCCTCAAAAAAGGATTGGATTCCAATGCTTAAGCGGTTGATTCGGTTGTGTGATAATTCGATTATTCGAGTTTCTGTTAAGTCATCTGGATTGGCTTCAACCGTGATTTCCGGATTTTCTGCAACAGTATAATTTCGATATACTTCATCAATCAAAAATCTTAAATCCTGAGTCTCCAAAATCGATGGCGTTCCGCCACCAAAATAAATCGTTTCGACTATTTCATCTTTTAATTCAATTGCACGCAATGAAATTTCTTTGGCTAAAGCCAAAACCATCTCATCTTTTTTCTTTAATGAAGTCGAAAAATGGAAGTCACAGTAATGACAGGCTTGTTTGCAGAAAGGAATATGGATGTAAATGCCGCTCATTGATTTGAAAATTGATTAATTTGAAAATTTGAAAATGAAACTACCAACTTCAAATTTCCAAATCTTCAAATTATTTAATTCTGTCTTCATTCTGTTTTACAAAAGCATCCCAACCGGTATAACTCTTTGTTCCCGTAACTTTTCCTGAGTTGAAAAAGTGGCAAACTGCTGCGGCTAAACCATCTGTTGAATCGAGATTTTTTGGTAATTCTTTCAACCCTAAAAGCTGTTGCAACATTTTGGCTACTTGTTCTTTACTGGCATTTCCGTTGCCCGTAATAGCCATTTTTATCTTTTTGGGTTCGTATTCGGTAATTGGTATTTGACGTGACAAACCAGCAGCCATGGCAACACCTTGCGCTCTTCCAAGTTTGAGCATTGATTGTACATTCTTGCCAAAGAATGGCGCTTCAATTGCAATTTCATCTGGATGATGCGTTTCTATTAATTCAATAGTTCGTTCAAAAATAACTTTTAGCTTGGTGTAATGATCATCATATTTACTAAGAATCAATTCGTTCAGTTGAATGAATTCCATCTTTTTGTTTACGACTTTTATCAACCCAAATCCCATAATGGTGGTTCCCGGGTCAATTCCTAATATTATGCGTTCGTTTGCCATTTTTTTAATGGTTGTCGGTTGTTGGTTGTCAGTATAATTTATTTTCAAATTCTCAAATTCTGAAATCTTAAAATCCAATTACCTACTTTTGTAACAATGATTACAATTCCACACAAAGCTAAGCAATTCAGTGTTTTTATTATCAAACTTTTGATTGTAACTGCTGCTTTTTATTTCATCTACGAGCAATTAGCCAATAATGACAAACTCGATTGGGTAAAATTCCACAGTTTGCTTTATGATAACCAATCGATTTCGGGAACTTTATTTTTGCTTTCCTTCAGTTTTACCAATCGGTATCTCGAAATTTTAAAATGGCAAAATCTGGTTTCGGTTATAAAACCGATTTCACTTGGCGAATCTACTAAACAAGTTCTCGGAGCATTAACTGCAGGGATTTTTACACCAAATGGACTTGGAGAATACGCTGGGAAAGCTTTGTATTTTGACAAAAAGAAAACCAAGAAAATCATATTTCTAAATCTAATTTGCAACGGAATTCAGATGGTTTTAACCGTGGTTTTTGGAACAATTGGACTATTGATTCTTGGCTATTGGAAATGGAGTTTAGCCATAATCGGTTTGTCTATTTTCTTTATACTATTTTCTTTTCTCTTCAAGAATATCAAGATTAAAGGCTATTCGATTGAAAAACTTATATACAAAATCAACGAAATCCCGAAACGAATTCACACTAAAAACAATCTTCTTGCACTTTGTCGCTATTTGGTTTTTTCGCATCAATACTATTTTTTATTTCTCGCTTTTGATGTAGATTTACCTTATATAACGATGATGGCAACCATTGCAACTGTATATTTTTTTGCTTCGTCTTTACCGAGTTTCCAGTTTCTGGACTTTGCTGTAAAAGGCAGTGTGGCGGTTTTTTTCTTCGGAAAATTAGGTGTAAACGAATGGATTGTTGTTTTTATTTCCGCTTTAATGTGGTTTTTAAATGTGGTTTTACCTGTTGTTGTCGGAAGTTATTATGTACTTAAATTCAAACCAAAATGGGAATAGTTTCGATTGTATTGCTAGTTATTTTATTGGTATATGTTCTTTTAATTGTTCAATTGATTTTTGGATTCAACAAAGTGAAATCTTTTCATGTAACAGATTTGGCTTCAAAAACGGCTTTTACAATTGTGATTCCTTTTCGGAATGAAGCTAAAAATTTACCAAAACTTTTAGAATCGATTTCCAATTTGAACTATCCGCATAAGATGATTGAAATTATTCTGGTAGATGATTTTTCAACCGATAATTCGGAACGCATTTGCATTCAATGGCGCATGAAATATGAGCATTTGGACACAACATTATTGGAAAACCTTCACCTTTCCTATTCGCCCAAAAAAGATGCAATAGGACGAGCTATGCCAATTGCCAAACACGATTGGATAGTTACTACTGATGCTGATTGTATAGTGAATAAAAATTGGTTATTGACATTAAATAATTATATTCAAACAAATAATCCAGAAATGATTGTAGGTGCTGTGATGTATCGAGCCAAAAACAACTGGTTTCATCATTTTCAACAGCTGGATTTAATGAGTTTGCAGGGCGTAACTATCGGGAGTTTTGGTATTGGGAAACCATTTATGTGCAACGGAGCGAACTTTGCTTACACCAAAAAAATCTTTTCTGAAATTGGTGGATTTGGTGGAATTAGTGATAAAGCCAGTGGCGATGATGTTTTCTTATTACAAAAAGCGGTAAATACCAATAAAGAGAAAGTGCATTATCTTAAAAACAACGATGTCATTGTAAAAACCAAACCAGAAAACGATTTATATAAACTTTTTATGCAACGGGTTCGTTGGGCAGGAAAATCAACCAGTTATAAAAGTGATTATGCTAAGTTTTTGGCAGTTATAGTCCTTCTGATGAATTTATCTTTAACTATTGCCTTTTGCCTTTTGCCTTTTGCCTTTTTAAACTGGAAAGTAGTATTGAGTGTGTTTTTGATAAAATATATAGTTGATTCTATTTTGCTTTATAAATCGAATGCTTATCTGCGTAAAGGGAAGTTTTTTGTACCGATAGCAAGTAGTGTCACTTATCCTTTCTTTTCAAGTTTGGTTGGAATTTATTCGCTTTTTGGAAGCTTTAGATGGAAAGGTAGAATGTTTAGAAAATAATTACTCCGTTTTAATAATAACTGGAAGCACAAATTTTGTTTTAACCGGAATTCCCCTTTTAATGGCCGGATTAACTTTAGGGAAATTAACCAAGCGAACACGAAGAATGCTGTCGATTTTTATAGTGTCATAAGCAACCGAATCTTTTGGAAATTGTGGCTCGAACTCCATAATTGAATTAGGAAAAACAGTCACTTTAACTTCAATGGTATCGAGTTTTGGAAATAAAGTTGAAAGAGTATCAACTGCCAGTTTTTGTTGAATGGTTGCTGTTAAAAATTCGAAAAAACATTGTTTGCGTTGGGTTGCATCGGTAAGTTTTTCACAATCGGCCACCGATGGATATTCATCCACTTCATTCCAGTTAATTTCCTTCAATTGCTTTTCCAATAATTCTTTTTCATTAGGTACTTTCTTTTCAAAGTATTGACAGGAAAAACACAGTGATACTAAAAATAAAGCAATAGCTTTTTTCATGAACGATTTCAATGGATTAATAAAACCAAAAATAAGAAATTATATTCACTACCTCTTTCGTTTGCCAAAAAAAGAAAAGCGCTCTTCCGATACTTCAGAATTGAGCGCTTTTCTTTTATATAAATTTTAAAAAATTATTCTACTATTAATTTTTTAATCACTTTCATATTATTGTCTGAAGTAACTTCAAGCAGATAAACTCCTTTTGAAACTGATGACAAATCAAGAGTTTGTAATGAAACTGCTCTTGTTGGTTTTTCAATAAGTATTAGTTTTCCAAGTATATCATAAACAGCAATTGCTGCAATAGTTCCACTGTTTTTAACCGAAATAGTAACTAAATCAGACACTGGATTTGGATAGAAAATAAAATCACAATTCTCAAATTCATTAACTCCAAGTTGAGCTACAAACTCTGTTTGTAATGTATTAGTGATAATCGGAGGGTTAAAATCAAAATAAATAGATGCTGTGTTTGAGATAATATCACCTACAGCATAACCTGCTCTAGGTTTTACTTGAAATGTTATATAACCTTTTCCTATATTAGAGTCTGCAACAGAAACAGGCAATTGAATATTGTCAAATCGCCAAGTCAAATTATTATCAACTCTATCCATAATATAATTGTGACTAGCACCAATCATTTTTATAGTATTTTCATTTAATCTTGAATCTAATAAATCATTTACTCTAACATTGATGGCGCTGGCTGTTCCCGTGTTTTCAAATCGGATGGTGTAATACAAATAATCATTAGCAGTAAAAGTAGAATGCAATATTTTTTCTCCATGCGACTCCATTTTATCGTTAGGATCATATGAACCAATAATTATTTGAGAACTAGAAGAAGAATTATTTGAAGGAACCACATCTCCGCTAATTGGTGCTATATTGGCAGTATTAGTTAACAAATTCCCTAAAGTGACTGTTGGAATATTTGGCACTTGCATGGTCACTGTAATAGTTCTTGTTTCAAAAGGTAAAAGGTTGGTAAAATTATATGTAAATCCGTTAACTGTGGAAGTTGTTCCTGTTTGAGAGTTTGCAGTTATAGTTACCAAAGCATCTTTAATAAAAGTAACTGTTCCAGAAGCAACTGTTTGATTACCAAAATTAGTATAAACAATTCTTTCTTGATAAGTAAACCCAGGTCTTGGAGAATTAAGTGGAACAATGTATACTGCCAAGTCGTTGTAGCTTTGTGTAACAGTAATTGGAAAATTATAAGTTTGCATTCCAGCACCAATTATTACATTAACATTGCTATAAGAAGAAGTAGTTATACCATAAGAAGATACATAATTTGGATCAATAGCATAACTCAAATCATACGAATTAGTTGCGTTTGTATCATATATATTATAAACTCCTGTTGGAGAAATAATATTATGAACGTTTCCATTATTATTTACTTCATAGGTAAACTGTCCTAATGGAAAGTTTTGCTCACCAACATCTTTAGTTCCGTTACTGTTACTATCTAAAAAGGCATTTAATCGTAAACCTGAACAATCTATTCCTCCAATTGAATTTCCTTGTTCAGTAATTGTAATAAGACCTGATTGATTACTAAAATTAGTGACCATCATCAAATAATATTGTCCTGGTTGTGCATTAGGAATTATAGGATATTCAACTGCTGCATTAGAATAACTACAACTTACAATATTGTTTGGCGATAGCTGACTACAAGCATTCGTCAATGAAGAAAATGGCCCGTATACCACAAAATCTACATCAGAAGTTCCACCATTTAAAGTTGTTTGCACTATTTGTAAATTTATTGTTCCTGCGCCACTTACTGGTAAATAAAACCAAGTTGGATTTAGAGTTGTATTCAAACAACCTGCTTGACCAGTTGAAGTAGCATTAATTGTGTTTTGAAAAGGAACACCCAATGAATTACATAAAGAGTTTGCTTGAGAACAAACATATGCCAAGTTACAATTGGAATAAGTATTTAATTGAAACGAATAAATATTATCGCAAGAATTAGGAACAATCTCTCTAACAAACACATTTGTAATTGGATTTTGAATACCAATATTCAATATTTGTGGATTCGAAAATGGCACTACTTGATTTTGTGCATTAGTCAAACTTGGATAATATTCTAAAGTATTTGTTGTATTTATTTGCGCTTGAACTGTTGTTAAATCAAAAGTAACTACACCATCATTATTATCATCACATTGTTGCATATTGTTTAATGGGGTTACTACACTAGAAAACGTATCAACAATAAGAGAGAAACCTAATATTTGAAAAGTTTGATTAGCATTATTCTCCAATCGAGCAAATACCGGCCGCGATGTTGCAGTACAGAAAGACGTTATTGAAGTTATAGGATTAACATCATTTTGAGCATCTGATTGCGAGTTGTGATATGTAATTGTATATTCGGATGGATTTAAGGTATTCAGGATAAATACATTATTCAAAGAAATATCGAAACAAGCTGAGCCAGTTTCATTTATACACTGTCTTAAATCTACTGGTTGCCCAGCTTGAGGAATACAAGCCGTTGTGGAAAAAGTAGTTTGAACCCATGAACTTAAATTTACAGAACTACAATAAGTTCGAATATAAACATCATATTGCGAACCACAGGTCAAACCTACAACTGTATATGGACTTCCTTGAGCAAATATTACAGCATTATTGTTTGTTGGTGCAGGACTTCCAGCAGGAGCAATATAAATAGAAGATTGCGTAATTGAATCTGTATTAGTCCAAGCTATGGTTGCCGAAGTTTCACTTATATTGGCTGTGGCTAAATTTGTAGGTGGCAAACATGTTGTGCCTCCACCACAATCTATTGTAACTAATTCTATAATTCCTATGGAAAAACAACCTGTTACGACATTCTCGGCTCTGTAATAAATAGGTAATTGACTAGCTGGTAAGGCAATACTAACATAACAACTAGGATTTGTAATTGGATTAATTCCTGCTTGGGCATTAAATTGAGACTGATAAAAGCTAACAGACATATTTGGCATTCCAAAAGCAATTGAATTTTCAACACTCGTTAAATTCAAACATTGAAAAGTATTTGAACAAGCTGATATTGTTTGTGTTGGTGATGGTGGTATTGGATTTACATTCAAATTATAAGGCATAATGATAACTTGTCCCGTAGCAACAGTTACTATTCTA
>NZ_JBMOGQ010000002.1:0-53434 GCF_049318325.1 Flavobacterium sp. | reverse complement strand
TGCATTTCGATGCTAAACTAATTCCCTTTTTACAAGGAATATCGACAACTTTGTTTTTAATTCTAATTTAATTGTAAAAAATAATCTGAAAATATTAACGTTTCGAGAATTGGAATCTCTTACGCGCTTTTTTCTGACCGAATTTTTTACGTTCTACCATTCTTGGATCTCTTGTTAGTAATCCTTCTGGTTTTAGGATAGCTCTATTTTCAGCTTCCACTTCACACATTGCTCTTGCAATTGCCATTCTCACAGCTTCTGCTTGCCCTGTTGAACCACCACCATATACATTTACATTTACATCAAAGTTAGTTGCGTTTTCTGTCATAGACATAGGTTGCAATACTTTGTATTGTAAAGTAGCTGTTGGGAAGTAGTTATTAAATTCTCTTTTGTTTACGGTAATTTTTCCAGTTCCTTCTGAAACATAAACACGTGCCACTGCACATTTTCTTCTCCCGATTTTGTGAATAACTCCCATTACTTAAGATCGTTTAGGTTAACTGTTTTAGGTTTTTGCGCACCTTGTTTGTGCTCAGAACCTACAACAACATTTAAATTTCTGAAAAGCTCTGCACCTAATTTATTTTTAGGCAACATACCTTTCACTGCTTTTTCAATTAGCAAAGCAGGGTTTTTTGATTGCAAAACCTTTGCAGTCAAACTTCTTTGTCCTCCCGGATAACCTGTGTGACGGATGTACGTTTTGTCATCCAACTTGTTACCTGTAAGGTTGATTTTCTCTGCGTTGATAACAATTACGTTATCTCCACAGTCGACGTGAGGTGTATAACTTGGTTTGTATTTACCTCTTAAAAGCATTGCAACTTTTGAAGCAAAACGACCTAAGTTATGACCATCAGCATCTACAATGATCCACTCTTTTGTAACAGTGGCCTTGGTTGCAGATTGTGTCTTGTAGCTTAATGCGTCCATAATATTATTTAAATTAAACATTCCATTCCCAATAAAGGGAGTGCAAAAGTACAATTATTTATTAATAAAGCAAATAGCATTTTTTAAATATTTTTAAAGTGATTGTAATTTTCGTTAAAATCCTATTAATTAATAGGCTTAGCAACCAGTAAGCAACCTTGTTAAATAATAAAAAAACAAAGTATTTCATAAATTTTGTCGTCAACTTTATCACTTGCATATTATATTGCAGAATAAATTTGACTATTTTTACATTTTAAGACAATAAAAATGAGATCGAAAGCCACATTAAAACAAATTGCAAAAGAGTTAGGAGTATCTGTTTCTACAGTTTCTAAAGCATTGAATGGAAGCCCAGAAATAAGTGAGCCAACAAAGCAACGTGTTCAAGAATATGCCAAGCTGAAAAATTACAAACCTAATGTTATCGGACTAAATTTGAAAAACCGAAAAACAAAAACTATAGGTGTCATTATTCCTAATATATTGAATTCTTTCTTTGCCAAAGTTTTTAGCGGTATCGAAAAAGTAGCCGATGAGAAAGGGTACAAAGTTATTACGTGCATTTCCAATGAGTCTTCCGAAAAAGAAATTAATGCTCTCGAAATGTTGAGCAATGGTACTATAGACGGATTTATTTTATCAATTGCCGAAGAATCTCAGAAACTTCAAAAATTTGATCATTTTACTACTATCATTAATGAAGGAACTCCAATAGTAATGTTTGACCGTATAGCCGATGAGGTTAATTGTGATAAAGTTATTGTAGACGATTTCGAATCGGCAGTCAATGCTACCGAACATTTGATTAAAACTGGATGTATAAAAATAGCACTGCTTTCGGCAATTGATAATTTGAGTGTTGGAAAACTCAGAGCTCAAGGATTTTATAAATCTATGGTAGACAATGGATTAAAAGTAGATGAAAATTTGGTTATTTTGACTAATAACAATGATGAATTCAATTCTAAAATCGGCGATTTTTTCATAAAAAACAAACCCGATGGTGTTTTTGCTCTTGATGAGCATGCATCGGTAACGGCTATGAAACTTGGAATTCAAAACGGTTATAAAATTCCTCAAGAACTTTCTATTATTGGTTTTGCTGACGGAGTTTGGTCACGCAGAATGACTCCAAGTTTGTCTACAGTTAGCCAACATGGGCCAGAAATTGGCGAAGTGGCTGCGCAGATGTTAATCGATAAACTAGAAAGCAGTGAAGAAACATTCACATTCTCAACTACTACAATTAAAACAGAGTTAAGACAAAGAGATTCGACTAGAAAGTTATAAATGATTAGAGCAGATGTATTCTAATTATTACCAATTTTTTTTGTCTATAATTATTATGTTTTATCTAGATTAAAATATAAATTTGTTGTTTTAAAATTATGAAAAAGTCACTGTTAATAGTAATTGTTGCGTTAATCTCAAATTTAATTTTCTCTCAAGAAACTTTAAATGTTTTCGATATTGCCAGAAAAGGGACAATTGAACAGGCAAAAGAAAAATTCAAGGATAATCCAAATAGTTTTAATGTTGTCAATGATGAAGGATATTCACCTTTATTATTAGCATGTTATCGTTCCAACAATGAGGTGGCTAAATATTTAATAAATATCGGAAGTGACATAAATGGGAAAAGCAAATTTGGAACACCATTAATGGCCTGTATTGTAAAAGGAAATAATGAAATAGCCAACTTATTAATTGAAAAAAAAGCGGACTTGAATTTTTCAGATATGAGTGGTATGAATGCTTTACTATATGCAGTCAATTTTAAAAATTACGAAATGGTTTCTACATTAGTAAAAGCAGGAGTCGATATTAATGTTAAAGACTACAAAAACAAATCTGCTCTAGACTATGCTATAATTATGAATGATGATTTATTAATAGAATTGCTAAAAAATAAAAACAAAAAACTATGAAAAACTTTACTTTAACCTTATTGGCCTTATTTATCTTCTCATCGATTACAGGACAAACTTTTTCTACAGGAACAATTACTTTTCCTTCACCATTAAGTGAGTATTCTGTAAAAATTGATGTAACTCCAACTTTAGTGACATTAACACAAATTATGCCCAGCAACAAATGGTATTCGCTGGCATTTAATAATGGTGGCTCAATGGATTCTGGAGATGTCATTGCATTTATTAACTCGGCAAATATTTCAGACCGAACATTAGCTGGATTACAAGTTCCTCCAGCAGATGCAGTACAAAGTTGGACAACTACTTCAAATACGGTAGTTGGAAGTACAAGAACTGTAGTTTCTACAAGAGCTCTTAACACCGGAGAACCTGATGATTATGTGTTTTCAGCATCAGCGGGTTCTATAAACTTAGCATGTTCCAGAGCATCTTCCGCAAGTTTCTCATTAGCACCACATGGCGGATCAGCTAATGCTGTGACTACAGCTAGTTATGCAGTAACACTGGCAAATACTGAATTTGTTTTAGATGATTTTAAAATGTTTCCAAATCCTGCAAAAGCGTCAACCACTATTGAATTACCTTCAAATATTGATAAAGCTTTAGTTAAAATATATGATAATTTGGGTAGAGTGGTGAAAAACCAATCAATTACTAATTTAGATAGCTTAGTTTCTACCTCAGATTTAACTACAGGAAGTTATTTAGTTGTAGTGAGAACAGATTATGGAAATGCTACAAAAACATTACTTATAGAGTAGTAGTTGTTTTTATTTAATTCAAAAAAGCTGTAGTTTTCAAAACTGCAGTTTTTTTTATGAGTTAACAATTCATAATTAATGCGCCTCCAACCAATTTTTTCCAACACCAATTTCAACTTCCAACGGTACATCGAGTTTAAATGCATTTTCCATTTCGTGTTTAATCAAAGGTTGGATTTTTTCCAATTCTGAATTATGCACATCAAAAACCAATTCGTCATGAACCTGCAACAACATTTTCGATTTCCAGTTTTCTGAAGACAGCTTTTTATAAATGTTAATCATCGCAATTTTGATAATATCAGCTGCACTTCCTTGAATTGGTGCATTGACAGCGTTTCGTTCGGCACCACCACGAACAATAGCATTAGCGGAATTGATATCTTTTAAATAGCGACGTCTTCCTAAAACCGTTTGCACATAGCTATGATTACGAGCAAAGTCAACCTGCTCTGTCATATAAGATTTTAGTTTTGGATACGTTTTGTAATACGCATCAATCAAAGCGGCACTTTCAGAACGCGATAACGAAGTTTGATTACTCAAACCAAAAGCTGAAACACCATAAATAATCCCGAAGTTTACTGTTTTAGCATTGCTTCGTTGCTCTTTGGTTACTTCATCTAGCGGAACGTTGAATACTTTTGCGGCCGTACTTCTATGAATATCTTCATTATTTTGGAAGGCTTTAATCATGTTTTCTTCTCCCGATAATGCAGCAATAATTCGAAGTTCTATCTGCGAATAATCGGCAGAAAGCAAAGTGTAATTTTCATCTCGGGCAATAAAAGCCTTTCTAATTAATCTTCCACGTTCTGTTCGGATTGGAATGTTCTGAAGATTTGGATTATTTGAGCTCAATCTCCCAGTTGCAGCAACCGTTTGCATATAGTCGGTATGAACGCGTTTGGTTTTGGCATCTACTTGGTTAGGTAAAGCATCAATATAAGTGCTTTGTAATTTTACCATTTGACGCCATTCCAAAATGGCTGCTACGATTGGATTGTCATTAGCCAAATAAGACAATACTTCTTCGCCGGTTGCATATTGACCTGTTTTGGTTTTCTTTTGTTTGGCGCCACCAATTTTTAGTTTTTCAAATAATATATCTCCGAGTTGTTTTGGCGAAGCCAAATTGAATTTTTCTCCCGCAGCTTCGTAAATTTTTTGCTCAAATTCGTTGATTTCTTTTTGCATATCAATCGACATCGATTTTAAATAGTCGATGTCAAGATTGATGCCTTCCATTTCCATAGAAGCTAAAACAGGAATCAACGGAATCTCAATTTCTTCAAATAGCTTTTTGGTTTCGGCTTTGTCCAAAATCGGACTAAAAACTTCCTTTAATTTTAATGTAATATCAGCATCTTCGGCAGCATATTCTTTAATTTCTTCCATGGAGACATCGCGCATTGACAATTGACCTTTCCCTTTTTTACCAATTAAAGTTTCAATAGATTTTGGCGAATATTTCAAATAAGTTTCGCTTAAAACATCCATATTATGCCTCATGTCCGGATTAATCAGGTAATGTGCAATCATTGTATCGAATAATTTTCCTTTGATCTGAATTCCGTATTTCGACAAAACTTTCAAATCGTATTTGACGTTTTGTCCGATTTTTTCAATGGATTCACTTTCAAAAAAAGGTTTAAATTTTTCCGCCAAAGTTTGTGCTTCTTCTTGATTTTCGGGAAACGGAATGTAAAATGCTTCTCCTTTTACCCAGGCGAATGACATTCCAACCAATTCAGCATTTAAAGCATCAATTCCTGTAGTTTCGGTGTCAAAACATACCGAAGTTTGATTCATCAGGTTTTGCAAAAATAAGTTTGTGCCTAATTCACCTTGAACCACTTGATATAAATGCGCTGTAGTTTCGAGCGTCGCGTAATAGGAATGCAGTTTTGGTTCATCACTTTCATCATCTGAAAAACCAAATAAGTCAAACTGACTTTCGTTTGTTTTTTTAGCTAGAGTTTTTTTCAACGAATTTTCTCCCTCTTCTTCGGAGTGGTTTGGGGTGAGACTTCCATTGGTTACAATTTCATCAAATTCTTTTCCGGTTCCAAACCATTTATCAAATTGCGCTTTCATTTGACGGAATTCCAATTCCATGAACAATGCATCCGTTTTCTCTACATCGGGTTTTGACAATTCATAATCAGTAGCGTCAAAAGTTACGGGACAATCCAGCATAATCCGGGCTAACTTTTTAGATAAAATTCCAAGTTCGGCATTGGTTTCAATTTTGGCTTTCAGCGCACCTTTCAGTTTATCTGTATTGGCCAAAAGATTTTCCATAGAACCGAATTCTTTTAATAATTTTTTGGCTGTAACTTCACCAACTCCAGGAAAACCAGGAATATTATCGGCAGAATCACCCATCATTCCGAGGTAGTCAATTACTTGTTCCGGATGTTCAATTTCGAATTTTGCCAATACTTCCGGAATTCCCCATATTTCTATGTCGTTGCCCATACGAGCAGGTTTGTACATAAAAATATTCTCAGAAACCAATTGTGCAAAATCCTTATCAGGCGTGACCATAAAAACCTGATAATTTTCTTTTTCGGCTTGTTTGGCTAACGTTCCAATCAAATCATCGGCTTCAAAACCCGCTTTTTCGATAATCGGAATATGCATCGCTTTCAATAATTCCTGAATATATGGGACCGCAATTTTGATAGCTTCGGGTGTTTCATCGCGATGTGCTTTGTATTCCTTATACATTTCATTACGATAATCGCTCCCACCTTTGTCAAAGGCAACCGCTAAATGATCCGGTTTTTCACGCTTGATAACATCCATTAAAGCATTCATAAATCCCATAATGGCAGAGGTGTCCATTCCTTTAGAATTGATACGAGGATTTTTAATAAAAGCATAATAGCCGCGAAAAATTAAGGCGTAAGCATCAAGAAGGAAAAGGCGTTTTTGAGTAGACATTATTTACTATTTTATGAATTGTAAAAATAACTAAAGTTTCAAAAAGGAACGTTTGTTTTTTACATAGAAATTAAATCAATGTTAAAATAAATTTAATAACTTAAATAGCTTTAACTTTCTTCGTTAATTTGTCAAAAAATTAAAATGGCTTTTCGCTTAATAATTCTTTTCGTAATTATTGCCATAGTCGAGCTTTACGCTTTTCAAGTAATAAAGACTGTTACAAAATCAAAATGGATATTGATTGTTTATGCTGTATTTTCTGTTGCGGCAATTGTATTTATTACTTATGAACTTATGAAGTTTGATCGAAGCGTGGGACAAACCAAAGCAACTTTGATTACTTTAGGATTGTTACTTTTAGTATTGCTTCCGAAACTTGTTTTAACTTTTGTATTGCTTTTAGAGGATGTTACGAGAATTTTAATTGGGACAGTTACTCATTTTATGGGACATAATTCCGATAGTTTTTTACCCGAAAGAAGAAAGTTTGTTAGTCAGGTTGCTATTGGATTGGCAGCAGTTCCGTTTTTATCTTTGATTTACGGAATGACAATAGGCAAGTACAATTACAAAGTAATTCGTCAAACTTTATTTTTTCCTGATTTGCCAGATGCTTTTGAGGATTTTAAAATCACTCAAATTTCCGATGTTCATAGCGGTAGTTTTGATGATGAAAATAAAATTAGATATGCCATAGATTTAATTAATGAGCAAGAAGCTGATTTGTTATTGTTTACCGGAGATATTGTAAATGCAAAAGCGGATGAAATGCATCCATGGATTGACATTTTTAAAGGCATAAAAAAACACGAATACGGAAAATATTCTATTTTGGGAAACCATGATTATGGGTCTTATTTAGATTGGAAATCAGAAAAATCCAAAGCTGACAATTTTGAAGCAATCAAAGATTTACACCGTCAAATTGATTTCAAATTGATGTTGAATGAAAACGTAAAAATCAAAAAAGGAAAAGATGAAATTGCCCTAATCGGTGTAGAAAACTGGGGGAAACATTTTGGCGAATTTGGTGATATTGATAAAGCTACTGAAAACGTAACAGCGAAGGATTTTAAAATTCTGATGAGTCACGATCCAAGTCATTGGGAATATATTGTAAAGCGACATCCGAAAAACATACAATTAACACTTTCAGGGCATACACATGGTATGCAGTTTGGCATAGAAATTCCGGGTTATTTCAAATGGAGTTTGGCTAAATACATCTACAAACAATGGGCAGGATTGTATGAAGAATTTGGAAGATATGTCTATGTAAATCGCGGTTTTGGGTTTCATGCTTATCCCGGTCGGGTTGGTATTATGCCTGAAATAACGGTTTTTGAACTAAAAAAAGGCAATATTGTAGCATAATTAGTTAAAAATGCTACATTTGTGCTTTACTATTTCTTTTAAACTAAAAAAGAACTAAAAATATTTTGGTTTTATGTCAAAATTTGGAGAATTAATAAACGCACAAGTTCCCGTTTTAATTGACTTTTATACGGAGTGGAACGAATCTTCAGTTTCTATGCATCCTGTTATCAGAGATGTTGCCGCTGCACTTGGTGATAAAGCAAAAGTCATAAAAATTGATGTAGATAAAAATCAGGAATTGGCAGATGCATTGCGCATTAAAGGATTGCCAACCTTGATGATTTACAAAGAAGGTCAAATGGTTTGGAGGCAATCGGGCGAGTTGGATGCTAATACCATTATAGGTTTAGTTCAAGAACAGCTTTAATCAATTTTTGCACAAACAAATCCTTTTTCTTTTAGAAAAGCTAATGTCTTAGGCAAAGCATATTTTAGGTTTTGTTCTGCTTTTATATTGTCGTGAAAAATGATAATGCTTCCGTTAACCACATTCTTTAAGACATTATCCAAACATTTTTCCGGAGAAATAGTTTGATCAAAATCGTAACTCAAAATATCCCACATTATTATTTTATAGCCAAGTTTTCGTAAGATTTTGGATTGCGAAGCTTTTATTTTTCCGTATGGAGGACGAAATAAATTTAGGGTTTGCTGCGCCGGTTCGCTATCGATCGTGTGGAATTTAGGATTTGGGATTTGAGATTGACAAAGTTTTACATTTTTTATGTAATCTTCTGTTGAATTTTTCCAGCCATTCAAATGATTAAAAGTGTGATTGCCTATAGCATGACCTTGGGTAATTATGTTTTTGAAAATCTCTGGATGTTTTTCAATATTGTTGCCAATGCAGAAGAAAGTGGCTTTGGCATCATATTTTTTTAGCTGTTCCAATGTCCATTCCGTGATTTTGGGTATCGGACCATCATCAAAAGTTAGGAATACTTTGTTTTCATTATTAGGAATATCCCAAACATAATTTGGAAATATCTTTTTAATGAAATAATTTGTTTTTACCCAGAAACTCATACGCTAAATATAAAAAAAATGTGCCAATTGATTTTTCACCCGAGCTAAGCTAACTGGCGAAGAAATTGGCACATTTTAAATTTTTAAAGTAAACTATTCCAAATCTCTTCCGAAACGGGTAAATCGTTGAACGAAAGAATTAAAGACCGGTTTGTTTTTGTTGTAAAAAACCATATCACCTCGGTCTTTCATCACCACTAACAAACTTCTGTAACGTTCAATATCGGTAATAATATCAGAGGCAATTCCGTTTTGAATTGATGGCTCAATATTAGAATAATAGGTTAAACTTTGTTTGTATTTAGTCATTAATCGTTCTAATAATTCTCTGGCTTTTGCTTTTTCACCAAGTTTGTAGTAGCCACTAGCAAATGGTTCTACCATAGTGTAATAGCCATAATAGTCCATTGGCATTTTGGTTAATGCTAAATCGATAATCTTTTTAGCTTTACCGGTTTTACCTTCGTTGATTAATTGTTCCATTAATCTTGCCATGTTGGTTCGGTATGAAATACTGTTTTTACGAGTTTCTGGATCGTGATAGATGGTTGTTAAATCACCATTGCCCCATTTCCAGTTCATTACCAAATCATACATTTTTTCACTGTCAATTTGGCCCATATCATAAGGATTTTCTTTATCTATACGCGTTTTTATAGGTACAAGTTTATAGACTAAACCATCTAGTTGAAGATAATCTTTCATCCAAAGATAATCGTCATCACCAAAGCTTCCGCCTGTGAAATATATTGGGCGTTTCCAATCGTTATTGGCCAATATATCCAACATCATCAAACGGTTTTTATACATTGCACTTCCTTTAATATCTAAGTCTATGAAAGGAACTATAGAATCATAATATTTTGGATTAACAACCTTGTTCTTGATGATGTTGTTTTTGTTAACAGGAATTCTGATTTTGTTGGTCGGATAAAAATGGATGGTTTGTCCGTTTGACATTTCAACAGTTGATTTTGGATTTTTGATAAAATCTATCCAGGCATTTATATCCCATCTAGCTTCCGTTTTAGGAATATGAGCCACATAATCTAATTTATCCCCAACATATTCACTATGTTTAAATGAAATTGGTAAACCGTCTGATTTATACGTTTTGAATTTCATTTGGTCAATATACCAATCGGTCATAAATAATTGTGTATTCACAATTTTAATATCAGTTCTTACTCCTTCAATTTCCTGTGCATACCATAGCGGGAAAGTATCATTGTCTCCAATAGTATAAAGAATTGCATTTTTATCGCACGATTCAAGGTAATTCTTTGCCATGGCAATAGCCGTGTATTTATTAGCCCGACTATGATCATCCCAGTTTTGAGAAGCCATAAGAATTGGGGCAGCCAAAAGACAGGCTCCAACAACAATAGGTCCAACTAATTTCGATTTTACTTTTTCAGCCATGATTTCATAAATGGCATAAACACCAAATCCAATCCAAATGGCAAATACATAAAATGAACCCACTAAGGCATAATCGCGTTCACGAGGTTCAAAAGGTCTTTCGTTTAAGAATATTTTTAAAGCTATGCTGGTAAATAAAAACAAGGCTAATAGTACATAAAAGCTTTTCAAATCTTTTTGTGCATGATACATTAATCCAATTAATCCAATAAAAAAAGGTAAGAAATAATATAGGTTTCTGCCTTTGTTGTTTTTAACATCATCTGGGAGATTTTCCTGTGTTCCTTTCCCCAGATGGACTTCGTCTATAAACTTAATTCCGCTTAACCAATTGCCGTCAAGATTGTCGTATTTTCCTTGAATGTCGTTTTGTTTTCCAACAAAATTCCATAACAAATACCTACCATACATATAGCCAAATTGGTATTCAATCATGAAGCTAAAGTTATCCCAGGTTGATGGTTTTTCTACGGTTATGTAATCACCATATTTTTTCAGGAAAGAAATATAATCCTCATTGTCAATTTTTTTCTGGGTATAAGCAGTTTTAAATTCCGAAATTGTTTTGCTCATTTCGTCTTTTAACTGTCCAACTGCCATGGCAACTTGTTCTTCGCTTAAACTGTCAATGTCAACACCATATTGTGCCAAGTCTTCTTCATAAGGATAGTCTTCATTAAGTTTAACTTTTGGCACACCGGTAAATTGGATATAATTATCTACATGGTCGGTACTCCAAAGCCGCGGAAGAAATGCCTTTTGAGCATTATCACTATTTTGTTCGGCATTTTTGTAATTGTTTACAATAACATACTTTCCGGTTTTATAATCTCTCTCATAGTTGGGTGCTTTATCTAAATAAGGTTCATCTTTATCTAATCCGGCAAAAGTATCGGTGTATTGAGGGCCATAAAATAGTGGATTTACTCCATATTGTTCACGGTTATAATAGGCCAAAACTTCGGCAGCATCAGAAGGTTTATTTTCGTTGATTACCACATTAGCATTGGCACGAATTGGTAACATCATCCAAATAGAAAAACCGATTAGCACAAAAAGTACACACAATAAGGCAGTGTTTAAAAAAGGATATACTTTTTGACGTGTATATCGCAAACCAAAATAGAAAAAAGCAATAATTAATAAAAGGGCAATTATGGTTCCTGAGTTGAACGGCAGACCAATATCATTCACCATAAAGATTTCCATTTTTCCAAAGAAAGCCAAAGTATAAGGCAACAATAATTTGAAAATGAATAATAAAATGGCAACAATAATAATGTTGGCAACGATGAAATTCTGTATTGTGATTGTTTTCCAGTTTTTAAAATAATATAAAAAGCCAATAGCAGGAATGGTCAGCAATGCCATAAAGTGGACACCAAACGAAAGCCCGATTAGTAATGAAATTAAAAGCAACCAACGATTTCCTCTTGGGGTATGCATATCTTGTTCCCAGCGTAAGCCTAGCCAAAATAATAAGGCAATAAATAATGACGCCATTGCATATACTTCAGCTTCAACCGCACTTGACCAAAAACTATCCGAAAAAGTAAAGGCTAACGAACCCACCAAAGAACTTCCTAGAATAACGATTGCTTTGCTTTTATCCATTTCGGTGTATTGTGAAACTATTTTTTTTAGTAATAGGGTTGATGACCAAAACATAAATAAAATAGTAAAGGCACTTGAAAACACAGACAACATATTCACCATTAAGGCTACTGTTTCTTTACTAGTAGCAAACATGGCAAAGAAAGCTCCTAAAATTTGGAACAATGGTGCTCCAGGCGGATGACCAACTTCGAGTTTTGCAGCGGTTGAAATATATTCACCACAATCCCAAAAGCTCATAGTAGGTTCAACGGTTAACGAGAATGTAATTAAAGCTATTGTAAATGTTGTCCATCCTAAAATGGTATTCCATTTATTGAAGTTGAAATTCATCATATACTATGAAATGAAAGGGTTTTATTTTAATGGTACAAAGAAACTATTTTTTTTAACGCAATTAAACGGGCACGAACAAATTTTTCTACAATAGATAACGAATTAAATACAAGTTTATTATCTGTCGAAACGCAATTGATTTAAAAGGAAGTTTTATTTTTTTGGGGTAATTGTTTGTGTAAAATAAAATTTGTACTAAATTTGCACCCGCATTAGCACTTATTGGTCTATGGTGTAATGGTAACACTACGGTTTTTGGTGCCGTCTTTCTAGGTTCGAGTCCTAGTAGACCAACAACAAAATTCCTCTCAATTGAGAGGAATTTTTGTTTTGTAGTTATATGATTAAAATCTATATTTTAAAAGTAATCACAGGTCGCAAGGCATGATTTACTAAATCTTCGCTGATACTTCCATTAAAAAAGTGTGAAAGCCCCCTTCTGCCATGGGTGCTCATTCCAATTAAATCGGCATCTACATGGTTTGCAAAATTTAATATCCCATTTTCTACATTGGTATCATTATAGATATGTGTAGAAAATTTGTTTATAGAATAATTTGAAACAAAATTAGACATAATCTCATTGGCAATATGGGTTGGTTTAAAACTGCTAGGAGTATTTATCATAACCAAATGAAGTTCAGCATTAAATTTATTTGCAAATTCAACTACTTTTTGAAATGGTTTTCTAACTTCTTCTGAAAAATCAGAAGCAAACACAAAATGGTCAACATTAAAAATTCCCTCATCTCTTTTCAAAACAAGCACTGGAATATCTGAAAAGCGAACCACTTTTTCTGCATTGGAACCAATGAACATTTCTTTAAATCCACTCGCGCCATGAGAACCCATTACAATTAAATCAACATCATTTTTTTTACTGATGTCCATAATGCCATTAAACGCTAATTCAAATTGAATTACTTGAGATACTTTTAAACCATCAAGACACTCATCATTCATCAAATCTTCCAATCTATTAATAGCCGCATTTTTGAAAAGCATAATTTCGGGAATGTCGTGGCCAATTCCTATGGCGTCTCCGGCTTGATGAGGTAATTCTAGCATATGAAGAAGAATAATTTCCCCGTCATTTTTTTTAGCAATTTGAGCTGCAACTTTTAATGCATAATAGGCATACTCTGAAAAGTCTGTAGGAACTAAGATTTTTTTCATAACATAAAAATTTTAATTTTGTATAGTAAATTTATTACATTAAAGATAATATTTTTTTTGATACAACAAGATTTTTTGATTTACAAAAAAAAACCTATATTTGCGCCGTTATTTACCATTAAAAATTAAATAATGAGGGAAGCATTGCTTCCCTCTTTTTATAAAACTATGGCATTTAGAGATAAAATTTTGGAATTATTAGAAGAAGGATTAAAGGAGAAACCTTCTTTGTTTCTTGTAGATTTAACCGTTACAGAAACATTCAAAGTAATCGTAACTTTAGATGGCGATAATGGTGTAAATTTGCAGGATTGTATCGATATAAGTCGTTCAATTGATAATAATTTAGACCGAGAAGAGCAAGATTATGCTTTGGAAGTAGCTTCGGCTGGAGTTTCTACACCATTAAAAATGGTGAGACAATATAGAAAAAATATTGGAAGAACATTAAAAGTTAAAACAGCTACAGAAACAATAGAAGCACTATTAGATCAGGTTTCAGATGAAAGTATTGTGCTTTCTTGGACAGCAAGAGAACCAAAAAAAATAGGAAAAGGGAAAGAAACAGTAGAACATAAACGCGAAATTCCTTATTCAAATATAAAAGAAGCAATTGTTACAATAATATTTAATTAAATTAGGCATGGAAAATATTGCATTAATCGAATCATTTTCAGAGTTTAAAGATGACAAACTCATTGATCGAGTAACGCTTATGGCGATTTTGGAAGATGTATTTAGAAACGCATTGAAAAAGAAATACGGTTCTGATGATAACTTTGATATCATTATCAATCCTGACAAAGGTGATATGGAGATTTGGAGAAATCGAGTAGTTGTTGCCGATGGTGAAGTTGAAGATGAAAATCAAGAAATTGAATTGTCTGAAGCTCAAAAAATCGAACCTGATTTTGAAGTTGGTGAAGATGTTTCAGAAGAAGTAAAATTAATAGATTTAGGAAGAAGAGCCATTTTGGCTTTGCGTCAAAACTTGATTTCTAAAATTCACGAACATGATAATAATAATCTTTACAAACAATTTAAAGATTTAATTGGCGAAATTTATACCGCGGAAGTACATCACGTTCGTCCAAGAGTTGTAATTTTGATTGATGATGAAGGAAATGAAATTGTGTTGCCAAAAGAAAAACAAATTCCATCTGACTTTTTCCGTAAAGGAGACAATGTTCGTGGAATAATTGAAAGCGTTGAATTGAAAGGAAATAAACCTCAAATAATTATGTCGAGAACGGCGGATAAATTCTTGGAAAAATTATTTGAGCAAGAAATTCCGGAAGTTTTTGATGGTTTAATTATGATTAAAAAAGTAGTTAGAATTCCAGGTGAAAAAGCAAAAGTAGCCGTTGATTCTTATGACGATAGAATTGACCCAGTTGGAGCATGCGTTGGTATGAAAGGTTCCAGAATTCACGGAATAGTTCGCGAATTAGGTAACGAAAATATTGACGTAATCAACTATACTACCAATTTGCAACTTTATATCACAAGAGCATTAAGCCCTGCAAAAGTATCCTCGCTTAAGATTGACGAAGAGAAAAAAAGAGCCGAAGTTTTCTTGAAATTGGAAGAAGTTTCAAAAGCTATTGGTCGAGGAGGACACAACATTAAATTGGCCGGACTTTTAACAGGTTACGAATTAGACGTAATTAGAGAAGGTGCTGCCATTGAAGAAGATGATGTTGAATTAACAGAGTTCTCAGACGAAATAGATGGATGGGTAATTGACGAATTTGCAAAAATCGGATTAGATACAGCAAGAAGTATTTTGAATCAAGATGTTGCTGATTTGGTGAGAAGAACTGATTTAGAAGAAGAAACAATTTTAGAAGTGATAAGAATATTGAAAGAAGAGTTTCAAGACTAATCTTTTAACGCAAAATTAGCTAACAATAATAAGATTTTATGTCTGAAGGAAATATTAGAATTAATAAAGTTTTAAGGGAATTGAATATTTCTTTGGAAAGAGCTGTGGATTATCTGAAGGATAAGGGAATTGTCATTGAAGCTAGTCCAAACACAAAAGTTTCCGATGATGTCTATTCTATTCTTTGTGGACAGTTTGCCGGTGACAAAGGAAACAAAGAAGCTTCAAAAGGTGTAAGTGAAGAAATACGAAAAGAAAAAGAAGCACTTCGTATTGAAAGAGAAAAAGAAATCGAGGACAAACGCAAGTTAGAAGAAGATCGTCAAAAACAACTTGAATTGATTAAAGCGAAGGCAACGGTAATTGCTCCAAAACAAGTTGGAAAAATTGATTTAGAGCCAAAAGCAACAGCCGCACAAATAGCAAAATCAGATCAAAAGTCTAAAACAGCTTCAGACTCTAGCGTAAGCGAACAGTCGAAACAAAAGAAAGAAGATGTAACGCCAAAAGTCGCCTCAAAAGAAGAAAAAATTGAAGCTCCGGTTGTTGAACAACCTTCAATCGATGAAACTTATACAACGCAATATCAAAATCTTTCTGGGCCAATATTAACCGGACAAAAAATAGATTTAGCCCAATTTAATAAACCAAAAAAGAAAAAAGAAGAGTTTAAAAAAGAAGCTGGTAAATCTGCGACATCAGAAACTGGAGCAAATGCAGCAGCAAATAATAATAACGCCAACAAGAATAAAAGAAAAAGAATTCCCGGCAAACCAGGTGAAACAGGTAAGCTCGTTATTGGTGGCGGAGGAGGAGGAAACGCTTTTGGACCTAACAAGCCAGGTGGAGCTAAACCAGGTGGAGGTGGATTCCAAAAAGGGAATCGTCCTGCTATAGTTCAAAAAGTGGAACCAACTGAAGAAGAAGTTAAGAATCAAATTAAAGAAACTTTAGAGCGTCTTCAAGGAAAAGGAAACAAATCTAAAGCGGCAAAATACAGAAGGGATAAGCGTGATTCTCATCGACAAAGAAGTGAAGATGAAATGCAGGCTCTTGAAGAAGGAAGCAAAACTATCAAGGTAACAGAATTCGTTACGGTTGGTGAAATTGCCACCATGATGGATGTGCCAATTACAAAAGTAATCGGAACTTGTATGTCACTTGGAATCATGGTTACCATGAATCAAAGATTGGATGCGGAAACACTATCAATTGTTGCAGATGAGTTTGGCTATGAAGTTGAATTTATTACTACTGACATAGAAGAAGCCTTAGAAGTAGTTGAAGACAGACCTGAAGATTTAGTTACGCGTGCGCCAATTGTAACCGTAATGGGTCACGTGGATCACGGTAAAACGTCATTATTGGATTATATCCGTAAAGAAAATGTAATAGCTGGGGAATCTGGAGGTATAACACAACATATCGGTGCATATGCCGTTACACTTGAAGGCGGTCAAAAAATCACCTTCCTTGATACACCAGGTCACGAAGCATTTACCGCTATGCGTGCTCGTGGAGCTCAGGTTACCGACATCGCTATAATTGTGGTTGCTGCGGATGATGACATAATGCCACAAACTAAAGAAGCTATCAGCCACGCCCAAGCCGCTAATGTTCCTATGATATTTGCGATTAATAAAATTGATAAACAAGGCGCTAATCCTGAAAAGATTAAGGAGAAATTAGCTGCTATGAATTTATTAGTAGAAGATTGGGGTGGAAAATACCAATCGCATGATATCTCTGCTAAAAAAGGAACAGGAGTAAAAGAATTATTAGAGAAAGTATTGCTTGAAGCTGAAATTTTAGACTTAAAAGCAAACCCAAATAAACTTGCTGTTGGAACAGTTGTGGAAGCACAATTAGACAAAGGAAGAGGCTACGTATCAACAATATTGGTACAATCCGGAACTTTAAAAGTGGGCGATTATGTATTGGCCGGAAAAAATCACGGAAAAGTAAAAGCCATGCACGACGAAAGAGGGCATAATGTTACTTCGGCCGGACCATCAACACCAATATCTATTTTAGGCTTGGATGGCGCATCAACTGCCGGAGATAAATTTAACGTATTTGAAGACGAAAGAGAAGCTAAACAAATTGCGACTAAACGTTTACAATTAATGCGTGAACAATCCGTTAGAACACAGCGTCATATTACTTTGGCGGAAATTGGTCGTCGTATTGCATTAGGTCAATTTAAAGAATTAAATATTATCCTTAAAGGAGACGTTGACGGTTCTGTAGAAGCACTTTCGAGTGAGTTTTCTAAATTGTCTACGGATGAAATACAAATCAATATTATCCATAAAGGTGTTGGAGCCATTACTGAAACTGATGTAATGTTGGCTTCAGCTTCTGATGCAATTATCATTGGATTTAATGTTCGCCCTGCCGGGAATGCTCGTCAGTTAGCACAAAAAGAAGAAATCGATATCAGAAGTTATTCTATTATTTACGACGCTATCAATGATTTGAAAGATGCAATGGAAGGAATGCTTTCTCCTGAAATGAAAGAAGAAATTACTGGTACAGCAGAAATCAGAGAAATTTTCAAAGTATCCAAAGTGGGAACTATTGCAGGTTGTATGGTTACCGATGGTAAAATCTTCAGAAATTCTAAAATCAGAATTATCCGTGAAGGCGTTGTTGTTTTTACAGGAGAATTAGCCACGCTGAAACGTTTTAAAGACGATGTAAAAGATGTTGCCAAAGGATATGATTGCGGTATGCAAATCAAGAATTACAACGATATTGAACAGCTTGACATCATCGAAGCTTTCCAAGAAGTGGAAGTGAAGAAAAAGATGAAATAATTACCAATGAAAATCCCGAGCAATCGGGATTTTTTGTTTAATGGTTTTTGCGGTTTTTATTTATTCGGCTTTATCAAAAACGCATTTGGATATTTTTTCTTTAAATCGTTGAGGTTTTTTTCAGCTTCAATTCGGGTTTTGAAATTTCCAACCCAAACTTTATAAAGTGGTGTACTGAAAACGATAGTGGCATCAATATTTTTGTTTTCTCTTTTAAAATCAAGCAACGTTTTTTTAGAATTTTCGCTGTCGCCATTATAAATCTGAATTTTATAACGATCATTTATGGTAATCGAACTATTAATTTTTCTTTTTTCGTTTAAGAGTTGCTCAAACTTTGGATCTTGACTCACACTTACTTTAGCCTCTTGACTATAGCTTTTTTGATGCAAAAATACCAGAGTTAGTGTTGCGAAAACTAATTTTATTTCTTTTAAAAAGGTCATAATTGTTTGATTTTTATGCAAATGTAAAACTTATAGAATTAAACCGCAGCTAAAACGTTATTTAGAATTAATATAAATTGATATTTAAGCTATATTTAACGTTTTGAGAATAGTTCATAAGTCGTATTTTTGTGCAAGTTTTTAATAAAACGTTGATTTTTTCATTGAAATTATTTCAGAAAAAACCGAGCCAACATAAGCCGATAATTACTTATTATATGAAAAAAGTGGGTAACCATAATTCGATTTCAAGGAGAATACTCTTCTGTTTAGCTTTTATGCTAACTTTATCCTTCACTTCATTTTCACAAGCAACTCAGCCAGCAGCAGCTACACCAGCCGCTGCAACAGCAACAGCTGCGGCCACTGGAGGCGATGCAGTAGCAGGAAAAGCATTGTTTAACGCTAATTGTGCAGCTTGTCACGCTTTAGACAAGAAAATGACCGGGCCTGCATTAAGAGGTGTAACCGCTCGTCACGCAAGAGATTGGTTTTATCCTTGGATTGCCAATAGCTCTGCTATGATAAAGTCAGGTGATCCGGATGCAGTTAAAATATTTAATGAATATAACAAGTCAGTAATGACTGCGTTTCCACAATTGTCGAAGCAAGATATAGATAATATTTTAGCGTATACAGATGAACCAAAACCTGAAGCGCCAAAAGGATTAACTCCTACAGCTGATGGTGGATTAAAAGCAGACAACAATGCTGGAATTTCAAATAACGTTGTTCTTGGCGCTTTATGTTTAGTGTTGTTGATGTTGGTAGTCATGTTGTTCTTTGTGAACAATGTACTAACTAAGGTTGCTAAAGCAAACGGTATCGAAGTTGCTGAAAAAGAAGTAAGATTGCCTATTTGGAAAGCATTTGCAAAAAACCAATTTTTGGTTTTAGTTTCTTCTATATTTTTATTATTAGCCAGTGGATATTTTGTATATGGTTATTTAATGCAAATAGGGGTTGATCAAGATTACGCGCCAATTCAACCAATTCATTATTCTCACAGAATTCATGCTGGAAGCAATGGTATCGATTGTAAATATTGCCACTCGGCGGCGCGTGTTAGTAAAAATGCTGGTATTCCCTCTTTGAATGTATGTATGAACTGCCACAAAAATATTTCTGAAGTATCTGACACTACAGCTACTCCAGAACATTCAAAAGCATTTTACGACGGGGAAATTAAAAAATTATACGCTGCTGTAGGTTGGGACGGGTCAAAATATACCGGAAAAACCAGTCCTGTCAAATGGGTTAGAATCCATAACTTACCTGATTTTGCTTACTTCAATCACTCTCAACACGTAACTGTTGCCGGAATTGAATGTCAAAAATGTCACGGACCTGTTCAAGAATATGAAATCCAAAAACAATTTGCTCCGTTAACTATGGGCTGGTGTATTAAATGTCACCGAGAGACCGATGTCAAAATGGAAGGAAATGCGTACTACACAAAAATTCACGAAGAACTTTCTAAACGATATGGCGTAGACAAATTGACTGCTGCGCAAATGGGAGGAACGGAATGTGGTAAATGCCACTATTAATAAAATAATTTAAGAAGCTAATATTTATATACGATGTCATCGAACAAAAAATACTGGAAAAGTGTTGAGGAACTAAACGAAAATAGTTCTATTGTTGAGACGCTTAGAAATAATGAATTTGTAGAAGAAATTCCAACGGACGAATTTTTATCAGACAAAGAAGCATTATCTTCTTCTTCAACTACTCGTCGTGATTTCTTGAAATACGTTGGATTTACAACTGCTGCTGCAACTTTAGCAGCTTGTGAAGGTCCGGTGCATAAATCAATTCCTTACGTTTTACAACCGGAACAAATCGTTCCAGGAGTTGCAGATTATTATGCAACCTCTATGTTTGATGGTTTTGATTTTGCTAATTTATTAGTAAAAACTCGTGAAGGGCGTCCAATCAAAATTGAAAATAATACTATTGCGGGAGCAAAGTTTGCTGCCAATGCAAGAGTTCATGCATCTGTGTTATCATTGTATGATAGCATGCGTTTGAAGAGAACGAAAGTGGCTCAAAAAGACGCAACTTGGCAGGAAGCTGATTTGAAAATAAAAGCAAGTTTAGCCGATGCAAAAGCAAAAGGCGGACAAATTGTTCTATTAACAAATACCTTAGCTAGTCCATCTACTGAAAAGTTAATAGCCGAATTTATTGCTAAAAATCCAACTGCAAAACACGTTGTTTATGATGCGGTTTCTGAATCGGCTGCATTAGATGCTTTCGAAACAGTTTTTGGAGAAAGAGCTCTGGTAGACTATGATTTTTCAAAAGCAAATACTATAGTTTCACTTGATGCTGACTTTTTAGGAGATTGGCAAGGTGGAAGTTTCGGTTCAGGATATGCCAAAGGTAGAATTCCTCAAGCAGGCAAAATGTCAAAACACTATCAGTTTGAAGCTAACATGACTTTGTCAGGAGCTGCTGCTGATAAGCGTGTTCCAATGACAATTGCTAATCAAAAACAAGCTTTAGTTAAAATATATAATATAATTACAGGTTCGGCGGTATCTACCAGAAAAGTAGATGGCGAGGATGTAATAATAAGAGCTGCACAACAATTAAAAGCTGCTGGATCAAAAGGACTTTTAGTTTCAGGTATTCAAGATAAAAATGCACAATTATTAGTTTTAGCTATCAATCAAGCTTTGGTTAGTGAAGCATTTTCAACTATCGGAACACGTCAAATTAGAAAAGGGTCTAACGAAAAAGTAGCTCAACTAGTTGCTGATATGAACGCAGGAAGTGTTCATACTTTAATTATGAGTGGCGTAAATCCAGTATATACTTTAGCGGATTCTGCTAAATTCGTTAGTGGATTGAAAAAAGTAAAATTATCAGCTGCCTTTTCTTTAAGAGAAGATGAAACAGCTTCAATCACAACTATAGCTGTTCCTGCGCCTCATTATTTAGAGTCATGGAACGATTTAATGTTGACAAAAGGAACGTATTCTTTAACGCAACCAACAATTCGTCCATTATTCAGCTCTAAACAATTCCAAGAAGGATTATTATCATGGATTGGAAATAGTGCAGATTATTACGATT
This sequence comes from Flavobacterium sp., assembly GCF_049318325.1. Lineage (GTDB taxonomy): Bacteria > Bacteroidota > Bacteroidia > Flavobacteriales > Flavobacteriaceae > Flavobacterium. The sequence goes on along the minus strand of NZ_JBMOGQ010000002.1, from coordinate 31,663 downwards.
ACATAAAAGCAAATGCAGCTTCTTATACAAATGGTGCTTCATGGAACCAAACCCTTCACGATGGTGTTGCTGTTGGAACTTCTGCTGGAGCATCTGCAAGTTCAGCTGATTATGCTGGCGCTGCAAATGCATTAGCACAATCAAAACCTTCAAACGGATTTGAATTGGTATTGTATACCAAAACAGGTTTAGGTGATGGTCAACAAGCTAACAATCCATGGTTACAAGAGTTCCCGGATCCAATAACAAGAGTTGCTTGGGATAACTATGTTACGGTATCAAAAGCGGATGCAGATGCATTAAAATTAGATAATAATATCGTTGCTAATGGTGGTCTTAACGGAAGTTATGCAATACTTACAGTAAACGGAATAAAACTGGAAAATGTTCCGGTTATAGTTCAACCTGGACAAGCTAAAGGTACTTTAGGAATGGCTTTAGGCTATGGTAAAAAAGTTGGACTGAAAGAAGAAATGCAAGTTGGTCTTAATGCTTATGCATTCTACAGCGGCTTCAATAATTTACAGTCAGCTACTATCGTAGCAGCAAGTGGAGAACATGAGTTTGCTTGTGTACAGTCACAGAAAACGCTGATGGGTAGAGGTGATATTATTAAAGAAACCACACTGGAAATTTTTAATACCCAAGATGCAAAAGAATGGAATACTGTTCCTATGGTTTCTTTAGATCACAAGGAAGTCCCAGCGACTTCAGTAGATTTATGGGATTCATTTGATCGTTCAGTAGGCCACCATTTTAACCTTTCAATCGACTTAAACGCTTGTACCGGTTGTGGTGCTTGTGTTATTGCCTGTCATGCAGAAAATAATGTTCCAGTTGTTGGTAAATCAGAAATCAGAAGAAGTCGTGATATGCACTGGTTACGAATTGACAGATACTATTCATCTGAAGAAACATTTACTGAAGACAACGAGAAAAAAGAAAACTTTGATGGTTTATTTGGTAAAAAAGGATCATTAGGCGGATTTGGTGAAATGGAAAGTGCTGCGGATAATCCACAAGTAGCTTTCCAACCAGTAATGTGTCAACATTGTAATCACGCTCCTTGTGAAACGGTTTGTCCTGTGGCAGCAACTTCGCATGGTCGTCAAGGTCAAAACCAAATGGCTTATAACAGATGTGTTGGTACTCGTTATTGTGCAAACAACTGTCCTTACAAAGTTCGTCGTTTTAACTGGTTCTTATACAACGGTAATGACGAGTTTGACTTCCATATGAATGATGATTTAGGTCGTATGGTTATTAATCCAGATGTAAATGTTCGTTCTCGTGGAGTTATGGAAAAATGTTCTATGTGTATTCAAAAAACACAGTTGACTATATTAACAGCAAAACGCGAAGGAAGAGAAGTAGCCGTTAATGAATTCCAAACTGCTTGTTCGGCAGCTTGTTCAACAGGTGCAATGGTATTTGGTGATGTAAATAATAAAGAAGATCAAGTTGCAAAGCTAGCCGAAGATAAAAGAATGTACCATTTATTAGAAAGTGTTGGTACAAAACCAAATGTGTTTTATCACGTTAAAGTTAGAAATACGTAGTATAAAAATATTAATTAAGAAATAAAGGATTATGTCGTCTCATTACGAAGCACCCATTAGAAAACCATTAGTTATAGGTGATAAATCATATCACGATATAACTGTAGATATAGCTGCTCCAATTGAAGGAAGAGCTAACAAACAATGGTGGACTGTATTTAGTATTGCATTAATAGCTTTCCTTTGGGGAATTGGCTGTATTATTTATACAATTTCAACAGGTATTGGAACTTGGGGTTTAAATAAAACTGTTGGTTGGGCTTGGGATATTACTAACTTCGTTTGGTGGGTTGGTATTGGTCACGCCGGAACGCTTATCTCTGCCGTATTATTATTATTCCGTCAACGATGGAGAATGGCAATTAACCGATCTGCAGAAGCAATGACCATCTTTTCTGTAATTCAAGCGGCCATATTTCCGGTTATTCACATGGGTCGTCCATGGTTAGCCTATTGGGTATTACCAATTCCAAATCAATTCGGATCTCTTTGGGTAAACTTTAACTCTCCATTGCTTTGGGATGTATTTGCAATTTCAACCTATCTTTCTGTATCATTAGTTTTCTGGTGGACAGGATTACTGCCTGACTTTGCGATGCTAAGAGATAGAGCAGTTAAGCCATTTAGTAAAAGAATTTACTCTATATTAAGTTTTGGATGGAGTGGAAGAGCAAAAGATTGGCAACGTTTTGAAGAAGTGTCTTTGGTACTTGCAGGTTTAGCAACACCGCTTGTACTTTCGGTTCACACGATTGTAAGTATGGACTTTGCAACTTCTGTTGTACCAGGTTGGCATACTACCATTTTTCCACCATATTTTGTTGCCGGAGCCGTATTTTCAGGATTCGCAATGGTAAATACCTTGCTTATCATTATGAGAAAAGTATCAAATCTTGAAGATTATATCACCATTCAACATATCGAATTAATGAACATTGTAATTATGATTACAGGTTCTATCGTAGGTGTTGCCTATATTACTGAGTTATTTATTGCATGGTATTCAGGAGTTGAATTTGAACAATATGCATTCTTGAACAGAGCTACCGGTCCTTACTGGTGGGCATACTGGTCGATGATGACATGTAATGTTTTTTCTCCACAGTTTATGTGGTTCAAGAAACTAAGAACAAGTATTATGTTCTCTTTCATTATCTCGATTGTGGTAAACATCGGTATGTGGTTTGAGCGTTTCGTAATTATCGTTACTTCATTACACAGAGATTATCTTCCATCTTCATGGACGATGTTCCAACCAACGTTTGTTGATATTGGAATTTTCATCGGAACAATAGGTTTTTTCTTTGTATTATTCCTTTTATATGCAAGAACTTTCCCAGTGATTGCTCAGGCAGAGGTTAAAACAATCTTGAAATCATCAGGAGAAAATTATAAGAGACATAGAGAATTAGAAGGTCACAATCATTCAGATAAACATTAATAATTGCTATGAGTAGTAATAAAGTTATACACGCAATATACAATGATGATGATATCTTAATGGATGCTGTAAAGCAAACCAGAAAAGCACATCACCATATTGAAGAAGTCTTCACACCATTTCCGGTTCACGGTTTAGATAAAGCAATGGGACTTGAACCAACACGATTAGCTATTTGCGCCTTTATTTATGGCTGCATTGGATTAAGCGTTGCAGTAACCATGTTGAATTTTATCATGATTAAGGACTGGCCACAAGATATTGGCGGGAAACCAAGTTTTGCTTTCTATCAAAATATGCCGGCTTTTGTTCCTGTAATGTTCGAGATGACTGTATTCTTTGCAGCGCATTTAATGGTAATCACTTTTTATATGAGAAGCAGATTATGGCCATTCAAACAAGCTGAAAATCCTGATGTTAGAACAACAGACGATCATTTCTTAATGGGGGTTTCCGTTAAAGATAATGAAGCCGAATTGGTAGAGTTCCTGAAAAGTACAGGTGCAGTAGAAGTTAAAGTAGTTGAAGTTGAAAATGATAAGCATTAATATAGATATGAAAAGTTTACTTAAAATAGCATTTGTATTAGGTATCGTTGTTTCTTTTACGTCTTGTAAAGATAATTTGAAACCAAACTACCAATATATGCCCAATATGTACGAATCGGTAGCTTATGAAACCTATTCAGAGTCTGATGCTTTCAATTCGCCAACAGGTTTAAAAGGTAAAGAAGGTCAATTACCTGCAGAAGGTTCAATCAAAAGAGGTTTTGTACCATACGAAATTCCAAATACAACAGAGGGGTATGACTTCTCCAAAACAATTACAACTTCCCCGCTTGACGGTAAAGAGGTTGATATGAAAAAAGCAGAAGAATTATTTGGTATTTATTGTGCTATTTGTCATGGAGAAACTGGAAACGGAATGGGTAAATTAGTGAAACAGGAAAAACTTCTTGGTGTGCCAAGTTATAAAGACAGACAGGTTACTATAGGAAGTATTTTCCATGTTCAAACGTACGGATTAAATTCAATGGGTTCTTATGCGAATCAATTGAGTCAACAAGAACGTTGGATGATTGCTGCTTATGTTCTTGAACTTAAAAGCAAATTATAATTGTAAAACAAACTGATCGTTATAGATATGTATACCTTTTCAAGTAAATTAAAAACCTTTTCTTTTGTACTGATGATTATTGGAATCCTTGGTATTGGATATGGTTTTTTAACTGCACCAAAAACCATTCAGGATGTTGAGACAATTCTGAAAGAAGAAGAAGCTCACCATGAAGGCGGACATGAAGCAGCATCAACTCATGAAGCAGCATCAACTGAACATTCACCTGCGGTTACTCACGAAGAAGCTGTTGCCGAAACCGCTCATGACACAATTACTAAAGATACAGTAACAGTTGTAACAGTTGCTGAACTCTCTCATGCAGAACATGTTGAAAATAATGCTGAAGCACATGCTGATGAGCATGCAGAACATGCAGAACACGTTTTTCATCAATTACAAAACAAACCATGGGCAGCATTATATGTTGCGTCTATCTTTTTCCTTTTGATCACTATGGGTGTTTTAGCATTCTATGCTATTCAACAAGTAGCACAAGCAGGGTGGTCACCAGTATTATTTAGAGTAATGCAGGGAATTACGGCTTATTTACCGATAATATCTGTTGTCTTCTTTGTTGTTTTATTGTTATCAGGGTTCCATATTAACCATCTATTTGTATGGATGAAAGAAGGTGTCACTGACCCAAATAGTCCAAATTATGATGAAATAATTGCTGGCAAATCTGGTTATTTAAATTTTGCTTTTTGGATTTCAAGAGCGGCTATATTCTTATTAGGTTGGAATGTTTACCGTTATTTATCTAGAAAAAATTGTTTGGCTCAAGACGAATCTAATGATGATCTTTTCTACAAAAAGAACTTCAAAATGTCAGCTGCATTTTTAGTATTCTTCATTGTTTCTGAATCTATCATGGCTTGGGATTGGATAATGTCTTTAGACCCACACTGGTTCAGTACTCTTTTTGGATGGTATGTTTTTGCCAGCTTCTTTGTAAGTGGGATCACTGTGATTCAAATGGTAACTATTTATTTAAAATCTAAAGGATATTTAGAGAATGTAAATTCTAGCCATATTCATGATTTATCAAAATTTATGTTCGGAATCAGCGTTTTCTGGACCTATTTATGGTTTTCACAATTCATGTTGATTTGGTACGCTAATATTCCTGAAGAAGTAACATATTTCAAAACAAGAATTGAATTATATAACTTACCTTTCTTTGGGGCTTTCGTCATGAATTTTATTTTTCCTATTTTACTTTTAATAAATTCCGATTTCAAACGTATTTATTGGATAGTTGTTATGGGTGGAATCATTATCCTAGCTGGTCATTATATTGATTTCTTCAATATGATTATGCCAGCAACAGTTGGTGATCGATGGTTTATCGGAATACCTGAAATAGCATCACTATTATTTTTCTTTGGATTGTTCATTTTTGTAGTATTCAGCGCTTTAACAAAAGCACCGTTAGTTCCAAAACGAAATCCTTTCATCGAAGAAAGCAAACATTTTCATTATTAATATTTAAAGTAAATTACAAATGACAACTCTTTTGGTACTTATAGTTGTAGTTTTATTGGCAGTTGCCTTGTGGCAGTTAACAAAAATATTCGACTTAACACAAGTGGGTGTAACTGTTAACGATTCTCAAGTTGCAAATGATAATGATAATAAAGTTAACGGTTACTTGATGTTTGGTTTTCTTGTTTTCATCTACCTGACAACAATCTGGTGTCTTGCGTATTATGGAAAGTTTCCTTTAATTGGTGATTCAGCTTCAGAACACGGGCCAGAATTAGATAATCTTATGATGATTACTATGACTCTTATATTCTTTGTGCAAACTATAACTCAAGCTTTATTGCATTATTTTGCGTTTAAATACAGAGGAAGACAAGGTCAAAAAGCGCTTTATTTTGCTGACAGTAATAAATTAGAATTTATTTGGAGTATTATACCAGCTATTGTATTGGCAGTATTAATTCTTTACGGATTGTATGCGTGGACAAATATTATGTTTGTCGATGAAAAAGATGAGAAAGATGCTATTGTTATTGAACTTTATGCACAACAATTTAACTGGGAAGCAAGATATTCAGGTGCGGATGGCGTTTTAGGTAAAGCAAATGTCAGATATATTGAAGGAGTAAATAACCTTGGAATAGACCTATCGGACCCGAATTCTCAAGATGATTTTGCATCAAAAGAATTACATATCCCAAAAGGTACAAGAATTATTTTCAAAATGCGTTCACAAGATGTATTACACTCTGCTTACATGCCACACTTTAGGGCACAGATGAATTGTGTTCCTGGTATGGTTACAAGTTTTTCATTTATACCATCAGTAACAACTGCCGAAATGAGAGAAAAACCAGCAATGATAGAAAAGGTTGCAAACATCAATAATATCAGAGCAAAGAAAAGCGCAGATTTAGTTGCTAAAGGCGAACCTGCACTTGATCCTTATACTTTTGATTTTTTATTGTTGTGTAATAAAATTTGTGGTGCTTCTCACTATAATATGCAAATGAAAATTATTGTTGATACACCTGAAGAATACAAAGCGTGGTTAAAAGAAAATGCTCCTAAAACAATAGTTCAGGCTGTGAAAACTGCAGCCGAAGAGGCTAAAGCTTCTGAGGCAGCATCAAAACAAACAAAAGATTCAATTAGTGCACCAAGCAATGATACTACCGTAGTTGCTAAAGCAGAAATGAAATAATTTATAAAATTTAAAGTTTACCTATTATGTCAGCAGAAGCTCACAATCACGAAGAAAGTCACGATCACGAACACCACCATAAAGACACTTTCATTACTAAATATATATTTAGTATTGACCACAAAATGATTGCTAAACAGTATTTAATTACTGGTATCATCATGGGTGTTATTGGTGTTGGAATGTCAATACTTTTCAGAATGCAATTAGCATGGCCGGAAGAGTCTTTCAAAATATTTAGTTTTTTCTTAGGTGAAAAAATGGCTCCAGGTGGTGTTATGTCTAATGAAACCTATCTTTCGTTAATTACAATACATGGAACTATTATGGTTTTCTTTGTATTAACAGCTGCTTTGAGTGGTACTTTTAGTAATCTTTTAATTCCGCTTCAAATTGGAGCTAGGGATATGGCATCTGGGTTATTAAATATGATTTCTTATTGGTTGTTTTTCCTTTCAAGTGTTGTAATGGTTTCTTCTTTGTTTGTTGAATCTGGACCGGCATCTGCAGGTTGGACAATATATCCACCATTGAGTGCATTACCGCAAGCAATATCAGGTTCGGGAACCGGAATGACTTTATGGTTAGTTTCTATGGCAATATTTATTGCAGCCTCCTTATTAGGTTCTTTGAATTACATTGTAACTGTAATCAACTTGAGAACAAAAGGGATGTCTTTTACAAGATTACCTCTAACAATTTGGGCTTTCTTTATAACAGCTGTTATTGGTGTAATTTCATTCCCAGTATTATTGTCTGCAGCCCTAATGTTAATTATGGACAGAAGTTTCGGAACTTCTTTCTTCTTGTCTGACATTTATATAGCTGGTGAAGTTTTACATTATCAAGGAGGTTCTCCGGTATTGTTCGAACACTTATTCTGGTTCTTAGGACATCCTGAAGTTTATATCATATTACTACCTGCACTAGGTATTACATCAGAAGTAATTGCTACAAATTCTCGTAAACCTATCTTTGGTTACAGAGCTATGGTTATGTCAATTATTGCTATTGCTTTCCTATCAACTATCGTTTGGGGTCACCACATGTTTATATCAGGTATGAATCCTTTCTTAGGTTCGGTGTTTACATTTACAACATTATTGATTGCGATTCCTTCAGCCGTAAAAGCATTCAACTACATTACTACATTGTGGAAAGGTAATTTGCAATTAAATCCTGCGATGTTATTCTCTATCGGATTGGTTTCTACTTTTATCACTGGAGGTTTAACAGGAATCATTTTGGGAGATAGTACATTAGATATTAATGTTCACGACACTTATTTCGTAGTTGCTCACTTCCACTTAGTAATGGGTATCTCTGCGCTTTACGGGATGTTTGCAGGAATCTATCATTGGTTTCCAAAAATGTTCGGTAGAATGTTAAACAAAAATTTAGGCTATATTCACTTTTGGGTAACAGCGGTTTGTGCTTACGGTGTATTTTTCCCAATGCACTTTATCGGAATGGCAGGTTTACCTAGAAGATATTATACTAATACAAACTTCCCATTATTCGACGATTTACAAAATGTGAATGTTATTATTACAATGTTTGCATTAGTAGGTGGAGCTTTCCAATTAGTTTTCTTGTGGAATTTCTTTACTAGTATTTTCTACGGTAAGAAAACGACACAAAACCCATGGAAATCGAATACATTAGAATGGACAGCGCCTATTAAACATATACACGGAAACTGGGAAGGTGAAATCCCTCACGTACACAGATGGCCATATGATTATAGCAAACCTGGACATGATGATGATTTTGTTCCGCAAAATGTGCCTATGAAAGAAGGCGAAGAACAACTGCACCATTAATTCAATCAAAAAATATAAAAATGCCTTTCCTATCGAAAGGCATTTTTATTTGCATACAACTTTGTTATATATTTGTAATATGAACGAAAATCTTGACCCAACCAACTCCAATTATAATCCCGAAGAACTTGACGTTGAAAAAAAGTTAAGGCCATTATCTTTTGATGATTTTACTGGACAGGAACAAGTATTGGATAATCTGAAAGTGTTTGTGGAAGCTGCTAATCAAAGAAGTGAAGCACTCGATCATACATTGTTTCACGGTCCACCCGGATTAGGGAAAACGACATTGGCAAATATTTTAGCTAATGAATTAGGCGTTGGAATCAAAATTACATCCGGACCTGTTTTAGACAAACCCGGAGATTTAGCAGGATTACTTACCAATCTTGAAGAAAGAGATGTTTTGTTTATTGATGAAATACATCGTTTAAGTCCGGTTGTGGAAGAGTATTTATATTCCGCCATGGAAGACTTTAAAATTGATATCATGATTGAGTCTGGCCCAAATGCCAGAACTGTTCAAATCAATTTAAATCCGTTTACACTTGTAGGGGCAACAACGCGTTCAGGTTTATTAACAGCACCAATGCGTGCTCGTTTCGGAATCCAAAGCCGTTTGCAATATTATAATACCGAACTTTTAACCACCATTGTCCAACGCAGTTCAAGTATTTTAAAAATGCCAATTACAATGGAAGCAGCAATAGAAATTGCAGGAAGAAGTAGAGGAACACCTCGTATTGCTAATGCATTGTTACGTCGAGTTCGCGATTTCGCCCAAATAAAAGGAAATGGAAATATAGATATCGAAATTGCTCGATTTTCTCTTAAGGCTTTGCATGTAGATGCTCATGGTTTAGATGAAATGGATAATAAAATTTTGATCACTATTATTGATAAATTCAAAGGTGGACCAGTTGGATTGTCAACTTTGGCAACCGCCGTTTCCGAAAGTAGCGAAACCATTGAAGAAGTATACGAACCTTTTTTAATTCAGGAAGGTTTTATAATCAGAACACCTAGAGGAAGAGAAGTTACCGAAAAAGCATACAAACACTTAGGAAAAATTAAAACTAATATTCAGGGAGGATTATTTTAATTTCTCAACCATTAAGTGAATTAAGAAAATTAAGTTTGAATTATCTTCATAAAACTTAATGCCTTAATGGTTTAATTTTTTTAAATCATTAATTGTTTAATAACAAAGAAAAATACTCGCAACTCATCAAAGCCGAATCAAAACGCCTCGGTTTTTTGTCATGTGGAATTTCAAAAGCAGGTTTTTTGGAAAAGGAAGCACCGCGATTGGAAAATTGGTTAAACAAAAACCATCATGGCGAAATGAAATATATGGAAAATCATTTCGATAAACGTTTGAATCCGACTTTGTTGGTTGATGATGCCAAAAGCGTGATTTCACTTTTGTTGAATTATTATCCATCTGAAATACAAAACCCCGATAGTTATAAGATTTCAAAATACGCCTATGGACAGGATTATCATTTTGTTATCAAAGAAAAATTACAGGAATTATTGCAAACCATTCAAACTGAAATTGGAGAGGTTTCCGGGCGCGCTTTTGTTGATTCGGCACCGGTATTAGATAAAGCGTGGGCAGCCAAAAGTGGATTGGGATGGATTGGCAAAAACAGCAATCTATTGACCCAACAAGTAGGTTCTTTTTATTTTATTGCTGAATTAATCGTTGACTTAGATTTAGAATATGATTATGCAACTACTGATCATTGTGGTACTTGCACAGCTTGTATTGATGCCTGCCCAACAGAAGCCATTGTGTCGCCTTATGTGGTTGATGGCAGCAAATGCATTTCCTATTTCACCATTGAACTCAAAGAAAATATTCCCAATGAAATGAAAGGAAAAATGGATGATTGGATTTTTGGTTGCGATGTTTGCCAAGATGTTTGTCCGTGGAATAAATTTTCAAAACCGCATAGCGAACCGTTATTTTCGCCTTATCCAGAATTACTTTCTTACACTAAAAAAGATTGGGAAGAAATCACCGAAGAAACATTTGCTAAAGTTTTTCCTAACTCGCCATTAAAACGAAGCAAATTAGACGGGTTGAAAAGAAATATTACTTTTATAAAGTAGACTCTCTTTCAATAATATCAGTCTCTAACTCAATTGTTTTTGGTTTAAAAGGCAATAATTCTTTTTTAATATTTATCTCTTCCAATAATAATTTGAAAGATTGAACGCCCATTTCAAAACTTGGTTGGTCCACAGTACTCAATTTAGGAGTAATTACTTGCGACATAAACCAGTTACTAAAACCGATAACTTTAACTTGATTAGGAATTTTGATACAAACCTCGTTGAAATGTGCCAAAACACCAACGGCCACTAAATCAGTGATGACAAAAATACCGTCAACATCCGGATGTTCTATAGCTATTTGTTTGGCAAATTCTAGCCCTTCTTCAAATGTTACATTTTTACAAGTGTAAACCAGTTTTGTGTCGAAGGGAATATTGTTTTTTTCCAAAGCCTTTTTATAGCCTAAAAAGCGGTCGATTGCATTTTGAGGATTCACTGGTCCGCGAATGTGTGCAATCTTTCGACAACCTTTTTGAATCAAATGTTCTACGGCATTGAAGGCTGCTTTTTGATCGTTAATAATAACTTTCGAACACGGAATCAATTTGGAGATTTTGTCAAACATCACAAAAGGAACTTCTTTGCGTAGTATTTCTTTAATATGCTCATCATCATTTGATTCGTTAGACAGTGACATGATAATGCCATCTACTCTTTTATTCATCAATAGTTCGACTTGCTTTTTTTCCAATTCTAAAGATTCATTGGATTGGAGTATAATGACCAAATAACCATTTTTCTCCGCCTCATCAATAATACCGTTAATGACATTAGAGAAAAAATGATGCACCACTTCGGGAATAATCAATCCGATAGTTCGTGATTCTTTGGTTCTAAGGTTAACCGCAAAACTATTTGGGGTATAACTTAATGATTCGGCCAACTCTAAAACAGCCTTGCGAGTCTTCGGACTTACATCAGGATAGTTTTTTAATGCTTTAGATACCGTAGTGATAGAGATTCCTAGAGTTTCAGCGATTTGTTTTAAAGTAATATCTCTCATTTAACAAATATCATAAAAAAAATTTAATCTTGTACCGAAAACGTTTTCGATATTTTCGAAAACGTTTTCGATTATGATTTTCTAATTTTTTGTGAATTAAAAATATAATTTCGAAAAATAAACTAACAATAATTACTAATCAAACAAATTACAAAAGATGAAAAAAAGTACTTTATTTTTGAAAAGGATGTTGCTTTTTATAGCTTTAATGCTGTGCAATCTCTCTTTTTCACAAAGCAGTAGCTTATCAGGAAAAGTTACCGATACTAAAGGAGAAGCTGTAGTAGGCGCCAACGTAGTATTGAGTGGCACTTCTAAATCTACCTCTACCAATGCTGATGGAGTTTATACCTTCTCAGGATTAGCTGACGGTTCTGTTACCGTTACCGTTTCTTATATCGGTTTAGCGACTGAAAAGAAAACAGCTAACGTAAGTGGAAACAGCACTTTGGATTTTCAACTACAAGATGATTCTAAAGTATTAGAAGAAGTAGTGGTAACTGGTGTGGTTAATCCAAGAGCCAAAATTAAATCAAGCGTTTCCATCACTACTTTAGATGTTAAACAAGTAGAACAATCGGCACCAAGATCTACAGCCGAAATCTTCAGAACTATTCCAGGTATTCGCTCTGAATCTTCAGGTGGAGAAGGAAATGCCAACATCTCTGTTCGTGGGGTGCCAATCTCTTCAGGAGGTTCTAAGTATTTACAAATTCAAGAAGATGGTTTACCGGTATTGTTATTCGGTGATATCGCTTTCGCAACTTCTGATATCTTCACAAGATTTGATAGAAATATAGCCAAAATTGAAGCCATTCGTGGAGGTTCTGCTTCTACCTTGTCATCAAATTCACCAGGAGGTATCATCAACTTTATCAGCAAAACAGGTAAAACGGAAGGCGGAAGTATGGTAACCAGTTTTGGTTTAGATTATAGTGATTTCAGAACAGATTTAGAATATGGCGCGCGCATTGGAGACGGTTTATATTTCCACGCCGGTGGTTTCTACAGAACTGGTGAAGGAGTTAGAAGCCCAGGTTTTACAGCCAATAATGGTGGACAATTCAAAATGAACCTTACCAAAGAATTCGAAAAGGGTTCAGTAACAGTTTATGCTAAATTCTTAAACGACAGAGCTGCGGCTTATATGCCAATGCCTATCAAAGTCACCGGAAGTAATTCTAACCCAACTTGGGAAAGTATCAGCGGTTATGATGCTACTTCAGGCACGCAACAATCCCCATATCTAATGCACAATGTAGGTTTAGACGGTAACGGAAACGTAAGAAGAGGGAATGTGGCCGATGGTATGCACCCGGTTTCTAAAACCATTGGAGCTTCAGTTAACTTCGAATTAGCAGAAGGTTGGAAAGTAACCAATAATGGTCGTTTCTCTTCTAACAGCGGACAATTTATCACACCATTCCCTGCCGAAGTTGCTTCTGCTGCTACAATTGCTAATTCATTTGGAACAGGTTCTACATTGACTTATGCCAATGATGGAACTGCTTTTAACACCCCGAACGGTTTAGTTTCAAGAATTCATATGTTTGATGTTGAATTGAATAACTTCAACAACTTCATGAACGATTTAAGAATTACTAAGAAATTTGATAAAGTTGGTGTAACTGCAGGTTATTTCAAATCGATTCAAAATATCTCAATGTCATGGTTATGGAATTCGTATTTACAAGAAGTATCGGATAACAATCCAAGATTAATCAATGTAACTGACGCTGGTGGAAATTTACTTTCTACTAATGGATTATACGCTTACGGTGTTCCGTATTGGGGTAACTGTTGTACTAGAAACTATGACACACAATACAATGTTTCAGCACCATATGCTAACGTGTCTTTTGATGCTACAGATAAATTGTCTTTAGAAGGAGGAATCCGTTTTGATATGGGACAAGTGAATGGTTCTTTTGCAGGTTCGTCTCAAACAACTTATGACATCAATAATGATAACATAATTTCAGCACCTGAAACCAGCGTGTCTGCTATCAATACTGCTAATACTACAGCGGTTGATTATGATTACGATTATGTGTCTTATTCAATAGGGGCTAACTATTTGTTAGACGAACGACAATCAGTATTCGCACGTTACAGCAAAGGTGCTTCAGCCAAAGCAGATAGAATTTTATTCTCAGGGTTAGATTACCTTGACGGAGATAAAATCAACTCTTTAGATTATTTAGCGCAAGCGGAATTAGGATACAAAAGAAAATTCGACAAAGGATATGTTTACGCTACTTTCTTTACGTCAACAACAACTGAAGAAGGCGGATTTGAAGCCACTTCTAATAGTATTATCGAAAACGATTACCGTTCAATGGGTCTTGAATTAGAGTCATCTTATAATGTAAACAATCATTTGAACTTACGCGGTGGATTTACCTATACTAAAGCCGAAGTTACTTCGGGTGCTAATGATGGTAACGAGCCAAGAAGACAACCAAAAATGATGTACAACTTTATCCCAACTTACAAATTCGGAAAAGCCAATAATACACTTGGATTAAGCTTCATTGGTCAAACCAAAGCCTATGCACAAGATAACAACGAATTGGTGATGAATGGATTTGTAATCGTAAACGGTTTCGTAGAAGTGGGCATCACTAAAGGATTATCTTTAAACATAGCTGGAAATAACTTACTGAATACTTTGGCCATCACTGAAGCTGAAGAAGGAAGTATCACAGCCAATACCACTAATATTGTTAGAGCAAGACCTTTACCAGGAAGATCACTTTCTATGGCATTGTCTTACAAGTTCTAAGCAACCTATTTCATGTTTAATATGAGTAATTCCTATACCATAGTTTTTATGGTATGGGAATTATTTTTACTAAATATTTTATATCTTTAAATACTTCTAAAATAGTACTTATGAAAAAATCTGTCACGCTATTACTCTTTTTAATGCTTTTTGTTAGTAATGATTTATGGTCACAAGATCAGACCAAGACCACAACAAAACCTCTAAAAGCGTTAACGATTGTTTATGGAAGTGACGAATGCCATCATTGTACTGATACCAAAAAATACCTAAAAGAAAATAATATCGAATTCGTATTTTATGATATTGATAAAAATCAGGAAGCGTTGAAAGAAATGCTATTCAAACTCAAAAACGCTAACATCAGTGCCAATAATTTGTCGATTCCGGTAATTGATAAACAAGGTGTGATTTTTACCAACAACATTCCTTTTGAAGAATTCCTCCAGAAATTGAATTAAACAATGAGTAAAAAAATAAACCTGAGTTTTTGGCAAATCATAAATATGAATGTTGGTTTTTTTGGCATTCAATATAGTTTTGGGTTGCAACAAAGTGCTGTTAATCCCATTTATGATTTTTTAGGCGCCCATCCGGATCAAATTCCTTTACTCAATTTAGCCGGACCTTTAACGGGTTTGTTAGTTCAACCCATTATTGGCGCTTTAAGTGATAAAACTTGGTCACCAAGATTGGGTGGCAGAAGAAAACCATTTTTCTTAATTGGCGCTTTGATTTGCAGTTTAGCACTTTTTGCTTTCCCATTTAGTAGTTCTTTATGGATGGCTGCCGGATTACTTTGGATTTTAGATGCTGGAAATAATACTTCCATGGAACCGTATCGAGCTTTCATTGCCGATAAATTAGACGAATCGCAACAGCCAATGGGATTTCAAGCCCAAAGTTTTTTCACAGGATTTGGACAAACCTTAGCCAATGTTTCTCTTTTTATTTTCCCTTTAATTTTTATAGGAACAACCGGTAAATTGCCCACTTGGGTTTTTGCTTCTTTCTTTTTGGGCGCTATTTGCTCAATTGTTTCGGTTTGGTGGAGTTCTCACACTACCAAAGAAATCCCTCCAACACCAGAAGAACTGCAAAAAATACAATCTAAACGCATCAGTCTTTTTACGCCTTTTATTGACATAGCAAAAGCCGTAAAAGAGATGCCTAAAGTAATGTGGCAATTAGCTTTAGTTTATTTGTTCCAATGGTATGCACTTTTTTGTTATTGGCAAAATTCGTCCAAAAGTATAGCGCTTTCAGTATGGAACACATCGCCCGAAAAAGACATGAAATTATATGGAGAAGCAGTAAGCTGGACAGGTTTAGTTAATGGGTGGTACAATGTAGTAACATTTTTAAGCGCCTTTTCTTTGGTTTATTTTGCTAAAAAATATTCGCCAAAATTAGTGCATTTTAGCTGTTTGCTAATGGCCGCTATCGGTTTTTTAGTATTTCCCTATATTCAAAACAAGTACCTGTTATTTCCCGCGATTACAGGATTTGGAATTGGTTGGGCTAGCATGATGGGTATTCCTTATTTGATGATTGTTGCTAATATTCCCAAAGAACGTTATGGCGTTTATATGGGAATTATAAATATGATGATTGTTATTCCAATGTTCATTCAAACCATAACTTTTGGATTTATAATGAAGCATTTTTTACACAATGACGCGAGATTAGCCATCACTTTTGCCGGAGTTTTGCTCCTTATCAGTGCTGTTTTAACCCTATTTATTTCAACCAAAAAACAAGTTGTAAGTGCATAAAATAGGATACTATAAAGCTATTGATTTGTTGCACGATGTGGTTTCTCCTAATGGTTTTTTAGCTAGTGCTGAAAATACTACTAACTATAAAAGAGTTTGGGCACGTGACGGAGTGATTTGTGGTTTGGCAGCTTTAGCTTCAGGCGATGAGCAATTGATTGCAACTTTTAAAAACACATTAGATACCTTGGCCAAAAACCAACATTCTATCGGAACCATTCCTTCCAATGTTTTATTCGTTGAAGGGAATTGTGAATTGAGTTATGGTGGCTTGGCCGGAAGAGTAGACGCAGTTACTTGGTTTATCATAGGCGTTTGCCAATATGCCTACTATAAAGATGATGCGACTGTTGTTTACGAATACAATTCCCATATTGAAAAAGGTTTTGGTTTACTCGAGGCTTGGGAATTCAATAATAAACATCTTTTATATGTACCGCTTTCCGGTAATTGGGCCGATGAATATATTACAGATGGTTATGTTTTATACGACCAATTGTTGCGCATTTGGGCTTTAAAAAGCTATAATTTTTTTGTAAATAGTGAAGCCATCACTGATAAGATTCAAAAAATAACCGAGCAAATTCAGATTAATTTCATGCCTAACAGTCAAGGGGAGAAATACCATGAAAGAGCTTATGACGAAGTCAATTTTCAAGATTTCATGCCTTGTTCGTTCTCTCCCTCTGGCTATAAAACACAGTTTGATGCTTTTGCCAATTCATTAGCACTTTTGTTAAATGTAGGTTCAAATGAATTCCAAAATGCTATTTTAAATTATGCGGATGCCTTAGCTTCTGAAACAAAGTTGGGTTTACTGCCGGCTTTTTGGCCGCCCGTCTTTGACACCGATGAATATTGGAACCTGCTCAAAAATAATTGTAAATACGATTTCAGAAATTATCCCTATGAGTTTCACAACGGTGGAAGTTGGCCAATGGTTAATGGCTTTTTCGGTGTAGCACTTGTTACTAAGGGTGAAATTAGAAAAGCAACTACTATTTTAGAAAAAATAAACGAGGCTAATGCTAAAAAGGACTTTTCTTTTTATGAAAATTTCAACACCCAAACCACTGAAACTAATGGCGTTTCACACTGTGCTTGGAGTGCCGCCGCTACGGTTTTAGTACATCAATCATTATATCATAATTTTAAAATTTTAGTTTAATTGAAATCAATAGACATAATATGTATAGGCGAAGTGCTAATAGATTTTATTGGTCATGAAGTCAATACTTCAATCAATAGGACGAAAGATTATCATCGTTTTTTAGGTGGTTCTCCAACCAATGTAGCAGTTAATGCTTCCCGTTTGGGATTGAATGCTGTGCTAGTAGCTTCCTGTGGACAAGATGGTTTGGGCGATTATGTCATCCGTAAACTAAAAGCCAATCATATCAATATATCTTGTGTTGGAAAATCGGAAGCCGCGCCAACGTCGGTTATTTTTGTATCAAAATCCACAGAAACCCCCGATTTCATTCCCTATCGTCAAGCTGATTGCGAAATTTTTGAAAGCCAATTGCCCGATGAAGTGATTGCGGAAGCCAAAATTTTTCACACGACTTGTTTTGCTTTAAGTAAAAATCCTGCCAGACAGACCATTTTAAATCGAGCGCAAAAAGCCAAAGAATTGGGATTGCAACTCAGCATCGATATCAATTTTTCTGAACGCATTTGGCCAGATAGAGAAGAAGCCAAAAGTGTACTCAATGAATACTTGGTCAACGATCCATTGGTCAAGCTAAGTGAAGATGATTGTTACCGACTTTTCGCAGCCGTAAAATCGGAAGAATATATTTTTGACTATTTCCATGGTTTAGGCGCTTCCACAATTTGCTTAACCAAAGGAAAAAATGGTGTGGTCGTTTCAGATATTCATCAGGGATTGTTTTTTCAAAAAGCTATTCCAATTGAAGAGGTCAAAGACACTACAGGAGCCGGAGATGCTTTTTGGACCGGATTTTTATACGCTCAATTGCACCAAAAAAACTTAGAAGCAACCATTACTTTGGCCCAGAAATTGGCAGCTATAAAACTCCAAAACGTAGGCAGATTGCCCGATGGCATTAACATCAAAGCATTAATTCAACAATAACTACTAACCAAAAATTAATTTATTTAGATCAAGTAAAAGCTGTAATTTAACATTGCGGCTTTTTTGTTTATGAGTTTGTGTAAAAAGAAATCCTTAAAAATTTCCTTTTTAAGTTGAGTATCCTACCTTTGTAATTCTCAACCATAAAGAAAATGAACAAATACAGCAAGCGAAGAGAAGCATTATTATACCACGCCAAACCTACGCCTGGTAAAATTCAAGTGGTGCCCACCAAAAAATACGCGACCCAAAGAGATTTGTCATTGGCTTATTCTCCCGGTGTAGCAGAACCTTGTTTGGAAATTGCTAAAGATGTCAACAATGTTTATAAATATACAGCTAAAGGAAATTTAGTAGCCGTCATCAGTAACGGAACAGCCGTTTTAGGCTTGGGAGACATTGGTCCCGAAGCATCTAAACCAGTGATGGAAGGAAAAGCCTTGCTCTTTAAAATTTTTGCCGGAATAGATGTTTTTGATATTGAAGTCGGAACCAAAGATGTAGATGCTTTTATAGAAACCGTAAAGAATATAGCCCCTACTTTTGGAGGAATCAATCTTGAAGATATTAAAGCGCCAGAGTCTTTTGAAATTGAAAGACGTTTGGTAGAAGAATTGAATATTCCGGTAATGCACGATGACCAACACGGAACAGCTATCATCTCTTCGGCAGCATTGTTGAACGCTTTAGAATTGGCCAAAAAGAAAACTACTGAAGTAAAGATAGTAGTTTCCGGCGCTGGTTCTGCTGCATTGGCTTGTGCGAATTTGTATATTTTATTAGGTGTTAAACCTGAAAATATAATCATGTTCGATAAAGATGGTGTGCTGTCTTCAGAACGCACTGATTTGTCCGATTTGCAAAAACGATATGCTCATGGTAAATCAGGAACTACTTTGGCCCAAGCATTAGTAGGCGCCGATGTTTTCCTAGGATTATCTGCCGGAAATATCATGTCTGCCGAAATGCTTTTAGGCATGGCCAAAAACCCAATTGTGTTTGCTATGGCTAATCCGGTGCCTGAGATTGATTATGATTTAGCCGTGGCAACTCGTAAAGATATTATTATGGCCACTGGCCGTTCAGACCATCCAAATCAGGTTAATAACGTGTTAGGGTTTCCTTATATTTTTCGCGGTGCTTTAGATGTTCGCGCTACTAAAATTAATGAAGAAATGAAAATGGCAGCGGTACATGCTTTGGCCGAATTGGCAAAAGAACCCGTACCCGAGCAAGTAAATATCGCTTACGGCGAAACCCGTTTGAACTTTGGGAAAGAGTATATCATTCCCAAACCATTCGACCCGAGATTGATTACACAAGTGGCGCCAGCTGTCGCAAGAGCAGCTATGAATTCGGGCGTGGCATTACAACCTATTACCGATTGGGACAAATACGAAGAAGAATTATTAGAGCGTTTGGGTTCTGATAATAAAATGGTTAGACTCCTTACCAATAGAGCGAAAACAGAACCAAAGCGGGTAGTTTTTGCTGAAGCTGATCATTTGGATGTATTAAAAGCGGCACAAATTGTTTATGAAGAAGGCATTGCTCACCCTATTCTTTTAGGAAATAAAGAATTGATTTTAGAACTAAAAGAAGAAATAGGTTTTGATGCTGACGTGCCAATTTTTGATCCAAAAACCAAGGAAGAAGACAATCGAAGATTGAATTATGCAAACCATTATTGGAAGTCAAGACAACGAAGAGGTATTTCGTTACTTGATGCTCAAAAATGGATGCGAGAACGAAACTATTTTGCTGCAATGATGGTAAATGAGGGCGATGCTGACGCAATGGTTTCAGGGTATTCCAGAAGTTATCCAACAACAGTAAAACCTTTAATGCAATTGATTGGCAAAGCTCCGGGGATTACATTAATTGCTACTGCCAATATGATGATGACGAATCGCGGACCAATGTTTTTATCAGACACAGCAATTAATCCGAATCCTACTGCGGATGAATTGGCTAAAATTGCTTTGATGACAGCAAAAATGACTCGAATGTTTGGTATGGAACCCGTAATTGCAATGGTTTCTTTCTCAAATTTTGGATCATCATCAAATGAAAGTGCCAATAAAGTGCGAGAAGCTGTAGCCTATTTGCACAACTATTATCCGGATTTAATTGTCGATGGAGAAATTCAATCTGATTTTGCTTTAAATCCCGAAATGTTGAAGGCTAAGTTTCCTTTTTCAAAATTGGCAGGAAAAAAAGTAAATACCCTGATTTTCCCAAATTTAGAATCAGCAAATATTACCTATAAACTTTTAAAAGAACTCTATAAAGTAGATTCTGTTGGGCCAATAATGTTAGGAATGGAAAAAGCGGTTCATATTTTCCAACTTGGTGCAAGTGTAGAGGAAATGGTTAATATGGTTGCGGTAGCCGTGGTTGATGCACAAGAAAAAGAGAAAAGAAAAAAAATGTCTGCTAAATAGTTTTTGTATTATTGTAGAGATATTGCAAATACATGCTGCCAATTCAAGAATTTTGCTATATTTGAAATTAGATTTTAGTATAAAATGATTGCACACATTCAAGGAAAGTTAATTGAAAAATCGCCAACCGAAGTAGTAATTGACTGTAATGGTGTTGGTTATCATATTAATATTTCGTTGCATACTTTTTCTTTACTTCCCAATACCGATTTTGTTAAATTGTTTACGTTTCTTCAAATTAAGGAAGATGCTCATTCTTTGTTTGGTTTTGCAGAAAAATCAGAGCGTGAATTATTTAAATTATTATTATCGGTATCCGGAATAGGAGCAAGCATAGCAAGAACTATGTTATCATCATTAGATCCTAAACAAATAATTCATGCCATTGCTAGCGCAGATGTTGTTACGATTCAATCAATAAAGGGAATTGGCAGTAAAACAGCACAACGAGTAATACTCGATTTGAAAGAAAAGGTCTTAAAGATTTATGATTTAAGCGAAATTTCTTCCTCTCAACACAATATTAGTCGAGAAGAATCGTTATCTGCTCTAGAGGTTTTGGGTTACGTTAGAAAAAACGCTGAAAAAGTGGTGGATAAAATCATAAAAGAAAATTCGGATGCCGGAGTTGAAACAATTATCAAACAAGCGTTAAAAAATTTATAATTCTTGAAAACAATATACTTCACAAATTCAATATTTAACTTTAAAAAATTTTTCTTAGGATTAGTTTTGCTGTTGAGTTCTTCAGTTTTTTCTCAAGTAACTCCAACTGAGCCAAAACCAACCGAGCCTGAACCAACAGGTTATTCAACAGGAAAATTAGATATTAAAGACCCTGGGAGTATAGTTAATGCGTATACCTATGATGTTGCAACTGACCGATATATCTACACCAAATCAGTTGATGGTTTTAATATCAATTATCCAATTATTTTAACACCAAAAGAATACGAAGAATTGGTGCTTCGTGAGTCAATGCGTCAGTATTACAAAGAAAAATCAGATGCCATTGATGGTAAAAAAGATGGTAGCGCTCAAAAGAAGAAGGACTTGCTCCCACGATATTATGTTAACTCAAGTTTTTTTGAAACTATTTTTGGTTCAAATACTATTGATGTTAAACCAACTGGTACGGTTGAAATGGATTTGGGAGTTCGTTATACCAAACAAGACAATCCGGTTTTTTCACCTAGACATAGGTCACAAACTTCTTTTGATTTTGACCAAAGAATCAGTATGAGTTTGAATGGAAAAGTAGGAACTAGATTGAGCGTAACTGCCAATTATGACACAGAGTCAACTTTTTCTTTTCAGAATAATATCAAGTTAGAGTACACACCTGACGAAGACGATATCATTCAAAAAATCGAAGTCGGAAATATAAGTATGCCGCTTTCCAATTCTTTGATTCGTGGTGCCCAAAGTTTATTTGGAGTTAAAGCCAAATTACAATTTGGAAGAACTTCAATAACTGGTGTTTTCTCTGAACAAAAATCGCAAACAAGATCAGTTACCGCTCAAGGTGGTGGAACCATTCAGGATTTTGAAATATTTGGTTTAGATTATGATGCCGACAGACACTTTTTCTTATCCCAGTATTTTAGAAACAAATACGATGAAGCCTTAAAAGATTATCCGGTGATAAGAAGTAGAGTTCAAATTACAAGGATTGAAGTATGGGTAACCAACAGACAAAATCGAGTTAGCACCACGAGTAACAATCTAAGAAATATTTTAGCCCTTCAGGATTTAGGTGAATCAAGACTCTCTAATTTTACAGATAATAGCAGAGTGGTTGCTATAAATCCAGTAGAATATAATACGAATAACTTTTTCTTATCACCAACAGCAACAGACTTGCCTTCTGATAACAGAAATAACAAGTATGACCCAGCACTAATAACTTTAGGGGGCGGATTATTAAATACAGATATAAGAGACATTGTTACTTCTAGTGCTGGCTTTAATAACCTAAATCCAGTTGATGAAGGAACTGATTATTCTAAATTAGAAAACGCCAGAAAGTTAGCACCTAATGAATATACGCTTAATCCACAGTTGGGTTATATTTCATTGCAACAACGTTTAGCTAATGATGAGGTATTAGCTGTTGCTTATCAATATACTATTGGTGATGATGTTTATCAGGTTGGAGAGTTTGGTACAGATGGAGTTGATTCTACAGTTCTTACGGGCACAACTCCTGCGGATGCATCTGTTTCAACCCAGAGTTTGATTCTGAAAATGTTAAAGAGTAATTTGACTAATGTTCAAAAACCTATTTGGAACTTGATGATGAAAAACATTTATCAAATTCAAGGTGCGTATCAATTGCAAAAAGAAGATTTTAGATTCAATATCTTATATACTGATCCTTCGCCCATTAATTATATCACCCCAGTGGCTGGGACACCTTTTCCATCCAGTCCAACAACACCGCCAGGAAATGAAGTTTCAGAAACACCTCTTTTAAAAGTTTTAAATGTTGATAAATTGAATTATAATAATGACCCACAAGTTGGGGGTGATGGTTTTTTCGATTTTTTACCCGGATTAACTGTTGACCAACAAAATGGACGAATCATATTTACTACTGTAGAGCCTTTTGGTAAATTGATTTTTGATAAATTAAAATTAGGAGCAGAAGATTACTATGATGAGAATACCTATAACGGAAATCAGGCAAAATATGTTTTTAGAAGTATGTATACCGGAACACAAGCCTCGGCTTTACAAGATGCAGAAAAAAATAAATTTCAATTAAAAGGAAGGTTTAAATCTTCGGGGGGCGATGGAATTCCGATTGGAGCCTACAATGTTCCAAGAGGATCTGTAGTAGTGACTGCCGGAGGAAGAGTATTGCAAGAAGGAATAGATTACAGCGTAAATTATCAGGCAGGGAGAGTACAAATTCTAGATCCTTCGTTACAAGCATCTAGTACACCTATTCAGGTTTCAGTAGAAAACAACTCCAATTTTGGACAACAAACCAGAAGATTTATGGGAATAAATGTAGAACATAAATTCTCGGATAAATTATTAGTTGGCGCTACTTACATTAAAATGACAGAAAGACCACTTACTACTAAATCAAACTATGGTCAAGAATCAGTTAACAACACTATTTTTGGTTTCAATGCAAACTACTCTACTGAAGTGCCTTTTTTAACACGAATGGTTAATAAATTACCAAATATAGATACTGATGTTCCCTCTAATTTCTCTTTGCGAGGAGAAATGGCTTTCTTAAAACCGGATGCTTCAAAAGCAGATCAGTTTGAAGGAGAGCCAACTGTATATGTAGATGATTTTGAAGGTTCACAAACTACTATTGATATGCGTTCGGCTCTGTCATGGAGTCTGTCTTCTACCCCAAAACATACAGCTGGAGCTGACTATGAAGATTTCGTTAGACCCCAAGATCCGCCTCCTTCTCCCTTTAACCCAGTAAATCTAGGATACGGTTACCGTAGAGCCAAGTTAAACTGGTATAGTATTGATCCGACTCTTTATGTACAAACACCGGGAGATATTGGTCAGGACGGAATTTCTGCCAATAGCACCAGAAGAATCTTTAGCCGTGAATTGTTTCCTAATACAGACATTCAGATTGGACAAAGTCAAGTAATTAATACGTTAGATTTAACTTATTATCCTGAAGAAAGAGGGCCATATAACTTTAATCCGCTAGCGCTAACAACAGTATTTACTCAAGAAGATGCTAAGAAAAATTATGGTGGAATTATGCGTGCCATAAATTCTACCAACTTTGAACAAAGCAATGTAGAATACATTCAATTTTGGGTTTTAGATCCTTATTTTGATCCGGCAAATCCATCAGCTGTCGCCAATCCTGCAAACTCAGGGAAAATCTATTTTAATCTTGGAGAAATATCAGAAGATGTTTTAAAAGATGAACGTAAGCAATATGAAAACGGATTGCCTTCTAACAGCGCTTCTCAATCGTTAACCAATCCTACAGTTTGGGGTAAAGTTCCATCTTCGCAGTCACTTATCTATGCTTTTGATGTTGATGGAGCCAATAGAGCAGCACAAGACGTTGGTTTTGATGGTATCAATAATACTGTTGAACAAAGCCTTCCCGGAATTGGTGGTTATGCTGCTTTAGCTGATCCAGCAGGGGATGATTACCAATATTTTTTAAGTGCTCCAGGTTCGACTATTTTTGACCGTTATAAAAATTATAATGGAGTTGAAGGTAATTCACCGGTTGGCGTTTCAGATAACAACAGAGGTTCAACAACACTTCCGGATGTAGAAGATATCAATCGTGATAACACGATGAATACTGCTAATGCCTATTATGAGTACAAAATTGATATGAACTATGGTAATATTGATGGAACTGGAATGCCGGTAGGGGAAAACTTTATTACAGATAAGGTAGTTACTACTGTTACAGATACGCCTAACGGAATTCCAACACAAGCAAGATGGTATCAATTCAAGATTCCGGTTACTACCCCATTAAAGAAAACTGTTGGTAGTATTTCTGATTTTCGTTCCATACGTTTTATGAGAATTTTTATGACTGGATTTTCAACACCAATTACACTTCGTTTTGGGGCTTTAGATTTAGTTCGTGGTGAATGGAGACGTTATGATAATTCATTACAAATAGCCGATACAGATCCTACTGATGACAACACAAACTTTGATGTATTGTCAGTTAACATTCAGGAAAACGCACAACGAGTTCCAATACCTTATGTAACGCCACCTGGAGTGGTTAGAGAGCAACTTCAAAATGGGCAACAGGTTTTAAATCAAAATGAGCAATCACTTTCTTTAAGAGCAAACGGGACGCCCTCAGGAACAGGAGGTTTAGAGGTTGGTGACTCAAGAGCGGTGTTTAAAAACATTGAAGTTGATATGCGTCAATATAATAAGCTCAAAATGTTTTTACATGCAGAAGCATTACCAGCTGACCCAACACCGTTATTGGATAATCAGATGAAAGCATTTATTCGTTTTGGAAATGACTTTACCAATAATTTTTATCAAGTAGAAATTCCTCTTAAAGTAACTCCGGCAGGAGCTAGAGCTGCAGATGATATTTGGCCCGATGTTAATGAAATTAATCTTAACTTGTCTTTGCTAACCAAAATGAAAGTTAAATCTTTAGGCATTGACTTTACAACATTCCCCGATGGTGTTTATTATCCGGATGATGACATTACACTTCCTGATGGTGACGGTGACCCAAACTTGCGTCTAGGAATTAAAGGAACTCCAAATTTTGGTTTGGTAAGAACGTTAATGGTTGGTATTAAAAATAATCATACCGATCCTGTTCGGGGTGAAGTTTGGTTTAACGAATTGCGTCTTGCCGATATGAATAACGAAGGAGGAATGGCTGCTGTTTTAAACATAGACACAAACTTGGCCGATTTTGCTACAATTTCTGCTACGGGTAGAATGAGTACCATCGGTTTTGGGGCATTAGAAGAAGCACCTCAAGAGAGAAGTAGAGAAGATATGCAGCAATATAATATTGTCACTAATTTTAGTTTGGGTAAATTGTTGCCAAAAAAATGGGGTATTAATTTACCATTTAATTACGCTGTTGGTGAAGAATTAATTACTCCTGAATACGATCCTTTCAATCAGGATATTCGTTTGCAACAATTGATTGACAATACCATTGATGCAGCTGAAAGAGAAAACATGAGGAACAGAGCAATCGATTATACAAAAAGAAAAAGTATCAACTTTATAGGAGTTAAAAAAGATAGAGCACCTGAGCAAAAGCAACATATATATGACCCGGAGAATTTAACACTTTCATATTCGTATAATCAAGTTGAAAAACACAATTATGAAATTGAAAATTATATAGATCAACAAGTTAAAACAACTGTTGATTACACCTATGCTTTCAAAAATAAACCAATAGAACCTTTTAAGAAAAACAAATTCTTCAAGAAAAGTTCGTATTGGAAAATGCTTAGTGATTTTAACTTTAACTACCTGCCTGCAAGTATTTCTTTTAGCAGTAATATTATTAGACAATATAACAAACAACAGTTTAGGCAAGTTGATGTTGCCGGAATTGCTTTAGATCCCTTATACAGAAGAAATTATATGTTCAATTATCAATATGGATTTAATTATAACCTCACAAAAGCATTAAAAATAAACTTTACTGCTGCATCCCAAAATATTGTCCGCAACTATATGGATGAAAATAATGTGCCGGATAATAGCAATACGATTTGGACAGATTTTTGGAATATTGGAACACCAAACCAACACAATCAACAAATTACTGTTAACTATGAATTGCCTGTAAACAAGATACCATTCTTGGCATTTATCAAATCAACATATACCTATACGGGTGATTATAGCTGGCAGAGAGCGTCATTAGCCATGTCTTCAGTTGATGGCTTTAATTTAGGGAACACCATTCAAAATGCAGGTTTACATCGTTTGAACACGTCGTTCAGTATGGAAACTTTTTATAAATATATTGGATTAGGTAAAAAACCTGCGACTCCGGCTCAGAAACCTGCGGCATTACCAAAACCTGGTGAAAAGATTACCGGCGTCAAAGCACAACCTGCTAAAACAACTAATGTGTTTTTGGACGGATTGAAAGGGGTTCTAACAAGTGTTAAAAATATACAGGTTAACTATACTCAAAACGAAGGAACTGTTCTTCCCGGATTTTTACCAGGACTAGGTTTCTTTGGTTCAGCAAAACCTTCACTAGGTTTCGTTTTTGGCGGACAGGATGATGTTCGGTATGAAGCTGCTAAAAGAGGTTGGTTGACCACCTATCCGGAGTTTAACCAAAATTTTACTCAAGTGGTAACTAAAACATTGAACCTTACAGCTAATGTTGATTTATTCCCAGATTTTAAAATTGATTTAAGCGCCGATAGAACTTATGCCAATAATTATTCGGAGCAGTTCAATGTAACCGATATCCCAGATGCAAATGGTAATTATTACCAACCGCAATCCCCATACAGTTATGGAAACTTCTCCATTTCTGCAGTAATGCTGAAAAGTTCCTTTAAGGCAAGTGACGAAAACAGTTCGTCTTCATTTCAGGATTTTAGAGAGAATCGAATTATTATTGCCGATAGATTAGCGCAACAATATTATGGTGGACCAAATTACCCAAGATATGGAGATGCAGCAAACCCTGTTCCCATTCCTACGGATCCAAACTATAATTTTTATGCCAATAACTTGGGTTACCCAATTGGTTTTGGCAAAAACAATCAAGCTGTTTTAATACCATCTTTCTTAGCGGCGTATACTGGATTATACTCAACTGGCTCAGGCGATGCCGCTAAAGGAGTTTCTTTGGATGCTTTTAGAAACTTTCCTATTCCTAACTGGACCATAAAGTACAGTGGATTAATGCGTTATAAATTCTTTAAAGATAGATTCAAAAGATTCTCTATTCAACACGCCTATAGAGCTTCCTATACCATAAATTCATTCCGTTCAAATCTTGATTATAATCCTAATGTTGCGATTCAAGATAATAGTGGTATTGGTAATTTCTTAAATAATACAATTATCGCCAATATTAATTTAGTAGAGCAATTTAATCCGCTTATCCGTATCGATTTTGAGATGAAAAATGCCTTCAAAATTTTGGCCGAAATTAAAAAAGACAGAAGTTTATCAATGAGTTTTGACAACAATTTATTGACAGAAGTTCAAGGGAGAGAATATATTGTTGGTGTAGGATATCGTTTAAAAGACGTAATTTTCTCATCAAAATTGGCTGATAATCCAACTGGAATTATTAAAAGCGACATCAATCTAAAAGTAGATTTCTCATACAGGAATAATAAAACTATTGTGCGTTACTTAGATTATAATAACAACCAATTAGGTGGCGGACAAAATATTTGGTCAGCAAAATTAACAGCTGATTATTCGTTAAGTAAAAACCTAACGGCTATCTTCTTCTATGACCATTCCTTTTCAAAACCGGTGATTTCTACATCATTTCCATTGACAAATATAAGAGCTGGTTTTACCATGCGATATAATTTTGGAAACTAACAATTAATTACAATATCAAATCTTATCTTTACATCCTAAAATTTAATATTAAATGAATATACCTAGCAATTTAAAGTATACCAAAGACCACGAATGGGTTTTAATTGATGGCGATATCGCAATAGTTGGCATCACCGATTTTGCACAAAAAGAATTGGGCGACATTGTTTATGTTGAAGTAGAAACTTTGGATCAAACATTAAACAAAGACGAAGTTTTTGGAACTGTTGAAGCAGTAAAAACGGTATCCGATTTATTCTTGCCGTTATCCGGAGAAATTATTGAATTTAATGATGAATTAGAATCAAATCCGGAAGCTGTTAATACAGATCCTTATGGGAAAGGCTGGATGGTGAAAGTCAAAATTTCAAACGCTGCGGAAGTTGAAGAATTACTTTCGAGTGATGCTTACAAACAACTTATCGGTGCTTAAAAATGCAATATTTAGTTTAGCTGTAAGTTGGACTATTCTAATTGCCGTTTTGTGTTTAGTAAAGTTTACCGATTTGCCTTCATATAGGGTTTCTGGAGCCGATAAATATGTTCACTTTACATTTCATTTTGTTTTTACTATGCTTTGGGGACTTTATTTATGGTCAAAGCTAAATGAAAAAACAATTTCAAAAATTGGCCGCGTTGTCATTTTATCATTTTGCTACGGAATACTGATTGAGATTTTGCAAGAAACATTAACAAAGACAAGACATGCAGATATTTTTGATGTGCTAGCAAATGGTACAGGAGCAATTGCTGCTTTAGTTTTTTTCGTTTTAATAAAAAGACATAAACCGCAAATAAATAGATAATAAAGTTTGTCCTGACCCGTTATCATTACGAAGCGGGATTTTTTTACTTTTTACCATTAATAAGTAACATATCCAACTCGATATATAAAAAATGAAATCAAAGATTATTGAATCAGTTCACTGCCAAGGTAGTTTGGGTTACGAACACCAAATAGAATCAAACCTTGTGAGTAATAAAATTTTAGCGTTTTTAATACTATTTTTTTTAACGAACATAATTAATGCTCAAGTTACTCAAAAAACGGCCGAAAGATTTCCTGTTTTTCCATCATGTGAAAATTTACAGTTTCAAGCTTTAGAAACTTGTTTTAATAATCAAGTACAGGATTTTGTATACTCCAATTTTAAAGTTCCTGAAAATCTTAAACAAAATAATTTCAAAGGAACTGTGATAGTGATTTTTGAAGTAAATGATAACGGGAATTTCAAAGTAATATATGTTGATGCTATCGATGAATCATTAGTTGCTGAAAGCAAAAGCGTTTTTGCAAAAATGCCAAAAATTTCTCCAGCAACTTATAACGGAAATCCAACGTATGCCAAATACACAATCAAAATTGCAATTCCTTTGCAAAGTGCAGCCGACTTACAAGCGCAAAAAGAAGCGGAAGCGTTAGCCGAAAAAAACTCAAATTTTTATAACACTAATAACAAACAACTTACCGAATTAGACAGTATCAAATACAAAAAATTTGAAAAACCACAGTTTGGAAGTCACATCAACATCCCGTTTTCACACAGCTATTATTCGCAGTTTGATGATGAGATGAATCAGGTTGGTGCTAATAACCATACAGGTTCTAAACCTTTTTCTTATGCAGATGTTTCTAAATATTATAATTTAAAGCAAGAAAATCAAAAGCTGTTGAAGAACAAGAAAGATTGGTTTGGCAGAAAACTTTGGGATGAAAACTTAGTTGAAATTCAAGGGGAGGATTATTGGTTTACCCTTAATCCGATTTTTGATATTCAAATGGGTAAAAGCGACCCAAGCGTTTCTTCTTATACTTTTATAAATACCAGAGGAATTCAATTTAATGGTGGTTTGGGAAAAGAATTAAATTTTACAACAACCATTTACGAAAGCCAAGGAAGATTTGCAGATTATTTCAATAGCTATGCTGAATCTATAAAACCCGACGGAGGAAATCCGGCAATTATTCCGGGTATTGGAATTGCAAAAGAATTTAAATCGGATGCTTATGATTTTCCTATGGCTGAAGCCAATTTGTCCTATACACCCAGCAAATTCATTAATCTGAATTTGGGTTATGGCAAGAATTTTATCGGCGATGGCTATCGATCTTTATTGTTAGGAGATGGAGCGAGTCCCTATCCCTATTTTAAAATGAACACTACTTTCTGGAAAATAAAATACACCAATATATATACATGGCTCAAAGATGTTCGTCCCGAAGCTACAGTAGACAGAACTTACGCAACTAAATTTGCTGCGAGTCATTATTTGAGTTTGAATATTACCAATCGTTGGAATATAGGACTTTTTGAATCGGTAATATGGACAAATAATAACAACCGTGGTTTTGATATGAGTTTTGTGAATCCAATTATATTCTATCGAACGGTGGAATTTACTTCTTCTGCACGAAGCGGGAATGCGTTGTTGGGTTTGACAACCAAAGTAAAATGGAACAATCAAATCAATTTTTACGGACAGTTTTTGTTAGATGAATTTTCGTTGGATGCAGTAAAAGAAGGTAATAAAAGCTGGAAAAATAAATTTGGTTACCAACTCGGAGCCAAATACTACAATGCGTTTAACATCAAAAATTTGTTGTTGCAGTTAGAATACAATCATGTTAGACCATACGTGTACTCGCATAGTGAAGCCATTACCAATTATGGTCATAACAACCAAAGTTTGGGGCACCAATGGGGAGGAAATTTCAAAGAATTCATAGCCATAGCTCGATATCATAAA
>NZ_JBMOGQ010000001.1:0-136665 GCF_049318325.1 Flavobacterium sp. | reverse complement strand
GTTAGCATTACCGCTTTTTCCGCCTTTTCCGCCTTTCTGTCCATCGCCCGGTTTATTTCCTTCTTGGCCCTGATCTACTTTTTCTCCTTTATTTCCCTCTTGTCCTTCTCCTGGCTTATCGCCTTTCTTCATTCCTTTTTTCATTTTTTCTCCCAAACCTTCCTGCTTTTTTATGATATCAGGCAACTGCATTCCTTGCCCCTGTCCTTGACCAGGTTTAGGTTTCCCAGCACCTGCTGCCGACATTTGCATTTGCATACCATTTAAAATATCACTTAACATATCGGCAAGTTTATTAGAAGATGAAACAGCATATTGTTGATGCGAATTCCCCTTTGGAACATTGGCCTCTGCTAAAGTTTCAATTGCTTTATCTACATTGTATTGCACGTTTCCTATTTCCTTTGTAATATCTTCTGCAATTTTCGGGTTTCTTAATGACATAGCGAACAAACTATCATCAACATGTTTAAATTGTTGTTTTATATCTTGTTGTATTTTTAAGTTTTTATTGAATGATGGCGCTCCTCGTTTTAAGTTTTTAAACTGCTTCATTACATCTTCCTGAGAAAATGAATATGCTAAAAGATTATCCAAGATCTGACGAAGCATCTCGACATCTTCTTCCATTTGTTCCATTTCACCAGACGCCATTTGTTCTTGCATTTTCTGGCTCATTTGCTTCATTTTTTTTGATGCGCTCTTTTGTTTTGGTTTGGCATTTTCTTTTTGGTTTTTTTGTAATTGATCTTTTGCATTATTTAAATCTTCATCTATGCTTTTTTCTTTGTCTTCAGATTTAGGTAAATCCAACGGAGCTTTTAACTCTTTATTCTCTTTATCTAAATCTTTTAATTCTTCTTTAATTTTATCAAATTCTTTGTTGATTTCTTCTTGTTTTTCAACATTATTATCCTCAGGTTTATCAGCAAGTTTTTCTTGCTTTTCAGCAAGTTTGTTAATTTTATCCGCTATTTGTTGGGCTTTTTTCTCCACATAATAACGCTTAGTCAACTCTACTAATTGTTCTAAACTCTTAGTCTGGTTTTTACTTGCTTGTTGGAACTTTTCCATTTTGTCAAACAACTCTTCCTTACTGATTTTATCATTCAATTTTTGAAGTTCTTCCAATAATTTCTTGTTCTTTTCAATCTCTTCTTTAGTCTTCTCTAATCTATCTTGAAGCAACTCTTTTTTTTCGTCTTTTTTATCCGTTTTGAACTTTTCAAGATTATCTTTCATTTTCTCCGAAAACTCTTTCATCATTTCGTCTTGTTTTTTTTGACGCTGAATAAAATCGTTAACTTTCTGTTGCTCTTTGTATTCTAAATTCTCTTTTTCCTTTCCCATTTTTTGCAACTTATCCAACTCTGACAGTTGTTTGTCTTGTGCTTTTAAAGATTTCGATAAAGAGTTTATATTCTCATTTTGTTGGTTCATTATTTCGTCTTGTTTCTCCTCTTCTGTTGCAATTCTGTTGCTAAACACTGAAGATTTGGTGCTTTTGAAGTTGTGAAGAGCATCGTTATCAAAAATCTCGAAATAATATTCATAAGAAACTCCTTCTTCTACAGGAAGATTGCTTGGGAAAGAAAATACAAACTGGTCATAAACATCTCTCTTTATTGAAATCAAAGCCTTTTTAGTGTTATTTGGAGTGTTCTTGGGATAGTAAACTATTTGAAGTTTCGATAAGCCATAATCATCTGAAACCTGACCTAAAACAAAGTTTTTATTTACCTTTAAACTATCAGGAAGATTATTTACATTGATTGTCGGAAACTGATCTTTGATTACAGAAATTTGATAGTTCAGTTTTTCATAATTCTGAACTTTATTATTTGAGGTTAAAATTTGATAATCTAAATTTTGAAGGATACTTTTTGACAATAAAAATATATTATCTTGTTTTGCAAAATAATAATGTGCTTTTTCATTAACCCAATCCACCTTTTGTGTTGCTAAAGTATTCATTTTCCAAGTTACCTGAGTTCCTTCCGGAACAATAGCGTTCCCTGTTCCTTTAATAACTTCTGACTTTTTATTTAAATAATTTGGAAAATTCAGCACCATTTCAAAATTGGCAATCGACGGAACGGTAACAACGTTCAGCTTATAATCGATTGAAGAAACATCGTTGGCTTCAATATGAAATTCTACATCTTCAGAAGGTTTCGGAATCACAAATTCAAATTCACCTGCTTTATTACTTTCCATAAAATAACTTTCATCTCCTATTAAAATCAGGGCATTTTCAGGGATAACTTTACCAATGGTTCTTACTTTCAACAAGAAATCTTTATTTTGTTCTGTTTGTAAATTCGGGTTCAAAACTTCAAATTCAAAAGGTGCTGGTGGTAAAAACTGTTGTTTAAAATTCACTACTCTATTCAAACTTTGTGAAATAAAATTACTATTTCCTGAGAGATAAAAGAATGCAAAAAACAAAATAGGAATTATCGCCAAAGGCAAATATTTCTTGTTATTACCGAAGTTAATAGCATTCCCGAAAGGAATCGGCTGCAGTGTATTTGCTTTTTGGTCAATCGAAGCGGCTAACAATTCTGATTTGTTAGTATCATAAGAAAGCTGTAAAAAATTAGTCAGTTTATCTTCTATTTCACCAAAATGATTTCCGATAATCTTTGAAGCTTCCTCATAATCAATTCCCTGCTGCAATTTGGATAATTTGAAAAGCGGAAAACAAATAAATCTGAAAAACAGAAAGAGTTCAACAAGAACAAATGTGTAAAACAATATTGTTCTGGCAGTTGGTTTAAGCCAAAGAAAGTATTCAATAAACAATGTGAATATGAAATACATCAAACCAATACCAACAAAGAAAATAATTCCCTTCAGCAATTCGTTAGTGTAATACTTTGTTATAAAGCCCTCTAACTTTTTATATATAATCTTTGAATTGTACAATTTTTATAATTACTTTTTATAACCGATAAATGTACAATTTTTACTGAATAACCAAGCGTTAAAAATTTGCCAAACAACAAACTATTGTATTCTATAAAAACTTTTATAATTTTATAACAAAATCTCTTTGATTATGAAATATTTATTGGCTTATAGTTTACCATTAATTGCATTCCTTGGAATATTTTTTGGTGGTTTTTGGACTTATTTCGGAGTGGTTTTTGCCTTTGGAATTCTTCCAATTCTTGAGTTTATACTACCAACGAATGAAAAAAATTATACTGAAGCCGAAATTGAAAACAAACTAAAGAATCATTTTTTTGATGTGCTTTTGTATCTAAATATTTTCATTGTTTACGGAATGTTATTTTTTGTTTTGCATATAGTTTCTACTGAACAACTTTCCATATCTGAAATTATTGGAATTGTATTAAGTTTAGGCGTTGTTTTAGGCTCTAACGGAATTAATGTTGCACATGAATTGGGCCACAGAGAAAAATTATATGAACGGATTATTGGAAAATTGCTTTTGATTCCATCACATTATACTCATTTTTTTATTGAGCACAATCACGGTCATCATTTGCATGTTTCTACTCCGGAAGATCCTTCAACTGCAAAATACAACCAAACATTATACGCATTTTGGATTCAAACTGTTTTTGGAACCTACACTAAAGCATGGAAAATTCAAAAGAAACTGAATCAACTTGAAAACCGTTCTTTCTTTTCTTTAAAAAATGACATGTTCTGGTTTACTATTATTCAAGTATGTTATCTCTTGACAATTTATTATTTCTTTGGATATATTGGATTATCAGTCGCTTTTATTGCCGGAATAGTTGGTTTTCTATTATTGGAAACCATAAATTATATTGAACATTATGGTTTAAAAAGAAATCTTTTGCCTTCAGGTAGATATGAACGTGTAAGCGAAAAACATTCATGGAATTCAAATCATTTTATCGGCAGAATAATGCTATATGAACTAACTCGACATAGTGATCATCATTATAAATCACAAAAGAAATATCAAATTCTCGAGTATCATGATACTTCACCACAAATGCCATTTGGCTATCCTACCTCTATGGTTTTATCTTTAGTTCCCCCACTTTGGTTTGCTGTTATGAATAAAAGAATTCCAGCTGAAATGAAATCATAAAAACTTTTAAGTTCTAGCTTCCAACTTCTGTTTATCTTTGTCGAAAATTAAAAAAAATGTCAAAACCTGTTAGAGTTCGTTTTGCGCCAAGTCCTACCGGACCGTTACATATTGGTGGTGTTAGAACTGCGTTATTTAATTATTTATTTGCCAAAAAATATAATGGTGTTTTCTATTTACGAATTGAGGATACCGACCAAAATCGTTTTGTTCCCGGAGCAGAAGCATACATTTTCGAAGCCTTGGAATGGTTAGGAATTGCACCAAGTGAAACTGTAGGAAAAAATGAAAAATTTGGACCTTACCGTCAATCGGAAAGAAAAGCGTTGTACAAACAATATGCTGACCAACTGATAAATTCGGGTTGGGCTTATTATGCTTTTGACACTGCTGAAGCACTAGATTCTCAAAGAAAACAACACGAAGAACAAGGAAAAACTTTTATATATAACTGGCACAATCGTGAAAAACTAGACACTTCTTTAGTTATTTCAAAGGAAGAGACAGAAAAAAGAATTGCGGCTGGAGAAACTTATGTTGTTCGTTTTAAAACACCTGTTAATGAAACTTTGCATTTGCATGACATCATTCGTGGTGATATTAATTTCGAAACGAATTTATTAGACGATAAAGTTTTATTCAAATCTGACGGAATGCCAACTTATCATTTGGCTAATATTGTGGATGACCATTTAATGGAAACGTCTCATGTTATTCGTGGTGAAGAATGGTTACCATCAATGCCTTTACATTGTTTATTATACAAAGCCTTTGGCTGGGAAGCACCAGAATTCGCGCATTTACCATTGATTTTAAAACCTATCGGAAACGGAAAATTATCCAAACGAGATGGTGATAAATTAGGATTTCCAGTCTTCCCATTAGAATGGAAGTCGGAAGAAGGTGTTTCATCAGGTTATAGAGAAAACGGATTTTTCCCTGAGGCAGTAATTAATTTCTTAGCTTTATTGGGATGGAATGATGGAACGGACCAAGAATTATTTTCATTGGAGGAATTAGTAGAAAAATTTGATTTGAATAGAGTTCATAAATCAGGAGCAAAATTTGATCCTGAAAAAAATAAATGGTTCAATCATCAGTATTTGCAAAAGCAAAGCGATGAAAGTTTGGCGGAAAGCTTTGCTCCGATTGTACTTAATAAGGTTGGAGATTCCTCCTTCGTCGGAATGACAAAACTGGTGAAAATTGTTTCACTAATAAAAGAGCGCGCCAACTTCGTCTCAGAATTTTGGGAAATGAGTAATTTCTTTTTTGAAGCACCAACTTCTTACGATGAAAAAGCCACTAAAAATTGGAATCCAACTACTCCAGAATTAATGGAAAAATTGATTGCTGTGATAGAGAATATTGAAGATTTTACATCAAGAACGATTGAAAATATTGTCAAAGACTGGATGACCCAAAATGAAATTGGAATGGGGAAAGTAATGCAGCCATTTCGTTTGAGTTTGGTTGGCGCCTTAAAAGGGCCACATCTTTTTGATATTGTAGAACTGATTGGTAAAGAAGAAACCATCAAGCGATTGGAGAAAGCAATAGCTACTTTATAAAACAGAAAAGTCCCGATTTCTCGGGACTTTTTATAAGTTAAAAATAACCTGAGCGTTTATTACTCCTAAGTTTCCTTTGAAGTTATCCCCATTATTCAATGCCTGTAAAGTATTGTCTTTATTGAGTTTATTCAATATATTGGTAAAACCGTATTCATAAAAAATAATGGCGCGCACGGTTCTAATTCCTGCCGAACATCCTAAATAAAAGTTGCCACTAAAAGTTGAAATATCAACGATTTGATCTGCTTTTAAAAGTGTTCCTTTAATTACTTTATCTTCATCTGAAGTAGCAACACCTAATTTCCCATTAATTTGAAGTACTGGACCAAAATCTAAAGAAACATGATCTTCAACTACATTATAACTTAAAAGTAATCGAACTTTAACGCCTTGAATACTGTATTTAATTTTTTGGTCAAAGGTAGATTCTAATGAAAAGTTGTTGGCAAAAAACTGCATTCCATAAATCATACTCCAATCATTATAATAATTTCCACGAACCGAAAGCCCACCAGCAAAGCCAAGTTCATGTGTAGCGTTAAAATTACTAGTAAATAAAGATGTTTGAGAAAGTCCTGCTGAAATTCCTATTCGGTTTCCATCACGGTAACCGTATTGAGCAAATCCAAAAGTTGTAGTAAACAAAATAAGGATTAAGAATTTTTTAATCATGAATTCATAACTTTTAATTTGTAACAAACATACATTTTTTTCGTACAACAACTTTACTAACTTAAAATATTTAGAAATTATGCCAATTTTCTTTTTTGTTTTTTTATTTGTAGGTGTTATTATTCTTTTTTCGTCGTTCTTCACGGTAAAGCAACAAACTGCTGTTGTTGTTGAACGATTTGGAAAATTCTTAAGCATCCGAAACTCTGGTTTACAACTCAAAGTTCCAATTATCGACAGAATTGCTGGTCGAGTGAACTTAAGAATTCAACAATTAGACGTTATGATTGAAACACAAACCAAAGATAATGTGTTTATCAAAATGAAAGTCTCTGTTCAGTTTAAAGTCGTTCAGGAAAAAGTTTATGAAGCATTTTACAAACTAGAATATCCACACGATCAAATCACGGCTTATGTTTTTGATGTAGTGCGTGCTGAAGTTCCAAAATTGATTTTAGATGATGTGTTTGTTCGTAAAGATGACATTGCAATTGCTGTTAAACGCGAATTAAACGAAGCAATGATGGCTTATGGTTATGACATTATTAATACACTGGTTACGGATATCGATCCTGATATTCAGGTGAAAAACGCGATGAACCGAATTAACGCTGCCGAAAGAGAAAAAACAGCAGCTATGTTCGAATCGGATGCGCAAAGAATCCGAATTGTTGCTAAAGCAAAAGCTGAAGCTGAAAGTAAAAAATTACAAGGACAAGGTATTGCTGATCAACGTAGAGAAATTGCTAAAGGTTTAGTTGAAAGTGTAGAAGTTTTAAATAAAGTGGGTATTAATTCGCAAGAAGCATCTGCATTGATTGTAATTACACAACATTATGATACACTTCAAGCCATTGGAGCCGACACGAATTCAAATTTGATATTATTACCTAATTCTCCACAAGCGGCAAGCGATATGTTAAACAATATGGTAACTAGTTTTACGGCTTCCAACATCATCGGAGAAGAAATGAAGAGACAACCAAGAAAAGTGAAGAAAACGGGAAATCATTCCTCACTTGAATATAATCCTTCTGATACTTCAAATCCTGAAGGACCAGCTAATTAATAAACGAATAATACCAAATAAAAAGAGGCCTAATCGCCTCTTTTCCTTTTTATATACCAATTGATTGCTATTGGAATTAGTGTTTTCAAAATCGTACCATACATTCCTGATGAAAAATTTGAAACGCTTTCCAAAATCTTGTTAACTTTCCTAAACGGAAGAATACTTTCTTTGGTTTTATCAATGCTCAATACAATCTTTTGATAGTGTATTTCCCTTTCAATTTTAAGGATTTGTAAATCCAATTCAATTTCAGCGAAGGATGAATATTTATTTGTTTGCATGATTAGTCGTTAAAAAATATTTCTGAAAATTTTGCTAAAATGGGTCCTTCAACAATTCTGTCTTTTACGAAGAATAGAATTAACGCTAAAACTAAATAAATTCCTGCTACACTCAAAAACCCTAAAGGGTAACTGCTCAACATCTCTGCAAAAACGAATGCTCCTGCAATTGATATAAAGAGTAAAACAATCATCAAACAAAAAGCGATTAAGAAAAACTTAACCATCAATGTAGTTGACTTCATGGCAACCTTGAAACCAAAAAGTTTATAGTACGCTAGACTAGTTTCTATATACGCTTTGGTATTTTCCTGAATGCTTTCAACGTTTTCTTTTAATTCGTCCAACATTATTTCTGAAGTTTAGCATTTTGTTTTTTAAGCTCGGCTAATTTCTCTTCCAAAAAAGTAATTGTTTCTTCCGCTTTGTAACTTGAATCCGAAAGCAAATCATTAACAGTGTCTTTCAAATCGGCTTTTGTTTTTGAGAACTTATCTTTAGTTTCTGTTTCTAGGGAATTCCATTTTGATTTGGCGCTGTCCTTCAAATCATCTAAACCATCTTTTATTTTTTCTCGGGTTTTTGTCCCTTTATCGGGAGCAAATAAAATTCCTAATCCCAATCCAATTGCAGCACCGGCTAAAAGAGCCAAAATGCCATTTCCATATTTAGTTGACATAATATTAAAATTTAATTATACTAAAGTTACGAAAATTATATAAGATAACATTCTTAAAATAACGAAAATCAGGAAAACTTATTTTTAAGCCTTATTATAATAGTTTTATTAGGAATGGTAAATAATGTCGACTAAGATTTAAAAATAGCCTAAAACAAATTTATGAAAGGCAAATTCAATTACTAAAAGTTATAAAAGTTTTGATAATGATAAGTTTTATAAATAATTAAGAAAGCCCGACTCTTTTGAGTGCGAGACGAGCTTTCGATTTATAAAATCTATTCTGACACTAGCGCAGCAATGTGACGAAGTAAATTATTCTTTACTTTCCACTTTTGCCCAAGTATCTCTTAAGCCAACTGTTTTATTAAAAACTAATTTTTGTGCTGACGAATCTTTATCAACACAATAATATCCTAAACGTTGAAATTGGAATCGCTCACCGTTTTTGGCAGATGCCAAACTTGGTTCCAAATATCCTTTAATTACTTCCAATGAGTTAGGATTGATGTATTCTTTGAAATCAACATCTTTATCGCCATCTGGGTTTTCGTGGGTAAATAATCGATCGTATATTCGAACTTCGGCTTCAATCGCATGATTTATCGAAACCCAATGAATTGTTCCTTTAACCTTTCTTTGAGAAGCTTCCGTTCCGCTTCCACTTCGGGAATCTTCATCATAAGTGCAATGAATTTCTATAATGTTTCCAGCTGTATCCTTAACAACACTTTCGCCTTTAATTATGAAAGCATTCTTTAAACGAACTTCTGTTCCTAATGTTAGACGAAAAAATTTCTTATTGGCTTCTTCTTGAAAATCCTCTCTTTCAATATACAATTCTCTTGAAAATGGCACTTTTCTATATCCTAAACTTTCGTCTTCCTGGCTATTTTCTGCATCTAAAATTTCTTCTTTTCCATCTGGATAATTTGTAATAACCAACTTCACCGGATTTAATACTGCCATTACGCGAGGTGTTATTTTATTTAGTTCTTCGCGAACACAAAACTCTAAAAGTGAAACATCAATAAGATTGGTACGTTTTGCAATTCCGATAGTAGTAGCAAAATTCCGAATCGCCATTGGAGGATAACCTCGACGGCGCATTCCTGAAATGGTACTCATTCTTGGATCATCCCAACCAGTAACATGATTTTCTTCTACTAATTGCAATAATTTTCTTTTAGAAACTACAGTATGTGAAAGATTTCTACGAGCAAACTCTCTTTGTTTTGGACGCACTTTAGTAACATCATAAACCTGATCTAAAAACCAGTCATACAATTCACGGTGGGGCAAGAATTCGAGTGTACAAAAGGAATGTGAAATTTGTTCTAAATAATCACTTTCGCCATGCGCCCAATCATACATAGGATAAATACACCAATCGTTACCAGTTCTATGGTGATGCGCATGCAAAATTCTATACATAATAGGGTCACGCATTAGCATATTGTTAGCGCCCATACTTATTTTAGCACGAAGAATATGCGTTCCGTTTGGAAACTCTCCGTTTTTCATTCTCTCGAATAAATCTAAATTTTCTTCAACAGAACGGTTTCTGTATGGTGAATCTGTCCCGGGTGTTGTTGGCGTTCCTTTTTGAATTGCGATGTCTTCTGAAGATTGACTGTCAACATAAGCTTTTCCGGCTTTAATGAATTCAATAGCCCAATCGTATAATTGCTGGAAATAATCAGAAGCGTAACATTCTTTACTCCATTGAAAACCCAACCATTCAATATCTCTTTTAATAGCGTCAACATATTCTTGCTCCTCTTTTTCAGGATTTGTATCATCAAATCGAAGATTTACTGGTGCATTATAATCGATTCCTAATCCAAAGTTTAAACAAATCGCACTAGCATGACCAACATGTAAATAACCGTTTGGTTCAGGCGGAAAACGAAAACGTAATTTGTCGCCGGACAAACCTTTTTTCAAATCTTCTTCTATTATTTGTTCAATGAAATTAAGCGATCTCTCTTCTGTTGACATTATTTTTGTAATTTTAGCAAAGATAAAAATTTAGATGATAGATAATAGAGAATAGATGCTCTATTATTTAAACTATAATTACTGAACACTAAATAAATGGGTACTATAAAACTTCAAAATATTAGAACTTTTTCATTTCATGGATGCTTAAAAGAAGAGGCGCTAATTGGCTCCGATTATAAAGTTGATCTAGAAATTAAAACCGATTTAAGAAATTCTTCTGTTTCTGATGAACTCAAAGATACTGTTGATTATGTTTTATTAAACAAAATAGTTGTTGAAGAAATGGCGATTCGGTCCAAATTATTAGAGCATGTAGCACACCGAATCATAACCAGAATTTTTAGTGAAATCCCTTCGGTTTCTAGAATACTTTTAGCGGTATCTAAACTCAATCCACCTATTGGAGGTGATGTTGAAGCGGTTACTATTGAAATGGAGGAGTACAGAAGTTAAAAGAATTACGAATTCTAAAAATTATCAATTATCAATTGTTAATTATCAATAGTTTTATATATTTGCCGTCCAACTGGCATCTTGGCCGAGCGGCTAGGCACCGGTCTGCAAAACCGTCTACTCCGGTTCGAATCCGGAAGATGCCTCTGAAATTAGAACCTCTCCAAGTGAGAGGTTTTTTTATAGTAAATTTTTAGAAAAAATTGATTAAAGATATATGCAAAACCGTCTACTCCTTTTCGAATTCGGAAGATGTCACTGAAATTAGAACCTCTCCAAGTGAGAGGTTTTTTTTATAGTAAATTTTTAGAAAAAATTGATTAAAGATATATGCAAAACTGTCTATCAGGTTCGAATCTTTGCCTCTTAAACCTTTAAAGACAGTAGCGAAGAGAACTCGGAGATTTTTTATTTGTAATTGCATCGCCGATTCGAGAAGAATTTTCGTGTCTGACGAAGGAAGAATCTAAACCTAAATTATTGAAATTTCTCTCTCTGGCCGAAATGACAATATAGAGATGATTTTTACTTTTTATTCTCTAATTCTTCAAACGCTTTATTAACTATTTTTTGTTCTTTTGGAAACCACCCTTGCGATAAAAGAAA
This sequence comes from Flavobacterium sp., assembly GCF_049318325.1. GTDB lineage: Bacteria > Bacteroidota > Bacteroidia > Flavobacteriales > Flavobacteriaceae > Flavobacterium. Next base: position 125,231 of record NZ_JBMOGQ010000001.1, on the reverse strand, counting down.
TATACCTGAAACAATCAAAATAATACTGATAATCTTTTTAATTAAGAGAATGTTTTTTGGGTTTAATTTGCTTCTTAATTGTTTGGCTAATAGTATTTTGAAAATATCGGTTATGAAATAACTAATAATTAATGTGGAGAAAAAAGTCAACATTCTGGAAGTTTTTAATTCTAATTGCGGTCCGATAGTTATTAGGATTGCTAACCAAAAACCGAGTACACCAATGTTTATAAAATTGAGAAAAAATCCTTTAACAAATAAAGAAACATAATTGGTTTTAGCTAACTCTTTTGGGTCTATTTCGTCAATCTTAATTTTTCTAGCTTCTTTTCTGTTATTTATAAAAGAAATAATACCATAAGTCAACATTACTAATCCTCCAAAAATAAATAAAGCCGGATCGTCTTTTATAGTTTGAATTAATCTATAACTACTAAAAAAAGCAATGGTAATAAAAACAATATCTGCCAAAATTACACCTAAATCAAAAAATAGTGCCGCTCTAAATCCCTTGACAACACTAGTTTCTAGCAAGACAAAGAACACTGGCCCAATCATAAAACTTAGAAAAAAACCAAGCGGTATGGCAGATAAAATATCGTTGAGAAATATCATTATTATTGTTTTGACAATGCAATTTAAAATTTAAAACTTGAAACGTAAAATCGAAGATTCACGAATTCAAAAAAATATTGTGCGTGAGTAAATAAATCTACTTTGCTTGTTCAATTGTTCCGCCGGCTATAATTTTTTTGTTGATTTGTTTTGGCTTCCCAAAAATAGTAATATTGCCACCTGCCCTAACTTTAGCATCAACAATATTTGTTGCAAAAATAGCTGCTTCACCACCAGCATTGCATGAAACAGTAGTTATTTGTGACTCTAATTTCTCCGCTTCATAAACTCCCCCCGAGTTAACTAAAATATCTTGAATATTAGCAGTTCCTTCTATCAAAACCTTTGACCCGTTTGCAGTTCTAACATTCAATTTTTCCACATCTAAAATCAATTTTATTTCTGAACCCTCTTTGGCAATGACATCAAATACAACAGAACTAATTTTATCACCACAAGCAATTCTAGAACCTTCATTGGCTTCGACTGCAGTTAAATTTTTATAATAAACCGTAACGGAAATATTGTCACCAGCCAAAAGTTTTGTCAATGGCATTCTGATTTTTAATTCTCCGTTTTTATTGATAAATTCTACTTCATCAGCTCCTTTTCCATCTAATTGCACTTTGTTTTCATCACTTGGAATAAGTAAAACATCGATGCGATCAAAGGAAGTTACTTTATTAAAATCGCCCACATTTTTAGTTACCTGAGCAAAAGCAAATGAACTGAATACTAATAAACTATAAATTATTTTTTTCATAATATCATACTTACTATTATAAACTAAATTCTGAATGTCCACTGGACATTCTCCTCTTAATATCAAACATTTCTTCTAATAAAATTAAAATCTAATTGTTTCTTAACTAAATCGGCATTTTTTACTTTTACATAAACTTCGTCACCAAGTTGTAAAATACTCTGTGTTGCCTGACCTACCAATGCATATTGTTTTTCATCAAAAGTATAATAATCTTCTTTTATTTCACGAATTCGAACCATTCCTTCGCATTTGTTTTCGATGATTTCTACATAAATTCCCCATTCAGTAACTCCGGAAATAACTCCAAGAAACTCCTGATCTTTATGATCTTGCATGTATTTTACCTGCATGTATTTCACCGAATCTCTTTCTGCTTGAGCTGCTAAACCTTCCATATCACTGGAATGAGCACATTTTTCTTCATAAATATCAGCATCAACCGATTTTCCTCCATCTATATAATACTGCAATAATCGGTGTGCCATTACATCAGGATAACGTCTAATTGGGGAAGTAAAATGACTATAATAATCAAAAGCCAAACCGTAATGACCAATGTTTTCTGTCGAATATTTGGCTTTACTCATACTTCGAATTGTCAAAGTATCAACTAAATTCTGCTCTTTTTTTCCGTTAACATCATTCAGTAATTTATTCAACGATTTTGAAATATCTTGTTTTGATTTCATGTTTATCGCATACCCAAACTTAGAAATCACCGTTTGCAGGTTGATTAGTTTATCTTCATTTGGCTCGTCGTGAATTCGATACACAAATGTTTTCTTTTGTTTTCCAATAAATTCAGCTACTTTTTTATTGGCCAACAACATAAATTCTTCAATCAAATGATTAGCATCTTTAGATATTTTAAAGAAAACTCCAACCGGTTCTGATTCTTGATTTAAATTAAATTTTACTTCCACTTTATCAAAAGAAATTGCTCCGTCTGCCATTCTTTTTCTTCGTAGAATTTTTGCCAATTCATCTTGTTTTAAAGTAGCAGCAACTATTTCTGCCGAAACTTTATATTCCTTTCCGGTTAACGAAATCTCAGCCGGAATTATATCACTTTTAGTTTCAATAATACTTTGTGCTTCTTCATACGAAAAACGTTGATCAGAAAAAATAATAGTTCTGCCAAACCAGGAATCTAAAACTTCTGCTTTAACATTCAATTGAAATATGGCTGAAAATGTATATTTTTCTTCATGTGGACGAAGAGAACAAGCATAATTTGATAACACCTCAGGTAACATCGGCACAACTCTATCAACCAAATAAACCGATGTAGCTCTTCTGTATGCTTCATCATCCAGTATTGTTCCTTCTTTTAAATAATGCGATACATCAGCAATATGGACACCTATTTCATAATTTCCGTTTTCTAAAACTTGAAAAGATAAGGCATCATCAAAATCTTTAGCATCTTTAGGATCTATGGTAAATGTTAATACGTTTCGCATATCGCGACGTTTATCTATTTCTGCTTGAGTTATAGAAGTGTCAAGTTTGTTAGCATATGCTTCAACTTCAATTGGAAAATCATAAGGCAAACCATATTCCGCTAAAATGGCATGAATTTCTGTATTGTGCTCTCCTGGTTTTCCAAGCACTTTAATCACAGAACCAAAAGGTGAATCTGCTTTTACAGGCCAATCTTCTAGTTTTACTAAAACCACATCACCATGTTCGGCTTCGGATAATTTATTTTTTGGGATAAATATATCGGTGTACATTTTAGCATTCGCAGTTGTTACGAATCCAAAATTCTTTTGAATATCAACTACTCCAACAAATTCAGTTTTATATCTTTCTATTATCTCTAATACTTCAGCTTCAGGTTTTCTTGAACTTCTTCTATCGTAAACATAGGCTTTTACAGTATCGCCATCTAATGCGTGATTTAAATTTACAAACGGTACAAAAACATCATTTTCTAATTCGTCGCAGACAAAATAAGCAGTCTTTCTAGAAGTCATGTCAATCGTTCCTTCATAATATTTTTGACTACTGGCTTTAACTAAATACTTTCCCGGTTCAGATTCAATAATCAGTTTTTGAGCTGCTAATATTTTTAAATCTTTGATAATTTCGTTTCTGCTTTTGGTATCATCCAATTCTAAAATTGCAGCTATTTGTTTGTAGTTAAAAGGTTTATTAGCGTTTTTTGATAGTATTTTAAATATCTTTTCGGAAAATGTTTTTTCATTTTTCCCGAATTTTTTGTGTTTTTTACTCATTATATCTTTTCTATTAATGTTGAAAATTACGAAGAAGTATTAAGATATCAGAATTAACTAATAAGATTTATCTAAAAAATAACTTTTTGCTTTTGTAAAAGATTGTTATCAACACTTATTAAAAACAACAATAAAAAAAATTAAATAAATTAAAATTTATGATTGTTATTATAGCGTGTTGATTTGTACAATAACTTTATTTTTAAAAATTAGATTTTGTAGTTATTCTTTTTTATATCAATTTATCAACATAGTTTTTATAAATTAATTTGCTCATTTTAAACTATTTTTAAAACTTAATTAACAGTTGTTGACAACTAAAAAAAGATACTTTTTGTAAATAACTTTGATTGGTCTTTTTGGTTGAAAAAACATGTTTATATATTGATAACTTTTCTAAAAATTCTACAAACTAAATTTGTTTTTTTAATATAGATTTTTGATTACAATTTTAAATTATACAACCAATAAAAACTTCTAAAATTCTATCCAAAGTTGTTAACAATCCATGTTAATTTAAGGTTAACTGAAAATCAACGAATTGCGTTTTATAATTAACAATACAACATTTTAACATTTTTATAGAATATATTCTAATGATTTTTAAGTAGTTATAGAAATTATGTAAAACGATAAAATCTTTACGTTTTAAAAATCAAACACTTAGAACAAATTAAAAATACAACCAATACTTTCCGTAAATTTGTGATGCTAATTTACATAAACAACTCCATGAAAATATCAATTGGAAACGATCACGCAGGACCAGATTATAAGAAAGCCATTGTTGACTTTTTAAAACAAAAAGGATATGAAATAATCAATCACGGAACCGATAATTTTGACAGTGTTGATTATCCCGATTTTGGGCATCCTGTCGCGATAGATGTAGCAACAGGGAAAGTCGATTTTGGTGTTGTAATTTGTGGTTCTGGAAACGGAATTAATATGACGGTGAACAAACATCAAGGTATTCGTTCCGCTTTATGTTGGGATAAAGAAATTGCCTCTTTGGCTAGACAGCACAATGATGCAAACATAATCAGTATTCCAGCACGATTTACATCAATTCAACAAGCGGTTGAAATGGTTGATGCTTTTTTAAACACCAGTTTTGAAGGTGGAAGACACGCCAATAGAGTGAATAAAATAGCTTGTCAATAAAATGGGAGATAACCATGTTCACATCCACAAACACGAGGTAAAAGGGAACAACTTAATTCTTTCGATTCTTTTAAATTTACTAATCACAATTGCTCAGGTTATTGGCGGAATTATTTCAGGAAGTTTAGCCTTGATTTCTGATGCACTTCATAATTTTTCAGATGTACTTTCGTTGGTTTTTAGTTTAGTAGCCCATAAATTATCAAGAAGAAAAGCATCGTTAAACAATACTTTTGGATACAAGCGCGCAGAGCTCATAGCTGCTTTTATAAACGCTATTACATTAATTATTGTTGCATTTTTTTTAATTTATGAAGCTTCTTCAAGACTCTTTCATCCCGAACCTATTAAGTCTGGGCTAGTTATTTGGTTAGCAATTTTAGGAATAGTTGTAAACGGAGGTTCTGTTTTGTTACTTAAAAAAGATTCAGAACATAATCTTAATATGAAATCGGCTTATTTGCATTTATTGACCGATATGATGGCTTCGGTTGCTGTATTGGTTGGCGGATTGCTGATGAAATTTTACGGATGGTTTTGGGTTGATAGCATAATGACTTTGTTAATCGCGTCTTATCTTATTTATGTAAGTTATGATTTGATTAAGTCTGCAACAAAAATGCTGATGCTATTCACACCAGATTATATAGACATTAAAGAAATTGTTCGCGAAGTTCATAAAATAAAAGGAGTAAATAAATTACATCACATCCATGTTTGGTATTTGAATGATGAAGAACTACATCTAGAAGCTCATCTCGATTGTTCAGAAGATATAAAAATGAGCGAATTTAACATCTTGTTAGAGAAAATAGAAACCGTTTTGTACAACGAATTCAAAATAAATCATATCAATATTCAACCAGAATTTAAAAAGGAAGATCCAAAAGATTTCATTGTTCAAGACTAATTTACGACTAAGGTTGACATCTGGCTTGGCAGCAGATATTACCTTAGAAACCCAAAGCGAAGAAAGCATGTTGATTACTGATGTAATTAAAAACTTAGGTAAAGCATTCAAAAAAATCCAGAATTAATAATAATCCCAATAAAATCAGGATATAGACACAAATGTCATAAACATGTCGTAAACAAACCGTAAGACACAACAACATTCCCATTCTAATTTTGAAGAAATTTTAAAAACATAATTTATGGAAACTATTGGAACAAAAATTTCAAAAATTAGAAAGCAAAAAGGAATGTCTCAAGAAGCACTTTCTGACTTGTCAAAAATTAATTTAAGAACACTACAAAGAATTGAAAAAGACGAAAACGAACCAAGAGGGAATACATTAAAACAAATTTGTGAGGCTCTAAAAACGCCAATTGAAGAGTTTGTTGATTATGGAAAAACCGAAGATTCATTATATCTATTTTTTTTACATTTATCAGTGCTATCTGTAATAATTATCCCTCTCGGAAATATCATTTTTCCTTTAATCCTATGGATTAATAAAAAAGATAGTATTTATGATGTTAACAAACAAGGAAAGAATATTCTTAATTTTCAAATAGTATTTTCTTTTGTTAATATTTTTATTTTTGGTATTTCAATGTATTACGCTTTTACATCTCATAAACCACAAACTTTATTTATTATTTATTTCTCATTAATCATATTAAATATAATCTATGCTTTATTTTGTGCAATTTCAGTTTTAAAAAGAAAAATCAAATTATTTTATCCAAATCCAATAAAATTTGTTAAATAACAAATTATGCCTAAAAAACAATATTAGTAATAAAAATGACCAACTTACAATTCATTCAAAGCCAAGTAAACACGGTTCCAAAAAACATTGAAGCAACTTTAAAATTACTTTCAGAAGATTGTACCATTCCTTTTATTTCTAGATACCGAAAAGACCAAACCGGAAATCTGGATGAAGTTGTTATTGAAACCATCGCCAAACTTTCCAAACAGTATGATGAAATCGTAAAACGAAAAGAATCTATTCTGAAAACCATTGAGGAACAAGGTCAGCTTTCGCCTGAATTGGCCAAAAAAATAAAAGACAGTTTCGATTTGCAAGAAATAGAAGATTTGTATTTACCTTATAAAAAGAAGAAAAAAACTAGAGCCGATATTGCCAGAGAAAACGGTTTAGAACCTTTGGCTAAAATAATATTCTCACAAGGAAAAGACGACATCGATTTTATTTCCACACAATATATCAACGACAAAGTAAAAAATGAAGACGAAGCTTTGCAAGGCGCAAGAGATATTATTGCCGAATGGATTAATGAGAACATTTTTATCCGAAAAAATCTTCGTCGACTATTTCAACGAAAAGCAATAGTGGAAACCAAAGTTGTAAAGAAAAAAGAAAACGAAGATGATGCGCAGAAATTCAAACAATATTTCGATTGGGCAGAACCTATTTCAAAAGCACCATCACATCGATTATTGGCAATGTTGCGAGCAGAAACAGAAGGTTTTGTAAAACTAAATATAGATATCGAAAACCAAGAAGCTATTGATTTCATCGAAAACGAAATAATCAAAGCCAACAATGATACTACCGAACACATCGAATTAGCCATAAAAGACAGTTATAAACGATTACTCGAACCGGCAATTTCAAACGAAACATTGCAAGACGCCAAAGCAAAAGCCGACATCAAAGCGATTGATGTTTTCGCAGGGAATTTGAGTCAGCTTTTATTGGCGCCGCCTTTGGGAGAAAAACGTATTTTAGCTATCGATCCCGGATTTCGTTCGGGTTGCAAAGTAGTTTGTCTGGATGAAAAGGGCGATTTGTTATACAACGAAACCATTTATCCGCATCAACCACAAAACGAAAGCGCTATGGCGATGAAGAAAATACGTTCGATGGTGAATGCTTATAACATTGAAGCAATTTCAATCGGAAACGGAACTGCAAGTCGTGAAACTGAATTTTTTATAAAGAAAATTGCATTTGATAAGCCAATACAGGTTTTTGTGGTTTCCGAGGCTGGAGCTTCCGTATATTCAGCATCTAAAATTGCGCGAGAAGAATTTCCTAGTTTTGATGTAACTGTTCGAGGTTCGGTTTCCATTGGAAGACGATTGTCTGATCCTTTGGCCGAATTGGTTAAAATTGATCCAAAATCAATAGGAGTTGGGCAGTATCAACATGATGTTGATCAAACAAAACTTAAAGAAGAACTCGATACCGTTGTGGTGCGTTGCGTGAATTCGGTAGGCATTAATATCAATACGGCAAGTAAATCTTTACTAAGTTATGTTTCGGGAATTGGTGAAAAAATGGCCGAAAACATAGTTCAATTTCGAACGGAAAACGGACCATTTCAAGATCGAAAAGAACTTAAAAAAGTGCCGCGTTTAGGCGATAAAGCGTATCAACAAGCGGCAGCATTTATCAGAATTAAAGACGGGAAAAATGCTTTAGACAATTCTGCGGTTCATCCAGAAGCGTATCCGATTGTAGAAAAAATGGCGAAAGATATAGGATTAAAAACCAATGAGTTGATTGCCAACAAAGAAAAGATTGCCCAAATAAAATTAGAAAAATACATTACGCCAGAAATAGGAATATTGGGTTTAAAAGACATAGTAAAAGAACTAGAAAAACCAGGTCTTGACCCTAGAAAATCGGCAAAGGTTTTTGAGTTTGACCCAAGCGTTACGACTATCAAAAACGTAAGAACCGGAATGATTTTACCGGGAATTGTGAATAATATTACAGCATTTGGCTGTTTTGTTGATATAGGAATTAAGGAAAGCGGATTGGTTCACATTTCACAACTCAAAGCTGGTTTTGTTTCGGATGTAAATGAAGTGGTTAAGCTTCATCAACACGTTCAAGTGAAAGTTGTAGAGGTTGACGAAGAGCGAAAGCGAATTCAGTTGACGATGATTTTATAAAAGTAAATTAATTTACTTTTTCAAAATCCAAGAGCTCATTTTGTCTAAAACTTGCGGAGCAATAGTTTGTTCAATTTGAGCATATTCCTCTATAGAACCTGTTTTTGCTTCTTGAAAAAGATGATTCAGATTAGGAAATTCTATAGTTTCAAAATGTTTGTTTTTGGCTTTTTCCAGTGAAGCTTTAATACCCGACAGATTTTCTTTTGGAATTACTTGTAAATCTTTAGAACCATTAATTGCCAGTATTGGTATTTTCAGTTTGCTCCAGTAAACATCCGGATTAATTTTCATAAAATAAGAAAACCAAGGAATGCTTATTTTTTTACTTTCCTCTTCAGCTATCTTTTCTATTTCATCCGCTGACGGTTGTTGTTCTTTGGGTAATTTTTGCATTTGTGCAATTACTATTTTTTTGACTTCACCGTTTAAATCATTTCCGTTATAATTCTTAATAAAACTATAGATTTTCCGGTTGGCGGCTTCGCTCGATTTTAATTCTTCGTCCGTTGCTCCTGAAACTTTGGCAATTGCATTAGATTGCAGAAGTAACAGTTCATCAGTTGGAATACCAGGACCTGCCATTGAGACAATGAATTTTACTTTTGGATTTTGTGAAGCTACCATTGGAGCTATGATTCCGCCCTCACTATGACCAATTAAGCCAATATTTGCATACCCTTTTTGAGCCAAAAATTCAACAGCGGCATTGGTGTCTCCAGCAAAATTTTCAGTTGTCATTGTCAAAGTAGCGCCATTTGAATCGCCAGTGCCCCTGTCATCAACACGTAAAACACCAATTCCTTTTTTAGCAAAATCATCCGCAATTACCCAAAATTCTTTGTGTCCAAAAATTTCAGAATTGCGATTTTGTTGTCCTGAGCCAGATATTAAAACCACAACAGGAAAATCCTTTTTGTCAGATGGAGTAGTCAAGGTTCCGGCCAAAGTATTTTTATCTTTAGGGTTGATAAAGGTCACATCTTCTATGTTATAGTTAAATGGTGGCTGAGGTGTTTGAGGACGTTTTAAAACAGATTCGCCCTCTTTTTTTCGTGAAAGTATTAATGGCATTGAAGCGCCGCCTTGAGAAAAAGTTCCTTTTATTGTTTCGTATTCAAATTTTCCTTTATAGCTGATTCCAAATTTTTTAGCATCAATACTCAATTCATTGTCAATAAATGAAGTGCTATCTGTTGGTAAATCTTTTGCGCCCTGCATTGGACTATCCATAGTAGTAATCAAATCAGCACCATTTTGTTTGATAGTAAAGACCAGAGGAAGCTTCGTTCCTGAAACTGATAACTCTCCGGCCCAAGAACCAATAATTTCTTGGCTAAATAAGTTTGAAAAACAGATAAAAAAGGCAATGGTAAGGAAAGTTCTTTTCATGATATTTAAAGCAATATAAAAGAGTTTATAAAAAAACCCAAACACCATAACTGGCATTTGGGTTTTGTATTTTGGTAAAGAAAATTATTTTTTATCTTCTACTTCTTTTTTGGAATTTGCTGGTTGCTCTTCTCCTTTTGATGCTTTCTTGAATTCATTAATTCCCGAGCCCAATCCCTTCATTAATTCAGGAATTTTTTTACCTCCAAATAATAATAAAACGATTACCAATATAATGATAATTTCAGTTGCGCCAATTCTTCCCATGATGTATAAATTTATGCTTCCGCAGATTTTAATAAAACTTTGACAAATGTAAAAAGAAAATAACATTCTTTTGAATTTCATTATAATAAATATACGTTAAACATCGTTTACAGTAAAAACGCAAAGCCAACTTATTTTCTATATTTGTAAATCATTCAAACAACCATGTCCGAAAAACGGCTCAAACGAAAAATAATCAAGAAAAAACTATTCACAAAAAACCGTTTGGTTATTTTGAATGAAGACACTTTTGAAGAAATTTTTTCACTTCGGTTGACCTTGATGAATGTTTTTGTGGTAGCTACAATTGGGGCATTTTTAATTATTTTCGTTACCACTTATATCATTGCTTTTACACCGCTTCGCGAGTATATTCCAGGATATGCTTCAACAAAATTAAAGAAAGACGCAACTGAGTTGGCGCTGAAATCGGATTCGCTAAACCAGGCGTTGAAAAAAAACGAAGCCTATATCGAATCGATTAAAAAAGTTTTAACGGGCGATTTAGAATATGCAAAATTCAATAAAGATTCTATTTTAGCATCGGTTTCGGAGCCTATTTCAGAAGAAGAGTTAAAACCCACAAAATCCGATTTAAAGTTTAGAGAAGCAGTTGACAGAGAAGATAAATACAATCTGTTTGAAAAGGCAAAACCAAAAGTAAACACTGTTTTATTTCCACCGGTAAAAGGAATTATAACCGATAAATTTAATCCAAAAGACAAGCATTATGCGGTAGATATCGCTTTGGCGAAAAACACTCCGATAAAATCCATTTTAAGCGGAAGAGTCATCTTCGCCGATTGGACACCTAATACAGGAAATGTTGTAATCATAAGACACAACAGCGGATTTATATCAATTTATAAACACGCGGCTTCAGTAACTGTTTCTCAAGGCGATATAGTCAGAACTGGAGAAGTTATTGCTTTGGCAGGTTCAACCGGTCAAGAATCTACCGGAGTACATTTGCATTTTGAATTATGGAAAGATGGTTATCCAATCGACCCTAGTATTTTTATTGAATTTGAATAACTATGACAGAATTTTTAAATTATTTGGCAGATAGGATTGGCATTGTTGCTTTACTAACAGGGATTATTTTTATGTTCACAGGGTTAATAATGATGAAATACCCGCCAAAAAAAATCAATGATATCTATGGTTACCGAATGCCATCAGTAATGAAAAGCCAAGAGCGTTGGGACTTTGCACAGAAATTTTCATCAGTCAAATCATTCCAATTAGGAGTTGTGCTTTTAGGGGTTTCCTTTCTCAACCCATTAATTGGTATCAACCAATTACAGTCATGTATTATAGGAATAGGCGTTATGATTTTAGGCTGTGCTTATATGGTTTTTGTTACTGAAAAAGCCATAAAAAAGAATTTTCCAAACAAAGAATAGCATGTCTGTTAAATCGATCGCGGCCAAAATATTTGCAAAAATAATCCACATAAAAACTCAAAAATGGGTTCAAAATCCTATTGAGACACAACAGAAAGTCTTTCAAAATCTTATCGCTTCCGCAGATTTTACTCAGTTTGGGAAAGACCATAATTTTTCTAAAATCAAATCCTATGAAGACTTTGCCAAGCAAGTTCCCATTCGTGATTATGAAGAATTGCGACCATATATTGACCGAGTTGTAAAAGGTGAAGAAGATATTCTATGGAAAGGCAAACCCATTTATTTTGCCAAAACTTCTGGCACGACATCAGGCGCTAAATATATTCCGATAACCAAAGAATCAATGCCATTTCATATTGAAGCGGCTAGAAATGCTATTTTAAATTACATTCATGAAACCGGAAAAACAGCTTTTGTTGACGGTAAAATGATTTTCCTTCAGGGAAGTCCAATTTTAGAAGAAAAAAACGGAATTAAACTTGGAAGACTCTCCGGGATTGTTGCGCATTTTGTTCCAAAATATTTGCAGAAAAACCGAATGCCAAGCTGGGAAACCAATTGCATCGAAGATTGGGAAACTAAAGTGGATGCAATAGTTGAAGAAACGTTCAACGAAAACATGACCGTTATTTCGGGAATTCCGTCTTGGGTTCAGATGTACTTTGAGAAATTGAAACAAAAAGGGAACACCGGAGCCGCAGGCGAACTGGGAGAAGCCAAACCAGTTGGAGAAATTTTTAAAAACTTTAATTTGTTTATTTATGGCGGAGTCAATTATGAACCTTACCGAGCTAAATTTGAAAATCTAATAGGAAGAAAAGTTGACTCAATTGAATTGTTTCCAGCATCAGAAGGTTTTTTTGCTTATCAGGATTCGCAGGCAGCCAAAGGAATGTTGCTGCTTTTGAACTCGGGAATTTTCTATGAATTTGTAAAATCGGAAGAGTCTTTTACAAAAAATCCAAGAAGATATACCATTGGCGAAGTTGAATTACATGTCAATTATGTTTTAATTATTTCAACTAATGCCGGTCTTTGGGCTTACAATATTGGCGACACCGTTCAGTTCACTAGCTTGAAACCCTATCGTGTGATTGTTTCAGGCCGAATCAAACATTATATTTCTGCTTTTGGCGAGCATGTTATTGGAAAAGAAGTTGAATGCGCTTTGAAAGAAGCTATGGAAAATTCCAACATTCGTGTAAACGAATTTACCGTGGCGCCACAGATTGCACCAAATTCAGGATTGCCTTATCACGAATGGTTTATCGAGTTTGAAAACGAACCTGAAAATCTCAAGGAATTTGCTTTGAAAATCGATTACGAAATGCGTAAACAAAACAGCTATTACGATGATTTAATTGTTGGGAAAGTTTTAAGAACATTGGTTATTTCTAAAGTTTCAAAAAACGGCTTTCAGGAGTATATGAAATCGATAGGAAAATTAGGTGGACAAAACAAAATCCCGAGATTGAGTAACGACAGAAAAATAGCAGATTTGTTAAAGACAGAATAGAAAATAGATGAAAGATAATAAACTGTTAGTATTATTGCTTTTTATTTCTGTTACTGTTATGGCACAGGTCAAAGGAATTGTAGTTGATGAATTTAGCAAACCTATTTCATATGTAAACATCTGGGTCGAAAATGGAAACAACAGCACAACTTCAGAAGAAAATGGCGAATTCACGATTAATTGTGAACCTAATAAAAAACTCATCTTTTCAGCTTTGGGTTATGAAAAGAGAACAGTAATAGCATCAGAATCCGATAAGGTAATCCTGAAAATAAACACATTTGAATTGAGCGAAGTTGTCATCGAAAAACGATTTGAAACCAGGCAAATCGAAATTGGAAAAGTAAAAATTGAAAGTTACCAGGCATTCGAAAATGGGCCACGGATTGATGCTAAATTTTTCCCATACGACCCAAAATACAAAAAGACCAAATACATAAAGCAAGTCGCAATAATCACCGATAGTCAATTGGAAAGTAGTAGTTTTAAAATCCATTTTTACGGAGTTAATTCTGATGGTTCACCTGGCGAAGAATTACTGAAGAAAGACTATTTGGTTTCGGTAAAGAAAGGAGTCAAGAAGGGCTATTTCAATGTTGTGGATTTCAATTTAAGAATGCCAAAGAACGGAATCTTCGTAGGTTTTGAAAAGTTGATAATCGAAAAAAACAAATTGGAAAAGGAAGTTGTCGATTCGAATACCAAAGCAACTGCAATTCAGAAAATGTATTTTCCTTATGTACTTTACAATTATGTTGAAAGGGATTTTATCTACACCTTTTCAGGTGGAAAATGGAGCAAACAAACCAAACAGGATATTGCCAATCCCTCAGATAAAATGAGCGTGTATGAACCTGCCATTAACTTAATTCTAACCAACTAAATAAATGAGAACACTTCTATTTTTATTTTACACTTTTTCTCTTTCAGCTCAAATTAGCGGAACTATTGTAAATGAGAAAGACGAACCAATTCCGTATGTAAACATTTGGGTTCAGAATGAAAATATAGGAACGACTTCTGATGAAAAAGGCATTTTTAAAATCAATACCAATTCCGAAAAAATACTTGTCTTTTCTTCCGTAGGTTTTGAGATCAAAAAAACTTCAATACAGGATAATGAAAAAGTAATTTTAAAAGAAGCCATTTATAATTTGGATGAGGTGGCTGTCACAAAAAGAAAACAGGATAAGGAGATTGAAATTGGCGGTGCAGAAAAAATTCATCATAAGCAGCATTCAGTTGATAAACCATGGATTTACGGTAAATTATTTGAATATGATTCGATTTATAAAGCAACACCTTATTTAAAGAAAATAGTCTTTTTTTCAGACAGTGAAAAGAAAGACGCAAAGTTAAAAATCAGGATATTCGAATTGCGTAATTCCATTCCAACAAACGATATATTAGATGAAGATTTGATTGTAACTGTTAAGAGAGGAATGCGTAAAAATGAAATCGATATTTCTAAATATAATCTAAGATTTCCAAAAAACGGAATAGTAATTGGCTTGGAATGGATGATTATTGAGGAGAATAAATACGCCTTTGAATACAAAACTTATCAAACTAAAAAAATGGTTAAAATGGAGTGTTATGCTCCGTCACTGATTGTGAATTATTCAAAAGATGAGAACTCTTTTAATTATTCTGAAGGTAAATGGAGAAGAGGTAAAATATTCACGACAGACAAAAATGACAAACCTTGGTATAATACGGTTATGATGCCAGCAATAAACCTCATTCTAAGCAACTAAACGACAAAAAACCTATATTTGCAGGTTAGAAAAACAATTTAATGAAGGAAATTAAAAACATTTCGCGCTCAAGGGCGCAAGAATCGTCGGCAGCTATTGAACGATTGTACATTACCATGAGACATTTATTTAACAGAGGTTTTTATAAACCAATGGGTGTTTCGGGTGAAACTTTAAGAGAAGCTTTGCTTTCTCTACGACCAGAAATTTACGGAAGTATTGCAGAAGAAAAAGTAGAACTAAGCGGTTTACTTTATGTAATAGAAAGGCTTCCTGTAGGCATTGAAGAGTGCCGTTTTATCAATTTAACTTCAGACGAAGGGTATTCAAAATCGCATTTTAAGGCAATTGTTCCGCCAAAAAGGAGAAGAAATTGCTATCGAATTGACAACGAACAAATGAATGTTGAAATTACACGTGGACGTTCAGACATCTATGATATTTTGACGCATTTAACTTTTATATTTATAGAATCTCATAAGATAAAAAACAGAGTTTTATTAGATGAGGTTGAGTTTGAGGTAACGCGAGATTGGGAAAAACTAGGCGAAACAGTTTTACAAAACAAGAAGCTTACTTTAGTAGAAAAAGAAATTGCAATTTCTCACGCAGCGAATGTTTTGGGCAGAAGCTTTTCGGAAGTATTAGCCATTTATGATGATTTTGCTACGAAAGAAAAACCAGATCGCTTTTTGCATGTTATTTATTGGCTAGGAAAATTAGCCATTGAAGAAGTTGTCGAAAACAACAAAAGAACGATCACTTTTAGTCCAATTTTAAGAGAAAGATTAGGACATCATATCCATGGAGAAATATGGGCAAACAACATTAAAGAAATTTTGAAAGCCAATAATCTTCTCGAAAGACCTATTCATGTGATTAGTGCCAATATGCACAGTGTGATGAATTCAATTTTCGCAACGAATGTTTTAAAAACCAAATTCAAGGACAAATCAGATTTCTTTGTTTATGAAGAATTGAGTAAACTTGGCGCAAATGATCTTCGCAATAAAGTAGAAGATGTTGCTTTAAAGCAAGGAATGATATCACTTCCGGATGATGCTTCCGGAACCAACATAGATGTTCAGATATTCGATACAGCCAAAATAGATTGGGCAAAAACCAGTTTTCCAAAAGCAAAAGTTGGTAATGAAAGTCCGGTATTAATTGTAATGGATTATGCTTTCGGCGAACAGGCATTTGAAACTATTGATGAATTATTAAAACCATACAAAGAAGGCAAAAACATAACTTTCATGAATGTTGAATCCGTTTCGATAATGGGAAAAGCCGGAATTCTTGAAGGCGGAAAAGGTGACATTATGATTCCTTCAGCCCATATCAATGAAGGAACAGCAGATAATTATCCTTTTGAAAATGAATTGACTGCCGAAATGTTTGAAGGGAACGGAATAGCTGTTTTTTCAGGACCGATGGTTACCGTTTTGGGAACGTCGCTTCAAAATAAGGATTTATTGAAGTTTTTCCACGAGTCAACGTGGGAAGTTATTGGGCTAGAAATGGAAGGCGCTTATTATCAGAAAGCCATTCAATCAGCATCAAAAATTAGAAAAAGTATTCCACAAGATGTGAAAGTAAGGTATGCATATTATGCTTCTGATAATCCATTAGAGACTGGAAGCACATTAGCTTCAGGAGGTTTAGGAACAACAGGCGTGAAACCTACGTATTTGATTACTATTAAAATATTAGAACAAATTTTTAACATAAAATAAATTTTTTATGAGCGCAACATCTCAAAATAATGATGATCAAGAAATTGATTTGTCACAGATTTCGAAGAAAATTGGCAACTTTTTCGAAAATATTTCTATTTCAATTTTTAGGGGAATTTTATTTTTTAAAAGAAATATTATTTGGGTTGGAATATTATTTGGAATTGGAGTTGGAATAGGTTTTTATCTTGACAAAACCACAAAAGTATATGATAATGAAATCATTTTAAGCCCAAATTTTGGTTCAAACGATTATTTATATTCAAAGGTAGATCTTCTTAAATCTAAAATAAAAGACAGAGACACTTTATTCTTAAAGAGTATTGGACTTAAAAACACTCAAAAACTTGTAGATATTGAACTTGAACCGATAGTTGATGTTTATAAATTTATAGATAACAAAGCGACTAACTTCGAATTAATAAAGTTAATGGCTGAAGATGGTGAAATAAATAAAATTGTTAAGGACAACATGACGAGTAAAAATTATCCTTTTCATTTATTAAAATTAACTACCATAAAAGCACTCCCGGCTGACGATATTGTTAATCCGCTTTTAAATTATATAAATGACTCTGAATATTTCAAATTGAATCAGAAAGGATATTTGAACAATATCAAAATAAAAATGGCAGAAAACGACTCTATTATTACTCAGATAAATGGAGTTTTAAAAAAAATAATAAATAATAATGGTAGTTCAAAAAGCAATAGCCTAGTTTATTACAACGATAATATGCAACTGAATGACATCATTAAAACAAAAGATGCCTTAGTTACCGAACAAGGAATTCACCGATTAGAATTAATAAACTTTGATAAAATTTTGAAAGATATAAGTATTGTAACCAATGTTAAAAACACAAAAGGTGCCAACGGGAAAATGAAATATATACTTCCGACCATATTGTTAATGTTGTTTATTTTTATAAAATCATTTATATCTTTTTACAAAAAACAATTAGCAAAATCTAAAGTAAAATAAAAATGAAAGGAATTATTTTAGCCGGTGGATCAGGCACAAGATTGCATCCATTGACATTAGCCGTTAGTAAACAGCTTATGCCAATTTATGACAAACCCATGATTTATTATCCATTATCAACTTTGATGTGGTCAGGAATAAGAGAAATTTTGATTATTTCCACACCACACGATTTGCCATTGTTTAGACAATTGCTAGGTGATGGTTCAAGACTGGGTTGTCGATTTGAATATGCTGTTCAAGAGCATCCAAATGGATTAGCAGAAGCTTTTATCATAGGTCAAGAATTTATTGGAAATGATAAAGTAGCCTTAGTACTAGGTGATAATATTTTTTACGGAACAGGATTAGCAGAATTATTACAGAGGAATAATAAACCCGATGGAGGAATTATTTATGCCTACCATGTTCATGATCCAGAACGATATGGTGTTGTAGATTTTGATGAAAATGGAAAAGTATTATCCATCGAAGAAAAACCTGAAAAACCAAAATCTAATTATGCTGTTCCTGGTATATATTTTTATGACAATGATGTGGTTGAAATTGCCGCTAATATTAAACCAAGCCACCGCGGCGAAATTGAAATTACAGACGTAAACAAGGAATATTTAAACAGAGGAAAACTCAAAGTAAGTATTCTTGATAGAGGAACAGCTTGGTTTGACACAGGAACTTTTAATTCCTTGATGCAAGCCAGCCAGTTTGTACAAGTAATCGAAGAGAGACAAGGTTTAAAAATTGGTTCAATTGAAGAAGCTGCTTTTAAAATGGGATTTATAGATTCAACGCAATTAAAACATATTGCAGAACCATTGTTGAAAAGCGGTTATGGTAATCATTTACTAAGCTTAATTTAAATGAATTTTATTGCAACAAAACTGGAAGGATGTTTCATTATTGAACCAAAAATAATCATCGATGAACGTGGTTATTTTATGGAAAGTTTCAACGAAAATACGTTTCAAAAAGGCGTTAATCATCAAGTTCATTTTGTTCAGGACAATCAATCGTATTCATCCAAAGGAGTATTACGGGGTTTACACTATCAAACCGGAGAACATGCTCAGGCCAAATTAGTAAGGGTTTTGCAGGGAGAAGTATTAGATGTTGCTGTTGACATTAGACCCAATTCACCAACATTTGGGCAATACGAATCCGTCCTTTTATCAGGTGAAAATCAGAGACAATTTTTTGTTCCAAGAGGTTTTGCTCACGGATTTTTAGTCTTGAGTGGCACAGCTACTTTTTTTTATAAATGTGATAATTTTTATAATAAAGAATCAGAAGGTGGAATAATATACAACGATACAAGTATTAATATAGATTGGCAATTTCCTCTGGAAAACTTAATTATTTCTGAAAAAGATAAAGCGCAACCCAATTTAGAAAACGCCAAAAAAGCATGGTAGTTTTAGTCACAGGAGCCAATGGACAATTAGGACAAAGTTTGCAATTTATTGCACCAAATTATTCTGAATTTCATTTTGTTTTTTGTTCGTCTAGTGATTTAGATATTTCGAATATTGAAAGTTGCCAGACAGTTTTCTCAAAAATAAAACCTAACTATTGCATTAATGCCGCAGCTTACACGGCTGTTGACAAGGCAGAAAGCGAACCTGAAAAAGCACACTTAATTAATGTTGTTGGTGCCCAAAATTTAGCTACCGTTTGCAAAACAAACAACACGATTTTACTTCATATTTCTACTGATTTTGTTTTTGATGGCACTTCTCCTTCCGACTTCGCTCAGGATGACGCGTTCAGTTTGAAAAATGCTAAAGGATATACTGAAGAAGATATTCCAAATCCAACAGGCGTTTACGGACAAACCAAATTAGATGGTGAGAAAGCTATTCAAGCTACTTTTGAAAACTATTATATTATCAGAACTTCTTGGGTTTACTCGCAATTTGGCAACAATTTTATGAAAACCATGTTGCGTTTGGCTTCCGAAAGAGATTCCATTTCTGTAGTAAATGATCAAATCGGGACACCAACAAATGCAGTTGATTTAGCGAATGCTTTGATTCAAATTATTTTAACCGACAACCCACAATCGACAACCGACAACTTTGGAGTTTACAACTTCAGCAACGAAGGCCGATGCAGCTGGTATGATTTTGCCAAAAAAATATTTGAAATCAACAATAAGAATATAGATCTAAAACCAATTCCAACATCAAGCTTTCCAACGCCGGCAAAAAGACCAAAATATAGTGTTTTAGATAAAAGTAAAATCAAGAGTACTTTTGGAATAGAAATTAAAAAATGGGAAGACAGTTTAAAGAAGGTTTTTAATTAATTCTTAGTAATCTTTTTTCTAAAAATTTGATTCAGACTGTTTTTAATTTCAACAAAATAAAGCCCATTTTGCAATGATTCTAAATTCACACTATTGTTTTCTAAATTAAAAGAATTTACTTTTTTACCGAGAACGTCATAGATGTTAATGACCTTAAACACTTCATGGTTAGAAGATTGAATGTGTAAAATATCATCAACAGCATTTGGATAAAAAACAATATCAAAAGTATTGAATTCAGTATTTGATAATGAGTTGACACCAAGTTTAACCGCAAAGATATTGTAATTATCATAGTCAGCATAAAGATTTAGATAGCCAACAGCAATGCAAGTTCCATCAGTATTTTGTACAATATCATTAAATGCATTATAAATGGGTTGTTCTTGGTAATGCCTTTGCCAAGAAATTGTTCCTGTGCTACTAAGTTTCACAATCCATGCTTTATCTCCAGCCATTAATCCGGCTAAATCACCATCATTTGAGTTGGTTTCACCACAAACCAAATAACCACCATCAATAGTTTGAATTATTGAATTAAAATAATCATTAGCACTTCCTCCAATACACTTTTCCCATTCTAAACTTCCAACTGAATTTAATTTTATTATATATCCATCAACACCTCCGTAAAAATTGGTAACAGTGCCTGTATTGTTGGAGTTTGTATTACCTGCAATTATATAGCCTCCGTCATTTGTTAAACTTACACTGGTTGCCCAATCACCTTGTAATCCACCATAAGATTTCTGCCATTCAATAACTCCTGTAGAGCTTAATTTTGCAATCCAATAATCAGAAATGGCCGCATTAAAAGGACCAATGCTATTTATAACATCTCCATAATGAGACGCGCTTTGTCCAACAACAATACAACCTCCATCGGGAGTGCTTTTTATAGACCAAGCCCTATCAGCATTTTCACCGCCATAATGATTTTCCCATAGCTTTTCGCCTACTGAATTTAATTTTAAAACCCAGTAATCCATAGAGTCGCTATAGGTAACAGGAACTGTTCCATTGTAGTCAGCATTTAAAATGGCTGCAACAACAAGGCCTCCATCTGTTGTTTCAGATACAGAACAAGCATAATCCTCGCTATAACCACCATATGTTTTTTGCCACAATAAGTTGCCAAAATTATCAAGTTTAATTATCCATAAATCATTAAATGAATCGGAACCATAATGCAGGGTTACATCACCATCATTTGAAACACTGGAACCAACAATTACATATCCTCCATCCGATACCTGAATAATTTTAAAAGCATTGTCACTTTTAGTACCACCATAACATTTTTGCCATTGCATAACGCCATTTGAACTTAATTTGACAATCCAAAAATCAGAATAATTCCATCCAAATGGACTATGTAAACCAATTACATCACCATTAGATGAACTGGCACTTCCAACAAAAATGCAGCCACCATCGGTGGTTGTTATTAAAGAATTTGCTCTTTCTGACCTAGAACCACCATAGGTATGTGTCCATAAATCAGAAGGCCCCTGAGCGAATGAGCAGTTTATGAAAGAAAACCAAAATAGGATATGTACAAAATTTTTCATAAAAAATTTTTAATAAAGATAGTCAAACCAATCGAACATAAATTTCAGTCAACTAGAAAAAGGCATTTATTTTATGAAAATAAAAACTCAAAGAAATAAAAGTATTTTAAAAGTCATAAAGAAATAGAATTGCTTTTAAAATTAGGTTTAATAAATAAAAACAATAAATTTGCAAAAAAAGTACTTAAAACATGAAAATAAAATTTTTAGCAGGAGTTGTGTTTTTCACATTATTTTTTTCTGCATGTAAAGATGAAAAGTCAAAAGAAAATCAGCCTGAAGCTGAAAAGGTAGTCGTAGAAAGTAAAGTTAGTATAACTGTAGACATGGTTGTGCCGGTTGATGATTCGTTCCAAATATTTTATACCGAAGACAACACTTTGAATTTTAGCGAAGAGAAATGTGTTAGGGTAAATATTCAAGGTAAACCAACCAGTCAAAAAATAGTTTTTAATTTCCCAGACGAAGTTGCCTTCACATTTTTACGATTTGATGTTGGTGAGAATAAACTTCAAAAAGAAATGAAAATTAATGATTTTTTAATCAAGTATTATGATAAAAAGTTTGAGGCAAAAGGAAATCTGTTTCTTCAATATTTTGCACCAAATGATCAATTAAAAGTTGATATGGCAAAAGCTACTTTTGTCCCACAAGATAAAGATCCTCACGACCCTATTTTTTATCCCCTTGAACCATTGGGTGTAGAATTAAATAAATTGATAAAATAATAGTATAGTAATTTAATTTAAAGAAGTTATCTTAATTTTTGAGGTAACTTTTTTTGTTTAAAATTAGATATAATGAATTACGACGAAAAAGCCTCAGATTATTACTCTAATATCAGAAAAGACATTATAAATTTAATTAGCCCAAACCAAAAAGGGTTACGGGTATTAGAAGTTGGTGCTGCTTATGGTGAGACATTATATTATTTAAAAGAAAATGGTATTGCTGCTGAAACAGTTGGAATAGACCTTTTTGAAGACACTAAGAACAAGCAAAATTATAAACCAACAGACAAATTTATTTTTGGGAATATCGAAGAATTGGAGCTGTTGGAATATGATAATTACTTTGATATTATATTGCTCCCCGATGTTTTGGAGCATTTGTTCGAGCCAAAAGGAGCTTTAAGCAAACTTAAAAAATGTCTAAAAAACGATGGGAATATGATAGTCAGTATGCCCAACATCCGTCATTATTCAGCATTTAAACAAATATTCTTAAAAGGAGATTTCAGATATGAGGAAAGCGGTATTTTTGATTATACTCACACGCGTTTTTATTGCAGAAAGAACATTCAGGAACTTCTAGAATCTTCGGGTTATAAAGTGTTAAAACAAGAAAGTTCAATTAAAAACTTTAAAGGAAAATCGATTACAAAGGCAATAAATTTGATTACTTTTGGAATATTTGAAGAATTTTTTAGCTACCAATATTTTTTCGTGGTTAGAAAATAAAAAAGCAATTATTCATAGTAGACCACAAAATGATCCTATTAAACAACAGTTTTAAAAAAATAATTTCATCATCAGGAGTAAATTTTATTTTTAGGATTTTTGGATTAATTACTTCTTTTCTGTCCACTATTTTAATCTCACGTCTTTATGGGGTTACGACAATGGGAAATTACTCATTGGTTTTTACCTTATCACAGGCGGCAGCAATAATTTTCACACTAGGAATTCCAAACACCTTGATAAAAATTATAGGGAATCATGACTATAATTATTTACAGGCCAAAAAACTATTGCTTAAAGGCATAAAAGGGGCATTGCTTTTCTCTACTATTCCAGTATTAATCTTTTATTTAGGCGGTGATTTTCTCGCCAAAACGGTTTTTTCCAATATAGAATTAAAGAATTATTTTTTGATTATCACCATATCATTACCACTTTTTATACTGCACGAAATTTTCTTGTATTTTTTAATTGCTACTAAAAAATTCATGAAGTACAACCTGTTTATGTTTGTAGTGCCCAATGTGTTTTTAATTGCATTACTATATTTGTTTTTTTCTTTTCAGAAAAGCGGGCATTATTCTTTTATGGCATTTGCATTTGCTATAATAGCTACCGTTTTTATGGAAATTATTACCGTTTTTAATTCAAAACCTCAAAAAGTTGAAATTCACTTAAGAACTTTTGATTTGATAAAAACAGCAACACCATTACTGTTTAGCGGACTCTTTTTATATTTAATGAATTGGACTAACACCATAATGTTGGGCATTATGACTGATGCTGAACAAGTGGGCATTTACAATATTGCCTATAAAGTAGGTAGCGTGGGCTTTTTAGTCATTGTATCCGTAAGCACTGTTATTACACCTAAAATGGCCGAACTTTACGGAAAGGGAGAGCTGACAGAGTTGCGAAAACTGACACATAATTCCACACGCTTAATCGCTATTCTCTCTGTTCCGATTGTCTTATTACTGATTTTTTTAAGCAAGTTCATATTGTCTTTTTTTGGTAGTGAAGTGGTAGCGGGGAGCAACACGTTAATTATTGTTTCTTTAGGTGTTTTATTTAGTGCTATGGCAGGAAATGTAGATCAGATTTTAAACATGACAAACAATCAGAATATACTTCGTAACATAACAATATTTTGTTTTTTTGTCAATGTCTTGCTAAGTTATTTTTTAATTCCGCTTTATGGAATTGAAGGTGCCGCAACCTCTAGTTTGATAACTAACATCTTAATCAATCTGTTCTGTATATTATACATCAAAAAGCGATTAGGATTTTATACATTATTTTAAGATGGAAATTGAACTGTCAGTAATAATTGTAAATTATAACGGTGTAAAGTATTTTAAGAAATGCCTCGATTCGTTATACCAAAATTTAGCCGGTATCCCATTTGAAATAATTATTCTTGATAACAATTCTAACGATAACAGCCTCGACTATATTAAGACAAACTTTCCGTTGGTTAAACTGATAGAATCAAAAACTAACGATGGTTTCGGTAAAGGGAATAATAAAGCAGTAAAACAGGCAAAAGGCAAATACCTTTTATTAATAAATAATGACACGATTGTTTTAGACCCATTATTGCCGGTTTTAGATTATCTTAAATCGGATGAAAAGATTGGAGTCGTGGGAATTAATATGGTAAACGGAGACAGGAATTATATTCCTGCAGCAGGCAATTTTCCATCGGTCTCTAATTTGTTTCAAATGAAAAAACTCTTGGAAATAAGCGATGAGTTTAAAAAAGGCAGCTTTTCTAAAAGTTATTACGAAGTAGATTGGCTTGGAGGTTCTTTTTTAATGTTGTCCAATAGTGTTTATCATAGAATTGGCGGGTTTGATGAAGATTATTTCATGTATGTTGAAGACGTAGATTTCTGTAAAAAAATTTCCGATATTAGATACAAAAGAGTTTTCCTTCCGAATTATAGCTACATTCATTTTGTAGGGTTTACAAAGACAAAAAACCCTATGCTGATAAAAGGATATGAAATTTACATTTCCAAGCATTATAGTGGCATTAATAAACTTGTAATTACATTGGCATTAAAAATAAATAAGTTTGTTAAAAAGCTTAAAAGCAGTCTAGGAGAAAAGTAATTCACTTACTTTTGAAAACAAATTAAGTAAGATATCAAATGAAGATAAAAAAAGAAAAATTTTACACAATTTTGTTTGTAGTGGTAATTTTTTCGCAGTTATATGTGTCTTCTTTTCGGTTAAATACATTTTTGCAAATTGTGGTCTTGTCTTTTTTTTTAATGCTTGAAAAGATACGTTTCTCTAAATCATTATTCCAACAAATTACACCTTTGCTTTATATTTTTTTGATTGGATTTGCCGGAACCATAATTCATAGATATGGTTTAGTCGATGTATTAAAAGATATTTTCCATATCATTAAACCTATTTTGGGATGTTTAATTGGCTATTTCTTCTTTGAAAAAATAAATGATTTTAAAAAGTTTGTAAAAATAATCATTGTCTGCGGCTTTATTTCAGCCATTATCCACTTTATAATTGTTTTCACTTTAGGCGACTTACTATCGGGTTCTGTATCTTCAATCAGGGAATATGGCAGAGATAATTTTTTGGAACTGTTTGCCTTAATCTTTCTAATTTTTTATAAAAAATTCAATAAAGAAAAGCTAATCCAATCGGCATTAAATCATAAGATCATTGGTTTTGTTTTAATTGTATCCAATATTCTCTATTTGTCAAGAACTATGATTGGAGTCTTTGTTATTTTGTTGCTTTCACTTTATGGCTATACCTTTATAACCAAAAGAGGCCTTCGCATTATTGGAATTGTCTTAATGGCTGTTTTAGGGCTGTATGTGTATCTTTATTCTGTAAAAGTAGATCGTTCTAAACCAGGTTTGGAATCTTTTTTATACAAAGTAAAAATGGCACCAGCCGAAGTATTTGTAACTAAAATTGATAGAGAAAACCACGCAGATTTATGGGATCATTGGCGGGGTTATGAAGCCAAAAGAGCATTTTCGCTTATGATTGATAATCCGAGTAGCTATTTGATAGGTTGTGGTTATGGTTCTTTAGTGAACCTAAAATTTTTCGCCCCTTTGACCGATAATTATAAAGATAAGGGTATGAAATACATATCTGAGCTTCATAATGGCTATGTATATGTAATTTATAAAGTTGGCTCAATAGGACTAATAATATACATTTTGCTGCTTATTAGTTGGTATAGAATAATCTATAGAGAAAAAAATTTTATAAACACAATTATTTCAGCTATTGGACTTATCTACCTTTTTACAACGCTAACTATTACGGGGATTTATAATGCGAGGGACATTATTATTTTCATTTTAGGTGCAATGTTCTATTTTAATACTAAGCATAAAATTATGCCTTCAGTAAAATCTGCTTGATTTTTTCACTAGTGGTTCCGTCACCATAAGGATTTGAAGCTGTGGCTACAGATAAATAGTAATCTTGATTTTGAATTAATTTTAATGTTTCACTCACAATTTTAGCTTTATCAGAACCTACTAATATAGCAGTCTTGGCATCAATACCTTCAGTACGTTCGGTAACCGTTCTCATAACTAAAACTGGTTTTCCGAGGCTTGGTGCTTCCTCCTGAATACCACCGGAATCTGTTAGAATAATATTGCTTTTATCCATCATCCAAATAAGTTCTGGATAATCTAAAGGGGAAATTAATTTGATATTATTTGCAATTAATTTTTGATGAGCAATCTCTTTAACATTAGGATTTAAATGAACAGGATATACAATTTCAACTAAACCTTCTTGAGATTTTGCAATTTCTAATAAAGCATCACAAATTTCCTCAAATGGTGTACCAAAATTTTCTCTGCGATGGCAAGTAACTAAAATTATTTTTTTGGAAAAATCAATCTGTGAATATTTTGAAAGTAATACTTTTTCATCTGAATTTTTTATTTTTTTTAATCCTTCAAAAAGCGCATCTATAACTGTATTTCCAACTACATAAACATTCTCGGTTATGTTTTCTTTTAGAAGATTTTCTTTAGAGTTTTCTGTTGGGCAAAAATGATAAACGGCTATTTTAGAAGTTAAAACCCTGTTCATTTCTTCCGGAAAAGGAGATAACAAATCTCCACTTCTCAAACCTGCTTCGATATGAACCACCTTAATTTTTTGGTAAAAAGCCGCTATGGCTGAAGCTAAAACAGTAGTAGTATCACCTTGAACAAAAACGAAATCAACTTTTCCCTTTAATAGAATTTCATCGGTAATCCTTGAAACTAAATCAGATGTCAACTGATGAAGAGTCTGATTTGGTTTCATGATGTTTAAATCATAATCTACTTTGATGTCAAAAAATGACAAAACCTGATCAAGCATTTCCCTATGTTGTGCAGTTACTCCAACTTTTACCTCAAAATTATTATCGGCTGATAAACTTGAGATTAATGGAGCCATTTTGATTGCTTCGGGGCGAGTTCCAAAAAGGAATAGTACTTTTTTCATTTACTATTTTTTGTGTTTTAGAAGGGATGTAAAACTACTAATAAAAACTATATTTGCAACTATCAAAAATAGTATATGAGAGTTTTATTTCAGACAAGGACAAATCTTTTCGATGCTCCCGGAGGTGATTTAATACAAATTTTGAAAACTAAAGAGTTTCTTGAAAAAAGAGGAATTCAAGTTGATATTTCACTTGAGTTTGAACCCAATTTAGATATATATGATTTGGTGCATTTATTCAATCTGATGGATCCGGAAGACATTTATTTACAAATGCTAAATGCTAAGAAGCAAAACAAAAAAATTGCGCTTTCAACTATTTATGGATTGTACAGTGAATTTGAAAGGAAAGCTAGAGGTGGACTTTTTCAAATTGTGGCCAATATCATAACACCAAATCAAATAAATTATATTAAAATCTTTATAAAACATTATAAAGAAAAGCGAATGCACAAAGGGGTTTATAAAATGCTGCTGAAAGGAAATTACAGACTTACCAAGGAAATAGTTGACAATACAGATGTTTTCTTGCCAAATTCTGGTTCAGAAATGAATCGCGTAGCTAGGGAATATAAACTTAAGGACTATAAGTTTGTTAGTGTACCTAATGCTGTTGATAAAGCGGTTTTTTTTGATGACAATCAAACAGAAGAAGAAAATCCATTTCAACAATTCAAAGATTGTATTGTTTGTGCTGCACGTATTGAAGGCAGAAAATCAACATTGAACTTAGTGCGTGCCGTTAAAAATACAGATTATAAATTGGTTTTGATAGGTAAAGCATCTGCTAATCAAACAAAATATGTTGAACAAGTATACAAAGAAGCAGGTGACAACGTGTATTTTCTTGGAGCTATTCCACATGAAGAATTGAAAAACCTTTACAAAGTTGCCAAAGTTCATGCGCTTGTTAGCTGGATGGAAACGCCAGGATTATCATCTCTCGAAGCTGCGGCTATGGGCTGCAATATTGTAGTTACCAAAAAAGGTGATACAGAAGACTACTTTGAGGATTATGCCTTTTACTGCAAACCAGATGATGTGGCCTCAATCAAAAACGCGATAGATTTGGCTTATAATTCACCAGTAAATCCCGAACTAAAACAGAAAATATTAGAAAACTATACCTGGGAAAAAACAGCAGAAGAAACAATAAAGGGTTATAATCTACTTTAAAATTTTCTTATTGATTTTTAGCTGTAGCGCTTCCAAAGAATTTGTTTTTTGTTTTAACTAAAAAATTGTAATTTTTAGCAAATTGCTTTTTCAAAAAAGAAGCATCTTCCTTAGG
The DNA here is from genome assembly GCF_049318325.1 of Flavobacterium sp. Classification (GTDB taxonomy): domain Bacteria; phylum Bacteroidota; class Bacteroidia; order Flavobacteriales; family Flavobacteriaceae; genus Flavobacterium. The sequence continues at coordinate 96,377 of NZ_JBMOGQ010000001.1, read as the reverse complement.
AAACCAATCCGTAGTTCTTGGAGTTTCAATTAAACGTTCATGAACTTGATAGGCGTAAGTTGCTATCGAAGTTCTAAATCTTCCATCAGGGAAGTTGGTCATGTCATACCCGTGAAGAGTGTAGGGTCCACATTGTTGAATAATCAAGCGATTAAAAGGCACAGCTAATTCAGCTTCTTCATTAGTTCTTAAGTCTTTGATTTTTAATTCCCCTTTATATTCTGGTTTCCAATCTTTGTTTAAGTATAACAATAAATTTAATTCTCGATACCAGTTTTTGTTCATTGGATGATAATTAAAATCCAAGTGCATATCTAAAAAGCTGTTTTTCTTTCCTTGGTGCAAGCCACCCCCAAAATTTTTTGGATCAACAAAAGTTTTTTTAGCAGTAATATGGGTTAAGATTTTATTAAACCTCTCCGAAGACAAATCATTATACAACTCTAAAAACTCAGGGCAAATTTCTTTATAATTCGACTTTTCAAATTTGTTATTTGCAAATGCATAGTCACGACTTTTGTTATTTAATTCTGGAACAGAATTATATGCCTTGTTTAATTTTTCTTCATCACAAAAATCATCAATAATAAGATGTGGAAATGGTTGAGCGGTTAAATATTGAGTACGTAACGAATCTAAATTTTTTTCAAGAATATCAAAATTTATCATAGCAAGAACATTTATTTTAGGTCTACAAAAATAGAAATTAAAAGTTTATAAAAAACATGATTAAAATCATAAATGCTCATAGTACATGTAATAAAAAAGAACAATAAAAATATTTTGCAATTAAAGCTATTTAATTAGTATTGTATTTTCCTATTTTTGTGACTTCAAAAGAGTTGTCTTCATGAAAATAGCCATACTAGGAACCCGTGGCGTACCCAATTATTACGGAGGTTTTGAGCAGTTTGCTGAATTTTTTTCAGTTTATCTTGCCCAAAATGGGCACGAGGTGTATTGCTATAATTCACATGACCATCCATTTCAGGAAAAAGACTTTCACGGAGTAAACATTATTCATCAATACGACCCGGAATATAAATTGGGAACCTTCGGGCAATTCATTTATGATTACAATTGTATCATGGATTCGCGCAACAGAGACTTTGATATCATTTTGCAATTGGGATATACAAGCAATTCGGTTTGGCATTTTTTATTACCTAAAAAATCAATCATCATTACCAATATGGATGGATTAGAGTGGAAAAGAACAAAATACTCTAAACCGGTACAACAATTTCTAAAGTTTGCTGAAAGGTTAGCAGCAAATAATAGTGACTTTTTGGTTTCAGATTCATTAGGAATCCAAAAGTTTCTTCAATGGAAATATAAAAAAGAGTCTACATATATCGCTTATGGTGCCAATCCTTTTTCTACTCCAAACGAAGATGTTTTAAAGCAATACGACGTAGAAAAAGAAAATTTCAACATGATAATGGCGCGTTTTGAACCTGAAAACAATTTAGATATGGTTCTGGAAGGCGTAGCGATGAATGAAGATAAAATGCCAATATTAGTCGTTGGAAAACACATGACTAAATACGGTGAATATTTAAAAAACAAATTCAAAGATCATTCGAATATTCGATTCGTAGGCGGAATTTATAACTTGGAAAACTTGAATAACCTTCGTTATTTTTCTAATATCTATTTTCACGGACACTCTGTTGGCGGAACTAACCCATCTTTGTTAGAAGCAATGGCCTCTAAAGCATTAGTAATTGCACATAACAATGATTTTAATAAAGGAATTTTAAAGGAGAACAGCTATTATTTCTCCAATTCGTATGAGGTAAAAAATATTCTAAATACAATCAAAAAAAATGATAACTTGCGATTGGTTCAAAACAATTTTGATTCGATTGTGAACGAATTTAATTGGGAAAAAATAAATGGAGAATATTTACAACTTTTCGAAGAATGTTATTCAAAATCTGTTAAAAGAAAATAAAAGTAACAACTCTTTTATTCCAATACTTTTAGTACTTTCTACCATCCCTTTGTCATTTGCAATTAACAATATTTCTTTAGGAATATTTTTGTTGGTTTCTTTTATTACTTTAAAAAAGGAAAATATCAAACTACAAAAAGAGTTGATTTTTCCGGTCTTGCTTTATGCTTTAATGGTTATTTCTTTTTTTTGGTCTATAGATTCGAAAGAAACACTTTCCGCTTTATCAAAAGAAGTCCCATTACTATTAATTCCATTGGGTTTTATAATTTTTAAAACAAATACATCAGCCCAAAAAAGAAAGATCATAGAATATTACAGCTATGTCATCGTTGCATTTGTTTTGTATTATTTGTTCAGAGCCATAATTCGCTATTTTATATTTGGAGATGCAAGAATGTTCTTTTATCATGGAGAAAATGATAAAGATTACGGACTTGTTCCAAAACTGCTGAATGCTATTCATATATCGGTTTTTGTGGCCATTGCTTTCTTTTATTTTTTTACTAAAGAAATAAAATCTAAAGCTGATACCATATTTTCTATTTTACTTTTCGGATTTATATTACTGCTCTCTTCCAAAAATATCATACTCGTTGTTATAGTACTATCACTTATAAACATATTCTTTTTTTCGAAAACAGCAAACAAATTAAGGTTAAGAAACCTAATTGTTTTTGGATTACTAATTGTAATACTCTTTTCAATCGGAAGAATAAAAAACCGATTTAAAGAAGAATTCCAAACAAACACAGACAAAAGCTTAAGCACATCCGTAGTTGAAGGAATTCCACCTAGAGTGTATTATGTGAGTTTGAAAGAAGCATGGTCAAACCCAACGTTTACACCTAATGATTACTTCAATGGAACAGCCTTTAGGGTTTATCAATTTAGAATTTTTACTGAGTTGATGAATGAAAATAATGCATTCTTAACAGGGTTCGGATTGAATGCTTCTTATTCGAAAATAAAAGAAAAAGCGATTCAGTACAATCTTTATATGGGGGTTGAAAACGACCCAGATAGTGGTTATCAATCGAAGAATTTTCACAACCAATATGTTCAAAATTTCGCTGAATTAGGTTTTTTTGGTTTTTTATTGATAGTAATAATGCTATTTGTTAACGTAAAAAATGCATTTAAAACTAAAGATTTTATACATTTTGCTTTCGCAATTCTAATGATAAGTTTATTTTTGACAGAATCATTTCTATGGAGACAAAGAGGAGTTGTGTTTTTTACCATGATGTATTGCCTTTTTAATTCTGTTCCGAAGGTTCAGGATATTCAAAATAGCTCCAAAGCAGAATAAGAAAATATGAAAAGAATATTAATTACAGGTGCAGCGGGTTTCTTGGGCTCACATCTTTGTGATCGTTTTATAGCAGAAGGCTATTCTGTTATCGGAATGGATAATTTGATAACAGGCGATTTAAAGAATATCGAGCATTTATTTAAACTTCAAAATTTTGAATTTTATCATCACGATGTTACCAAATTTGTTCACTTACCTGGACATTTAGATTATATTCTTCATTTTGCATCTCCGGCAAGTCCCATAGATTATTTAAAAATTCCAATTCAAACCTTAAAGGTTGGTTCACTTGGAACACATAACCTTTTAGGGTTAGCCCGAGTAAAAAAAGCCAGAATTCTTATAGCCTCAACTTCTGAAATTTATGGCGATCCATTAGTGCATCCGCAAACAGAAGATTACTATGGTAACGTTAACACAATCGGACCAAGAGGTGTTTATGATGAAGCCAAACGTTTTCAGGAATCAATCACAATGGCTTACCACACGTTTCACGGTGTAGAAACAAGAATAGTTAGAATATTTAATACTTATGGACCAAGAATGCGATTGAATGATGGTCGAGTTATTCCGGCCTTCATTGGACAAGCATTACGTGGTGAAGATTTGACCATCTTTGGAGACGGAAGTCAAACCCGTTCCTTTTGCTATGTCACCGATCAAGTAGAAGGTATATACAGGTTACTTCATTCAGATTATTCTCAGCCTGTAAACGTTGGTAATCCAAACGAGATTACGATTAAAGATTTTGCAGATGAAATAATTAAATTGACTGGCACTACTCAAAAAGTTGTTTACTATCCTTTGCCAATTAATGATCCAATGCAACGCCAACCTGATACAACTCGAGCAAAAGAAATATTAGGTTGGGAAGCCAAAGTTTCACGAGAAGAAGGAATGAAATTAACCTACGAATATTTCAAATCACTTTCATCTGAAGAACTTTTAAAAGAAGATCATAAGAATTTTAAAAGTTATATCCACTAGTATCTTATGGCTACACAGCATACAGGAAGGTATTCAAAATACATTAGACCGTTTAGTGTAATATTCGATTTAATTGTTATAACAATATTTAGTCTTTATTTCTTTAGGGATTTAAGACTTAATATGCTATATTATTTGAGCTACCAAACGATCACTTGGATTTCAATTGCGGTTATAGTTCGATATTATGAAATTTTTAGGTTTACAACTCCTGTTGATATTCTCACTAAACTGATTAAGCAATTCAGTGTGTTTTTACTAATTGTCATTGCTTTTTTTCCTTTTGCAAAAACGTCAATTTTTAGTGGTTCGGCTGTAGCGCTTTTTATGTCTGTTACTTTCATTAGTGTTGTTGCTTTTAAAACTTTTTTATTTATTTATTTAAAAAGATATAGGATTGTTACAGGAAGTAATTACAGAAATGCAATTATCATTGGATATACACCAGAAGCAATTCGGTTAAAGGAAGTTTTCGAAACAAGGATAGACTATGGCTATAGGTTTTTGGGATATTTCTCAGACAAAAAACAGAATCCAAATATTGTTGGGAAAATAGACGACATTAAAAGCTTTACCATAGAAAATAAAATAGATGAAATTTATTGTTCTTTAAACGAAATTTCAAATGAAAAACTAAAAGAGTTAGTCGAATTTGCCGATGATAATAAAAAGACAATTAAATTCATTCCTGATACTAAAGAAATTTTTTCTAAAAATTTAAAAGTAGATTATTACGAATTATTTCCGGTTTTATCTCTTCAAAAAACGCAATTGCATAATCCGTTTATAAAAAAAATCAAAAGAGTTTTTGATATTGTTTTTTCATTAATTGTTATAATTTTTTTGTTGTTGTGGTTGATTCCTATTTTGGCTATTTTAATAAAATTAGAATCAAAAGGTCCGGTATTTTTCAAGCAGGGAAGACCTGGAATGGATGAAAAAGAGTTTTTCTGTTATAAATTTCGTTCTATGCAAGTAAATGGATATACTGAAAAAGAAGCTTCCAAAAACGATCCAAGAGTTACTAAAATGGGGAAATTTATGCGAAAAACAAGTATGGATGAGTTGCCTCAGTTTTTTAATGTACTATTGGGAGAAATGTCGGTTGTTGGTCCAAGACCACACTTATGGTCACAAAACAAAGCATATGCTAGTAAAATAAAGAAATACATGGTTCGCCATTACGTTAAACCTGGCATTACAGGTTTGGCACAAGTTAAAGGATTTAGAGGAGAAATTGAAACCGAAGAAGATATGGTAAACCGAATAAAACTGGATGTCTTTTATATCGAAAATTGGTCGTTAATCATGGACATAAAAATCATTTTTCAAACTGTATTTAATATCTTTAAAGGAGAAGATAAAGCCTATTAGAAAACCTCTTTTTCAATCAGATTTTTCACTTGATTATCTAAATCAAATACCCTTTGGCTTTTCTCAAAAATTTGTCTTTTCATTAAATCCAATTCAGTCTTTTTTACGGAGGAAATAATTTTGATTTTTTCATTCAAATCGTTATAATCACCAACAGTTGCAACCCAGCCCAAATTATTCTCAATAACAATACTTTCGCCTTCGCCGCCACCAAAATACATTATCGGAAATCCAAGTGAGCCATATTCAAAAATCTTGGAAGGAACAGAACCGTAAATCCTTGTTTTTAGCGGAACAATAGCAACATCAAACGATTTTAGCCGTTGATGCAATTCCGATCTGTCCAACATTCCGTGGAAGAATAGCCGTTGTTCTTTTTTAGAAGATATTAAACCTTCAAGCAGCGTTTTTTCGACTCCATCACCAAAGATGTGCAATTCAACATTAAGTCCTTTTAAATCGATTTTTTGACATAGTTCATATACGCCTTGAGCAATTCCGAGAAGTCCTGCATAGAAAATTTTTACAGGTTGATTTTCTTCTGTTATTAATTCTATTTCAGAAACATTATGATCCGGAAAATTGCGATATAAGAAGCATTTTTTATCCGGGAATAAAGTATTAACGTGTGAGATAATTTCGTTGGATTGTCCTAAAATTAAGGTCGCTTTTTTATAAATGTAGCGTTCAAAAAACAATGAGAATTTATGTGAAAATGAATCTTTTTTTAAGGCACTCAATTCAATCGCTGCCATAGGCCATAAATCAGAAATATTTAAAATTATTTTTTTGTTTTTTAAAGAAAGCACAAAAACCGAAATAAACGATAGTAATAGAGGCGGCGATTGTACAATGACTTTTTTTGGTATTTTTTTAAATAATAAATAGAAAAACAGCATTGCTGAAAATGATAAAACCGAAATAATTCGAATCAGTAAATTTTTGCTAACACTTGGATAAATCCAAAGACGTTTCACAGTAATGCCATCGCGATTTTCCGTTACCGAAAATTTGCTTTTATATTCATCAAATAGCTCCCCTTTTGGGTAATTTCCTAATGGACAGATTACGGAAACGTTATATTTATTTTGATTTAATTTTAAAGCCAACTGCTCAATTCTATTGGCAGCTGCGCCTTTTTCAGGCGGATAATAATTGGATATGATAAGTATTTCTTCCATTTTTTTACCACTAAGACGCTAAGTCAGCACTAAGCTCACAAAGCAATCAATTTTTATAAAAACTAAATAGAGTTCTTTGAGCATTCTTTGTAAGCTTTGTGGTTAAATCTTTAGTAAAATATCGATTATTCTTTCTGAAGCTTTTCCATCCCAAAGTTTTGGAATACTTGCTTTTCTTGGGCCATTTTCCAAAAATTCTCCAAATATTTTTTCTAAATTTTCAATCGAAGTCCCAACTATAGTATTGGTTCCAATAGTTTGTGTTTCGGGTCTTTCGGTATTATTTCTCATAGTGAAACAAGGAATTCCCAGCACGGTAGTTTCTTCTGAAATTCCGCCAGAATCAGTTATTACCGCAAAACTGTTTTTGATTAAATACATAAAGTTTAGATAGCCTTGTGGCTCAACAAAAATGATGTTCTTCAGTTTTAAATTGGTTTCTCCCAAAATCGCCTTGGTTCTAGGATGTATAGGGAAAATCACTTTTTTGTCACCATCCATTTTGTCTATGCCGCTAAGAAGTTTTACCAAAGACTGCTCTTCATCAACATTAGCAGGACGGTGCAATGTTAGGATTATATATTTTCCGACTTCTAAATCATACTCATCCCAAAAATTTGGAGCTGATATTCTATCCAAATTTTGATATAAAGTATCAATCATCACATTGCCCACAAAATGGATTGTAGAAGAATCGGTTCCATATTTTAAGAGATTATCTCCAGCCCAAGTTGAGGTTGTAAAGAAATAATCGGTAATGCTATCAGTGACAATTCTGTTAATTTCTTCGGGCATGGTCATATCACCTGAACGGATTCCGGCTTCAACATGAGCAACCTTTATGTTTAATTTTTTGGCAACAATAGCACACGCCATAGTCGAATTGACATCGCCAACAACTAAAACCAAATCGCAAGGGTTTTGTATCAGTTCTTGTTCAAATGCAATCATTATGGCAGCAGTTTGAACAGATTGTGAACCGCTTTTGACTTCCAGATTTGCATTTGGATGTGGTATATTTAATTCCTCAAAAAAGGTATCGCTGAGATTTTTATCGTAGTGCTGTCCCGTATGAACTAGACGATAGGAAAGCTTTTCTCCTTCGTTTTGTTTTTTTTCAATCGCTTTAATAATGGGTGCGATTTTAATAAAATTTGGTCTTGCGCCTGCGACTAAGGTAATTTTCAATTTTTTATTTTATTAAGGAAACAAACTGTTTCAGTTTTCCGCTTTTACTACGTTCTAGTTTTTCATTTCTGATAAATGAAAAAGTCAGGCCATTTTCTAAATAAGTTGTAATGGCTTTTTCAATTTGTTGAATTTGAAGTTTGGTTAATTCAAATTCGCTTACATATTCGATGTTAAAAGTATCGATTTTGGTTTGTTTTATCACAAATTCTTTTACATTTCCATCGTCTTCAATAATGCTTTTGGTAACATAATAAAAGGTCAATCCTGGCGATTTTTTTCCGCTTGGTAAAATAGCAATATCGTTGGTTCGACCAATAAGTTTCTTAAGAATACGTTTTTTAGAAGTACTTTTTTCGTCTAAAATTCCAACATCGCCAATATCATATCTGATAAATGGATGCGCTTTGTTATATAATGATGTTATCACAATTCTGCCTTCTTTACCATTTGGCAAAACGTTGTTTTCTTCGTCTAAAATTTCTACAAATAAGGTTTCAGAATTCAATTGCCAATCACCTTCCTGATTTTGAAATGCAATTAAATCAAGTTCAGAAGCGCCATATTCATTGATAACAGGAACGCCAAATTGTTTTTCAAGCAGCATTTTATCATCATCAAAAAGCATTTCAGAGGTTACAATGCAGCATTTTAGCGTTGGGCAAACGGTCGTTAAAACAATACTTTTCTTTTGTAAAAATTTAGCAAATAATACTACCGAACTAGTGTAACCATTAATATAATCGAATTTTTTATTTTTAAATTTAATTAAGACTTTTTCTAAAACGTCATCGGACAAATTAAAAATGGTAAAACGATAACGATTACCCAAAAGGTCTTTAATACGCTCTTTTTTTTTACCAATAAAATCGAATGGGATTCCGTAAAATCGGGCCTGCAAAGACGTATTAAAATTAATTCCAAACCAGCCAAAACAACGAATGTTATTTGCCCATGTTAGCGCATGACAAAATTTATCTTTGGCAAAAATAAAAGGATCTCCACTTGAACCAGATGTTTTATTTACATAAACATTCGATGGAGAATATCCTTCTGAAAGTCTATCTTTGAGTGGCTTTTGAAATTCTTTTTTAGTCATTACCGGAAGTTCACTCCAATTTGCAAAAGAAGTTTTTCCGACAAAGGCTTGATATGATTTGTTGTGTTTTAAATGGTACTCAACAATTTCTTTTTTCTTTTGATTTATATAATTCCCATAATCAATTTCTGAAACAGACAGAATCTTTTCCAATTCGGTAGTCGATTCCTTTATTGGGAAACCATTTAGTTTGAGCGATAAATTGAAAAAGTTGAACATAAGTCAATAAAAAAGGGCCAACGAATATGTCAGCCCTTAAAAATACTATTTTATTTGGAATTAATTTTTAAGAATTTTAACCACTTCTTTTATATTGTTAGAACTTAATTCAAAGAAATAAGCACCACTAGAAAGGTTAGAAACATCAACAGTATTTTCAATCCCATTTAATGATTTAGTCATAACTATTTTACCAGTTAAATCAGTAACTGATAAAACTACTGTTTCTACATCTGGAGTCGAGATTGTTACTAAAGAAGATGCAGGGTTTGGATAAACCTTGAACTTAGTTAGAGTTGCAGCATTATCTAAACCTAATGGACCTGATAATTTAAAAATACCTGCACTACCTAAAGGATCACCATCGCTAAATCCAGCACACCATCCTGTACTTGCATTTAAAAAAGCTGAGGCACCTCTTTGCTCTATTCCACCCACTTCAAGATCTGTCCACGTTGCGCCATTATTATAACTAATAGATGTTCCTACGGGAGCTGCTTGAGAAGTAGCAACAATATTGGTAGTTCCAGGAATGTAATTAAGTATTTGTCTCGTACCAGTAAAAGTTGCACCAGCACTCCATGTAGACCCGCCATTTGTAGTAGTGTAGTAAGTATAAACAGGAGTAGCCACAGTTCCAGAGGTTTTTAATAAATAACCATTGTTTGTATCACTAAAAATTACTCTTCCACTATTTCCAGGTAAAGCTGCGCCAAAATCTGTTAACGGCGCTTGAGCTACAGTCCAAGTCACTCCCGCATCTGTAGTTCTATACAAACGGCCTTTATTTGTTGTGAACCACAACGTATTTCCAACACCAGTCGGAACGGTATTCCAGCCATATTCTCCGCTTAATGGGTTTGGTAAGGCGGCAGCAGAAAGCATAGTCCAGTTAGCACCACCATCTGTAGTTCTGTAAATTTCAAATTCACCCAATCCCGAACCAATTGGGTCACCATAAGCAATACCAACATTTGCATTAAAAAAATAAACTCCATTTAAAAAAGAAGAACCTGCTGTTTGAAAACAGCTAGCACATTGTTGTGTCCAAGTAGCTCCACTATCAGAAGTTTTGTAAATATAACCAACACCATTATTAGCATCCCCACTAATATTGTTAATAGCCGAAACCCAAGCAGTAGTTGCGCTTACAGGACATATATTATTTAATTCCCAAACACTATTACCCACATTAATAGTTCCAGAAGTCCAAGAAGTACCACCATTTGTTGTTAATGTAAATTCTTGAACATTTGCACCAAGACCAGATCCATCATAAGCCATAGCCCATACAGTATTAGCGTCAACAATGTGAACTTCGCTTAAACCCCTGCTAGCATCGGCAAAGCCTGTACCTTGAGAAATCCACTGCGCGTTTATTATTGAAGTTAAGCCAATTAAAGAAAAAGTAAGTAATATTTTTTTCATAAGTTTTTAGTTTTTAATTAAGTGAAGCAAAAATAGCATTTTTATTTAATCTACTACAATTTTTAATACAACTATAAAGTGCAAAAGATTATTTTTGCAATCAAAAACAAATAAAAAGATGGTTATCTTACTACTTGGTTCAGGCGGAAGGGAACATGCATTAGCAAGTAAAATGCTTCAAAGTTCTAAATGTTCAACACTTTTTGTTGCTCCTGGAAATGCCGGAACTGCCGCAATAGCAACTAACATTCCAATCAATCCAACAGACTTTATCGAATTGAAATCGTTTGCAATTCAAGAAAAAGTTGAAATGCTTGTTGTTGGTCCTGAAGACCCATTAGTATCAGGTATTTATGATTTTTTCAAAAATGATTCAGAGTTAAGTCATATTCCGGTTATTGGTCCATCAAAAGTAGGAGCTCAATTGGAAGGGAGTAAAGAATTTGCTAAAGAATTTCTCGTTAAACATAAAATTCCAACCGCAGCTTATGATAGTTTTACGGCAGCAACGGTCGAAAAAGGATGCCTATTTTTAGAAACACTGCAACCTCCTTATGTTTTAAAAGCAGATGGATTAGCCGCAGGGAAGGGAGTCTTAATTATTCAAGATTTAGAAGAAGCAAAAACAGAATTACGAAATATGTTGGTTCATGCCAAATTTGGTAATGCAAGCGCCAAAGTTGTTATTGAAGAGTTTCTTGATGGAATTGAATTGAGTTGTTTTGTATTAACAGACGGGCAGCAATATAAAATTTTACCAACAGCAAAAGACTATAAACGAATTGGAGAAGGCGATACAGGATTAAATACCGGCGGAATGGGAGCAATCTCTCCGGTGCCATTCGTAGACTCCGTTTTGTTAGATAAAATAGAAACTCGAATTGTAAAACCAACCGTTGAAGGTTTACAAAAAGATGGAATTGAATACAAAGGGTTTATTTTTATTGGATTAATTATCGTCAAAAACGAACCAATAGTTATCGAGTATAACGTTAGAATGGGTGATCCTGAAACGGAAGTGGTAATTCCGAGAATAAAATCTGATTTGGTGGAATTATTTCAAGCCGTAGCGAATGGAAATTTAAATGATGTTTCGTTAGCTATTGATCAAAGAAGTGCCACAACTGTAATGATTGTTTCCGGCGGTTATCCTGAAGAGTATGAAAAAGGTAAAGAAATTTTCGGATTAGATAAAATGGAAGATTCGCTTGTTTATCATGCCGGGACAAAAATTGAAAATGGTAAATTGGTAACTAATGGCGGAAGGGTTTTGGCCATCACTTCTTTTGGGAATGATTTTCAGGAGGCCATAAAAAAATCTTACCAAAATATAGACAAGCTACATTTTGATAAGATGTATTTTAGAAAAGATATCGGCAAAGATTTAAAATAATCCCTAATTTCTACCTTTGGGGATTAAAGAGCTTTTACTTTAAAAAAGAATGTGCCGTTGTATCTTGGTTTTCTTCGTTGTTAGCTCTATGTTTTGCCAATTCTTTACACCAGTAAACAATGTAATAACTGCAGACAATAATCAAAGACCAGCTAACGATATTCGCTAACCACCAACTACTTAACTCCAAAGTCCTTAATAAATCAAGAGGTTTGAATAAGAAATCTACAAATAAAGATTGAATGCCTTCAAAAAATGCTCTCATTTTATAAAATGTTATATTTACAGCACAAATGTATAAAATATCCTTATGATAACAAGCGTTTTTAAAAAATCTACTCCACTTAATATTGCTTTGGTGGTGGTTCTGTTACTGATTTTCTTTTTTATGTATCAGTCACGCGATTTGTTTACAACTATTTTTTCTAACGGATTTTCAAAAACAGCATTACTTGTTTTGTTATTATTAACGTCTTTTTTCTTGGTTAATTTTACAGTAAAAAAGAACAACCTTACCAAAAATAGTAGTTACACTATTTTATTTTTCTTATTGTTTCTGCTTGTTTTTCCATCCATCTTTATTAATTTAAATTTATTGTTATCCAATTTCTTTCTACTATTGGCTATAAGAAGATTGATTTCTTTACAAACTTTAAAAGCTCCGAAAGAAAAGATTTTCGATGCTTCGATATGGATTTTTATTGCCAGCTTGTTTCATTTTTGGAGTATTCTATTTATTCTTCTGGTCTATATTTCGATATTTTTCCACGTTTCAAGAGATTTCAGAAACTGGCTTTTACCATTTGTGGCTTTTTTTGCAACAGTAATTATATTTTTATTTTCTGCTTTAGCATTTGATAAATCATGGATAACTTATTTAATAAATCAAACACAAACCAATTTTCAATTAGATTATTTTACCAATAATTATCAAAATATAGCACTATCATTTTTTGTTGTAATTGTTATGTATTTTCTACTATCACTTGTTTTTTCTTTGACCAACAAACCATTGATTTTACAGGCATCTTATAAGAAAATGATTTTTGGGTTACTAATAGGAATAACCGTTTTTTTGATTTCGCCGGATAAAAACAATGAGATGTTGGTTTTTACATTTATGCCACTATCCGTTGTGTGCACCATAAACATAGAATATTCTCAAAGTAAAATTTATCAGGAAATAGCTTTGTTGTTACTAATTACAGGATGTTTTTTTAGTTTTTTTTCCCAACTATAATTTGCTTCCATAAGCCAAATCACCGGCATCACCAAGTCCTGGTATAATATAGTTTTTTTCGTTAAGTTTTTCATCAATAGCGGCAATCCAAAGATGAAAATTATCAGGAAGATTTTTTTGAAGATAAGCAATGCCTTCCGGAGCAGCAATTACCACTGCAATATGAATTTCTTTCGGTTTTTGTTCCAAATGTAATTTATGTAAAACCGCCACTATAGATTGTCCTGTGGCTAACATGGGATCAATTAAAATCAGGTTTTTATTTTCAAAAGAAGGAGCTGCTTGGTATTCAACTAAAATATCAAATTTATCATCGTTGTCATAATGATGGCGATAGGCTGATACAAAGCCATTTTCGGCATTGTCAAAAATATTCATAAACCCGGTATGCAAGGCCAATCCGGCACGAAGAATAGAACACAATACCACATGATCGGCAATTGTGGTTGTATGTTTGATGCCTAGAGGAGTTTGAACATCAATAGCTTTATATTCTAAAGTTTTACTCAGTTCATACGCCATTATTTCACCAATGCGCTCTATGTTTTTCCGAAAACGCATACTGTCTTTTTGAATGTTTACATCGCGAATTTGTGCCAAAAAATGATTGAGAATACTATTGTTTTCAGAAATATTGTGAAGATGCATGATTGTGGGAATTTGTATGTTTACGTAAAAGTATAAAAACTATCTTTGCACTCGAGACCTTTTTGTCGAATTGGATAAAATAAAATAAAAATTAACCTTATGTTCTCACAATTTGCATTTCCTGTTTTCGAACAAAGTATTAAAGATTATCACATTATAGACGATGTGTATCAACCAACTTTGAACCCATACACCAAAGGAACTATTGAATATTTATTGTACGCCAAAAACTGGGTTGATACCGTACAATGGCATTACGAAGACATTATTCGTGACCCAAATATTGATCCTGTTGCAGCTTTGGTTTTGAAGAGAAAAATAGATGCCTCCAATCAGGTTCGTACGGATATGGTGGAATATATTGACAGTTATTTTCTGCAAAAGCATAAAGATGTTAAAGTAAAGCCAGATGCAAAAATCAATACCGAAAGTCCGGCATGGGCAATCGATCGTTTATCCATTTTGGCTTTGAAAATTTATCACATGAATGAAGAGGCCAATCGTAACGAAGCAACTGCTGAGCACAGAGCTAAATGTCAAGAGAAATTGAACATTCTGTTAGACCAAAAAACCGACATGTTCATTTCTATAAACGATTTATTGACTGACATTGAAAACGGCGACAAATTCATGAAAGTGTATAAGCAAATGAAAATGTATAACGATGACGATTTGAATCCGGTTTTGTACCAAAATAAAAAATAATCCTTATTGTAATTCCCACAAAGGAGGAATTTCATCACTTGCAGTCGAAATGACAAATTTATGATATGTCAAATCCAATCCAACATATAGCCATAATCCGATTATCTGCCATGGGCGATGTTGCGATGACAGTTCCTGTTATTAGAGCTTTTGTTGAGCAAAATTCAAACGTAAAAATCACAGTCGTATCCCGACCATTTTTCAAACCTTTTTTTAACGGAATTCCGAATGTGATTTTTTTTGCTGTTGATGTCAAAGGAAGACACAAAGGTTTTATAGGTATATTGAAATTGTATTCCGATTTAAAGCAATTGAATATTGATGCTGTCGCTGATTTGCATAATGTTTTGCGATCACAAATTCTTCGGATACTATTCGCGTTAAGCGTTAAAAAAGTAGCACATACGGATAAAGGAAGAGCAGAAAAAAGAACTTTAACCCGAGCTCAAAATAAAATCTTCTGCCCAATAAAAACCATGGTCGAGAGGCATGTTGATACTTTTAATCAATTAGGTTTTAAGGTTGATTTATCGAATCCAAAGTTTCCACAAAAAGTAAATTTAGCTGAAGATATTTTAAAAATCACAGGAGAAAAAACAACTCAAAAATGGATTGGTATTGCACCATTTGCACAATACGATTCCAAAGTCTATCCGAAAGATTTAATGCATCAAGTTATAGAAGAATTAGCATCTGAACCAACTAATAATATCTTTCTTTTTGGTGGCGGAAACAAGGAAATTGAAATTCTGAATACGTTTGCGAATTGCAACCAAAACGTCATCAATGTTGCTGGAAAATTAAATCTTCAACAAGAATTAGATTTGATTTCCAATCTTGATGTAATGCTTTCTATGGATTCTGGGAATTCACATATGGCTGCGATGTTGGGAATAAAAGTAATTACGCTTTGGGGCGCTACACATCCGTTTGCAGGATTTACACCATTCAATCAACCGCTTGAAAACTGCTTGGTTTCTGATAGAGAAAAGTTTCCGTTATTGCCAACTTCCGTTTACGGAAACAAAAAAATTGCTGGTTATGAAGATGCGATGCGAACTATTGCTCCAGAAAAAGTAGTGTTCAGTATTCAGTCACAATTAGCAGCATCTGAAAACTGAAAATTGCGACTGCAAACTAATTACACATCATCATAATCCACATAAATTTCTGCAGATGTTGGATGTGCTTGACAGGTTAAAATCAATCCTTCGGCAATTTCGCCATCGGTTAAAATTGAATTTTTTCTCATTTCGGCAGTTCCATTCGTAATTCGCGCTAAGCAGGAACTACAAATTCCACCTTGACATGAGTATGGAGCATCTATTCCTTGTTTCAAAGCTGCTTCGAGAACCGTTTGCTTTTGTGACATTTCGAAAGTGGTTTCTTCTTCGTCAACCATTACGGTTATTTTTGTATGACCGGTGTGCGATTCAGCACTAGTATTTTTGTCAGCTTTAGAGGTAGAAAACAATTCGAATTTGATATTTTTTTCGGCAACATTATGTGCTAGCAAAACATCCGAAACCAGATTAATCATAGCTTCCGGGCCACATAAATAGAATTTGTCAAAAGCCTTTTCTTTGTGTTTATTGTTTAAAACAAAATTAACGGCCGATTTATCAATACGTCCAAAAAGTTCGCCGTCAGCTTTAGCTTGACTGAAAACATAATGTACAAAAAAGCGCCCAACATATTTCAATTGCAATTCGTGTAACTCGTTGTGAAAGATAGTTTCTTCAGGCGATTTATTTCCGTAAACCAAAACAAAAGTACTTTTTGGTTCGCTTTCTAAGACCGATTTTAGAATTGACATAACGGGTGTAATTCCGCTTCCCGCTACAAAACCTGCATAGTTTTTTTGATTTGAAAATGATGGTTCAAAAGTAAATTTTCCTTCTGGCTGACCAACTTCTAAAATATCTCCAACCGTTAAATTTTCGTTTGCAAATTTTGAAAAATGACCATTTTTTACCGATTTGATAGCAATGCGTAATTCACCACTAGTAGGCGATGAGCAAACGGAATAGGCCCGACGAATTTCTTGACCATCTAGAGTTAACTTTAAGTTTACATATTGACCGGCCGTAAATTGATAGGCGGATTTTAATTCGGTCGGAATAGCAAAAGCAACAGAAATGGCATTGGCAGTTTCGTGTTTAACTTCTTTGATTTGTAATTTATAAAAGGAAGACATGAATTTTTTTTGACAAAGGTAATAAATAGCACTGATTAGTAAAGTAACTTTGATACTGTGTAACAAATTTTTACATTTAAGAACTAATTTCACAACCTAAAACAATAGTAATCATGTTTAAACATTTCATCAATTTAGAATGGAAATCTTTTTTTCGTTCGGCTTCGTTTGCCACTAATTTAGCATTGAAAATTGTTATGGGCTTTATGGCCATTTATTTTATGGTCATTTTTGTTGCTGCCGGTGTTGCAGTTTTCTTTTTGTTAAAAGAAGAATTTCATTTAGAACCTTTGGCAACAGTTAATAAATTTTTGATTTATTATTTGGTTGCGGATTTAGTGATTCGGTATTTTTTCCAAAAAATGCCGGTTACCAATATCAAACCATTACTAAATTTACCCATAAAAAGAGACACTATTGTCCATTTTTCTCTAGGAAAAACGAGCATATCCTTTTTTAATATGTTGCATGCTTTTTTCTTTATTCCGTTTACGGTTGTTCTATTAATAAATGGATACGGATTTCAAGTAATTTTGTGGCATTTGGGAATAATTACATTGATTTATGCTAATAATTTTATCAACGTTTTACTCAATAACAAGGATAGCGTTTTTTATTCTGTATTGGCCGTAGTAGTGAGTTTGGGCTTGGCTCAATATTATAAAATTTTTGATGTAACCAATTATACCCAACCTTTTTTTCAGGGAATGTACAACACGTATTATTTGTTTTTAATTCCGATACTTTTAGTAATTGTAACTTATTACTTTTCGTTTGACTATTTTAAAAAGAACTTAAATCTGGATACTGGTTTGGCTAAAAAAAGCGACGAAGCAAAAACCGAAAACTTTACCTGGTTAAATCAATTTGGGACACTTGGAACTTTTCTCAAAAACGATATCAAACTTTTAAAAAGAAACAAACGATCCCGAACCACAGTAATCATGAGTTTTCTTTTTATTTTTTATGGATTATTATTTTTCACCGATTCGATTGAAGCCTATCAAAATCCAGCAATGCAGGTTTTTGCAGGTATTTTTGTTTCGGGTGGATTTTTATTCACGTTTGGACAATTTGTACCAAGTTGGGATAGCGCCTATTATCAACTGATGATGAGTCAAAATATTCAGTACCGCGAGTACATCAGTTCAAAATGGTGGTTGATGGTTATCGGAACATTAATCTCAACAATTATTGCCTCTTTCTATTTGTATTTTGGATGGCACATTTACATGCTAATCGTAGTTGGCGCTATTTATAATATTGGTGTAAATTCTCATTTGGTAATGCTTGGTGGCGCTTTTGTTAAAACTCCTATCGATTTAACTATGGCAAATAAAGCTTTTGGAGATAAGCAGGCTTTTAACATAAAAACCATGCTGATTTCAATACCAAAATTAGCAGTGCCAATGATTTTGTACGCACTTGGTTATTATCTTTTTTCTGCCAATATCGGATTTCTTTTTGTTGCCTTAGCCGGAGTGCTTGGGTTTGCTTTTAGAAATAAAGTTTTTGCCATGATAGAGAAGATTTACAAAACAGAAAAATATGCAACCATAGCTGCTTACAAACAAAAAAATTAGTGTTCTGTAACAGTTAGCAGTGTTCAGTTAGAATTCAAATTAAATAAAAACAGTAGTTTAAAATAAACTCATAAATTTCATAAACTTTCAAAATGATACAAGTAACTAATTTAACCAAAAGATACAATTTAGGAACCATGGTTTTAAACATGCCAAGTCTTGAAATTCCAAAAGGACAAAGCTTTGGATTAGTTGGAAATAATGGTGCCGGGAAAACCACTTTTTTCAGTTTGCTTTTGGATTTAATTCAGCCCAGTTCCGGACATATCATAAATAATGATGTGCAGGTAGACAAAAGCGAAGCATGGAAACCTTTCACTTCCGCATTTATAGATGAAAGTTTTTTGATTGGCTATTTAACCGCTGAAGAATATTTTTATTTCATTGGCGATTTACGCGGACAAAACAAAGCCGATGTTGATGTTTTATTAAAAAAACACGAAGATTTCTTTAATGGTGAAATTCTAAACAGCAAAAAATATTTAAGAGATTTATCCAAAGGGAATATGAAAAAAGTAGGGATTATCGCTACTTTAATTGGAAATCCCGAAGTGATTATTTTAGACGAACCCTTCGCCAATTTAGATCCAACCACGGTTAACCGATTAAAAATCATAATCAAAGAATTAGCCGAAAATCCAAACGTTACAGTTTTGATTTCTTCACATGATTTGGTTCATACGGTTGAGGTTTGTAACAGAATTGTAGCTTTACATTTGGGAGAAGTAGTAAAAGACATTCAAACTTCCCCGGAAACTTTAAAAGAATTAGAAGTGTTTTTTGCCGTTTAAGAAACAACTTTATATATAATAGTCGTGAGGTTTTACCAATAATGGCAAAATCTTCCGGCTTATTTTTTTGCCATATCAAAAAGAAACGTATTTTTACCAGTTAGTTATACTATTTATGACTTTTTCGCGTTATAACACTAAACGTTTTGCTTTGAAAACCAATACAATAAAATATTTCCTCTTTTTTGGATTATTGCTTTTTTTAATCGCTTGTTCTACCAAGAGAAATACTTGGCTTTCTAGAAATTCACATGCCTTAAGCACTAAAGACAACATTTTATACAATGGGGGAATAGCTTTAAATAAAGGTATTGAGGAAGTAAAACTTCAAAATAAAGATAATTTCTGGGAAATCCTTCCTGTAGAAAGAATGCAAGTTTCGGAAGATAATCTTATGCCGGGAACTACTAAGAATGCCAATTTTGAGAAAGCTGAAACCAAAGCTACAAAAGCAATTCAGAAACATTCAATGAACATTAACGGTTCAGAGAAAAACCCACAAATGGATGAAGCTTACATGATGCTTGGACAAGCAAGATATTATGACCAGCGTTTTGTCCCTGCTTTAGACGCATTCAACTATGTGCTCAACAAATCTCCAAATAGCGATAAAATATATGAAGTAAAAATTTGGAGAGAAAAAACCAATATGCGTCTGGATAATGATGCTTTGGCCGTAAATAACCTTCGAAAATTGCTAAAGGAAATCAAATTTAAAGATCAGATCTTTGCTGATGCCAATGCAACTTTAGCTCAGGCTTTTTTAAATTTACAAGAAAAAGACAGTGCTGTAGCCAAACTTAAAATTGCTAAAGAATTTACTAAATCTAAAGAAGAAATCTCTAGATACAACTATATTTTAGGTCAAATCTATGAAGAACTAGGATATAAAGACAGCGCTTATGCCAGTTATCAAACCGTAATTGATATGCGCAGAAAAGCTGCTAAATCCTATGTAATTCATGCCCACGCAAGACAATCAGCACAGTTTGATTATAAAAAAGGTGACACCGTTGCTTTCCTAAAAAAATATAATGATTTACTAAAAGACAGAGAAAATAGACCGTTTTTAGATGTTTTGCATCATCAATTGGGGTTGTTTTATGAAAAAAAGAATAATAAAAAACTAGCCATAAAAGAATATAATCTTTCATTAAAAAAGAAATCACAAGACACTTATCTTATAGCTTCCAATTATAGAAATTTAGCCGACTTATACTTTATTGAATCTAAATTTGCGAAAGCCGGTAATTACTATGATAGTACGTTGGTTCAATTGAAACCAAGAACAAGAGAATTTAATTTAATAAAAAAGAAAAGAGAAAATCTTGAAGACGTTATCAAATATGAAGCGATTTCACAAGCAAATGACAGTATTATTGCTCTCTATAAAATGTCGGGTTCAGAAAGAACAACCTATTTTGAAAAACATATTGCAAAATTA
The DNA here is from genome assembly GCF_049318325.1 of Flavobacterium sp. Lineage (GTDB taxonomy): Bacteria > Bacteroidota > Bacteroidia > Flavobacteriales > Flavobacteriaceae > Flavobacterium. The sequence continues at coordinate 75,628 of NZ_JBMOGQ010000001.1, read as the reverse complement.
AAAAAAGTAGAGGAAGCACAAATAAAGGCAGCCGAAAAGGAAGCTCGAATTAAAGAAAATCAAGATAGAGAAGATGGCAAAATCGATTCGGAAGATGCTGCTAATAATAAAAAAGAAAAGGCTTTAGCGCCAAAAGTAAATAGCAACATAGCGTCATCAAGTCAAAATGATTTTTATTTTTATACCGCATCCACAGTTGCTTATGGTAAAGTAGAGTTTGCTAAAAAATGGGGTAAAAGAGTCTTGCAAGACAATTGGCGGGTTTCGTCAATTTCTACAAAAGAAAACGGAAAAACAGAAGATTTAAACGCTGAAGATACCGAAACTGAGAATGATGCTAAAGAAACAGCTGATGCAGAAGGTAAGTACACGACAGCTTTCTATATTAAACAAATTCCAGAATCACAAACAACGATAGACAGTTTAAGCAAAGAAAGAAACTTTGCTAACTACCAACTAGGTATTATTTACAAAGAGAAATTCAAAGAGTATCAATTAGCAATAAACAGATTTGAGAAGTTATTAAAGGACAACCCCGAGGAAAGATTAGTCTTACCATCAATGTATCATTTGTATAAGATTTATGAAATTTTAGACAAACAAAAAGCAGATGCAATGAAAGAAAGTATCGTTGCACAATATCCAAATTCTCGTTATGCTCAGATATTACAGAATTCGTCAAGCAAAATGGAAGAGTCAAGCGATTCTCCTAATGTTGCTTATGCAAATATTTATAAACAATATCAAAACGGGGAAATAAAAACGGTTTTAACTGCAACTGAAAATGCTATTAACCGATTTACAGGAGATGAAATAGTTCCTAAATTCGAATTGTTAAAAGCCAATATCGCGGGTAAACTTGGCGGACTAGAGGAGTTTAGTACAGCCTTAAATTATGTAGCGTTAAATTATCCAAATAGTGAAGAAGGTAAAAAAGCAGAAAAATTATTGACTGTCGATTTGCCAAAATTAAATGCACTGGAATTGTCTAAAGCACCTTCAAAAAACTGGAAAATTCTATACCAAACCAAAGATTTTGAAAATGCAGGAACAAAAGTTCTTCGAGAAAAAATCAAAAAATTTATAGCAGACAGAAGTTTAAATAAGCTTGCAGTTTCTTTAGATATTTACACAATGACTGATAATTTTGTTGTGTTACATGGTATAAATTCAGAGGATTTAGCCATAGGCATTACGTCTATTTTAAAAGACTATAAAGATTATAAAGTAATACAAAAGCCAATTATTATTTCGGCAGAAAATTACACCATAGTTCAAATAAAAAAGAATTTAGATGAATTTTTAGCCGGAAATCTCCCTGAAACTGCATCGCAGCCAAATTGGGATGGAACAATAGAACAAGCGCCAATTGCAGAACAACCAAAATCAGCTGTTAATAATAAACAACAAGATCAGCCTTCAGAAGACAACCAAAATCAGAATATAAAAGGGAAAGATCAAAAAGGAGTCCAACAAAAACAAGGTGATCTAAATGGGGACGACCAAGAATTCGGTCCGCCGCCATCACCAGGAGGACAAAAATTAGGTAAAAAAGGATAGAAATCATGTTTGAGAAAAGTCCAAAATCATACACCGATCTTTTAGGTAAAACCAACCGAATTGTTGAAGGGACAACCATTCAAGGCGATATTATTTCGCCCGCTGATTTTCGTTTGGATGGTCACTTAGTTGGTAATTTTCAATCCAAAGGCAAAATTGTAATTGGCCCTGCAGGAAGTGTAAAAGGGGATATCATTTGCAAAAATGCCGATATCGAGGGTAAATTTGAAGGAAAAATACAAGTTCAGGAAATCCTTAATATAAAATCAAAAGCACATATTATAGGTGAAGTAGTATGCGGTAAATTATCAGTTGAACCTGGCGCAGAATTTAGCGCATCATGTATAATGAAACCACATGTAAAAAACATGATAAGTGATGGAAAATCCTCAGAAGAAAAAACAGCGTAACAAATGGCTGTCGCTTATCAATATTCCAATTCAAATGGGACTTATTGTTTTTTTATTTTCTCAATTAGGGCAATGGCTCGACCAAAAATTTCTTAATAATCATAACATTTTTATTAAAATCACAACAATCGTTGGTGTTGGAGTTGCTTTTTACAATATAATTCGTCAATTAAAAGAAATAAATAAAATGGACGAAAACAAATGAAGACAAAACCATTATTTAAAATTATACTCATAGCAGTAATTGGATTAATTATTCACAAATTAATTTTCTTCTTATTAGTTGTTAAAACGATTGAAGATAATTTTATTTATTCTATTCCGTTGCTATATGGTCTATTTTCTATTTTTTCTTTACTAATTGTAGGCGTATTGATTAAAGTAAAAGAGCGAAATATTGATAATGTTGGGTATACATTTCTATTGCTCACGTCAATAAAATTAGTAGTTGCTTATCTTTTAATTCACCCTATTTTAAAAGCTTCTTTACATCAAACACAATTAGAAAAAATAAATTTTTTTATAATTTTTATTTATTTTTTAGCAACAGAAACAATTTTAACTATCAGAATATTAAATAATAAGCAGTAATATGTTTTATAATCGATAATTCATTAAAAATATTAATAGCATTGCTTTTTAATACTAATTTTAATTGTACTTTTGCGCCAAATTTGAAAACGTTTATATAAGTTAATTATTAGATATGGTGATTTCAAGAAAACCACTGCAATTTTTTATATGCGCTTTAATGGTGTGTATGTCTTTGATAAATTATGCTAATCCTGTTAATGATTCAGTTGTTGCTTCGACACAAGCACATGTAGCTGGAACTGCACATCATGAAAAAGAAGCAGAACCTAAAGATATCAAAACAGAGATCAAGGAGTTTATAGACCATCACTTAAAAGACTCATACGATTTCAATATTTTTGGTTACAAGAATGAGGCTGGAGAACAAGTGCATGTAGGGTTTCCTCTTCCTGTTATTATTTATGATAACGGTGTACAAGTTTTCTCTTCATCTAAATTTCATCATGGAGAAGAAACGGCTGAAGTAAATGGTAATTTCTATCAATTACATCATAGTAAAATTTATAAAGTTGATAGTAAAGAAGCTTCTTTGACTTTAAACGAAAAGCACGAACCAACCAATACAAAACCACTCGATTTTTCTATTACGAAAAATGTATTTATGATATTTGTAGTAGCTTTATTGATGTTTTTATTATTCAGAAGCTTGGCAAAATCATATGCTAAAAACGGAAATATAGCATCAGGTGTTGGACGTATATTTGAGCCAATCGTTATATACGTTAGAGACGAAATTGCAATACCTAATATTGGAGAAAGGCATTATAAAAAATACATGAGCTATTTATTAACCATTTTCTTTTTTGTTTGGTTTTTAAATATTTTCGGTTTAACACCATTCGGAATCAATGTTACCGGCAATATTGCAGTAACAGCTTGTTTGGCTTTGCTTACTTTTTTAATTACCACATTTACAGCAAAAAAAGACTATTGGGGTCACATTTTCTGGATGCCAGGAGTTCCTGTGTTAATGAAAATAGTTTTAGCTCCTATAGAATTGTTAGGTGTTTTCATTAAGCCATTCGCTTTGATGATTCGTCTTTATGCAAATATAGTTGCAGGTCACATCGTATTAATGAGTTTGATTGGATTGATGTTTATTTTTAAAAGCTGGTTAGGAAGTAGCTTATCATTTGTACTTTCTTTCGCAATTTCTATGATTGAAATATTAGTTGCATTATTGCAAGCTTATATATTTACAATGTTGTCAGCGCTTTATTTTGGTTCTGCTGTAGAAGAGCATCATCATGAAGAAGCGCATCATTAAAATGTTCATTGGACATTTTAAGCGAAGTGCCAAACAGTGCGTTGGCAAAATAAATTGAATGTTTAATTTTTAATACATATTTTTATGACAATTCCTAGAATTATCGGAGCAGGATTAGTAGTAATCGGAGCAGGTATTGGTATCGGAAGAATTGGTGGTTCAGCAATGGATGCTATCTCTCGTCAACCAGATGCTTCTGGAAAAATCCAGACAGCGATGTTGATCGCAGCAGCTCTTATTGAAGGTATCGGATTTGCTGCATTATTTGCAGTTTCTGAAAACTAAAAAAAACAATAAGCCACAACGGTTGGTTGTGGCTTATGTTTAAAAAATTAAAATAAAAGACTATAATTATATTGTACTATGGATAAGTTAATTAGTGATTTTTCGTTAGGATTGTTCTTTTGGCAATTCGTCATTTTCGTAGGATTGATTTTATTATTGAAAAAATTCGCATGGAAACCAATTTTGGATATCATTAACGAAAGAGAAGAAGGAATCAAAAATGCATTGCTTTCAGCCGAAATTGCAAAAAGAGACATGCAAAACTTAAGATCAGATAATGAGAAATTATTAGCTGAAGCTAGATCGGATAGAGAAGCTATGATGAAAGAAGCACGAGAAATCAAAGAAAAAATGATTAGTGATGCGAAAGCTGAAGCTCAAGTAGCTGGTCAAAAAATGATAGAACAAGCTAAGGCAGCTATTGAAAGCGAAAAAAATGCGGCAATGAATGAATTGAAAATACAAGTTTCAACATTATCTTTAGAAATAGCCGAAAAATTATTAAAAGAAGAATTGTCTAACAAAGAATCTCAAACCAAATTGGTTGAGAAAATGTTGGGTGATGTTAAATTAAATTAATCGTTATGTCAAGAGCTGCGATTAGATACGCTAAAGCAATATTAGAAACTGCGGTTTCAACAGGAAAAGCAAACCAAGTTAATGATGATATGAAATCCATCATTACTGCGGTTAATTCTAGTGCTGATTTAAAAGATTTTTTGGCAAGCCCAATCATTACTTCAGAAGTTAAGATGAACGTGTTGTCAGAAGTATTTGGATCTGTTGAAGAAGATACCAAATCGCTTTTCAGATTGCTACAGGAAAATAAAAGATTTGAAATACTAGAGGCTATTGCCGCCCAATTCAACGTACAATTTGATGATATGAATGGTGTTGAAGTTGCAAATGTGACGACGGCTTTTCCTATTACGGCTGATTTAGAAGCTAAAATATTGGCAAAAGCAACATCCATGTCAACTAAAAAAATAACTATCAAAAACACAATTGACCCATCAATCATTGGTGGATTTATATTGAGAATAGGCGACAAACAATATAATGCTTCTGTATCAAACAGATTACAAGAATTAAAAAGAGAGTTTAGTAATTAGATTACCATTAAAGATATATCAAAATGGCAGAAATTAATCCAGCTGAAATTACAGCAATATTAAAGAAACAATTATCTGGTTTTGAATCAGGTGCAACATTAGAAGAAGTAGGAACTGTTCTTCAAGTAGGTGATGGTATCGCGCGTGTTTACGGGCTATCAAACGCGCAATACGGTGAGTTAGTACAATTCGAAAACGGATTGGAAGCTATTGTTTTGAACTTAGAAGAAGACAATGTGGGAGTTGTACTTTTAGGACCATCTACTGGAATTAGAGAAGGATCTATAGTAAAAAGAACACAACGTATAGCATCTCTAAAAGTTGGTGAACAAATCGTAGGACGTGTAGTTAATACACTTGGTGAGCCAATCGACGGTAAAGGCCCAATTAGTGGCGAATTATACGAAATGCCATTGGAAAGAAAAGCTCCTGGAGTTATTTTCCGTCAACCAGTAACAGAACCTTTACAAACAGGTATCAAATCTATCGATGCGATGATTCCGGTTGGAAGAGGTCAACGTGAGCTTGTTATCGGTGACCGTCAAACAGGTAAAACTACAGTTTGTATCGATACCATTTTGAACCAAAAAGAATTTTACGATGCTGGAAAACCAGTATTTTGTATCTATGTGGCGATAGGACAAAAAGCTTCAACAGTAGCTAATATTGCTAAAACATTAGAAGAAAAAGGCGCTATGGCTTATACAACTATTGTAGCTGCTAATGCTTCTGATCCAGCGCCAATGCAAGTTTATGCGCCAATGGCCGGAGCTGCGATCGGAGAATATTTCAGAGATTCAGGTCGTCCTGCTTTGATTATCTATGATGATTTATCAAAACAAGCGGTAGCTTATCGTGAGGTATCTCTTTTATTAAGAAGACCACCGGGTCGTGAGGCATATCCTGGAGACGTTTTCTACTTACACTCTCGTTTGTTAGAAAGAGCTTGTAAAGTAATCGCCGACGACGATATCGCAAAAAACATGAACGATTTGCCAGATACTTTAAAAGGTATCGTAAAAGGTGGAGGTTCATTAACTGCTTTGCCAATTATTGAAACGCAAGCAGGCGACGTATCTGCATATATTCCAACTAACGTAATTTCGATTACTGATGGACAAATTTTCTTGGATGGAGATTTGTTCAACTCTGGAGTTCGTCCGGCAATTAACGTAGGTATTTCGGTATCTCGTGTTGGAGGTAACGCTCAAATTAAATCAATGAAAAAAGTAGCTGGAACATTAAAATTAGACCAAGCACAATTCCGTGAATTGGAAGCGTTTGCAAAATTTGGTTCTGATTTGGATGCGGTTACTTTAAACGTAATCGAAAAAGGAAAAAGAAACGTTGAAATTCTGAAACAAGCAGTTAACGATCCGTATACTGTAGAAGATCAGGTTGCTATTATCTATGCAGGTTCAAAAAACTTGTTGCGAAATGTTCCTGTTAACAAAGTGAAAGAATTCGAAAGAAGTTACATTGATTACTTAAATAACAAGCATAGAGATATTTTAGATGCTTTAAAAGCCGGTAAATTAGATGATACTATTACCGACGTTTTAGAAATAGTAGCTAAAGAACTTTCAGCGAAATACTAATTAACCAATTTGAAGATTTGAGAATTTGAAGATGTTACTAATTTTCAAATTTTCAAATTAGCTAAATTTTCAAATTTACTATGGCTAACTTAAAGGAAATACGTAATCGGATTAGTTCAGTTTCATCTACGATGCAAATTACATCGGCGATGAAAATGGTTTCTGCTGCAAAGCTGAAAAAAGCTCAAGATGCTATTACAGCGATGCGACCTTATGCCGAAAAATTAACCGAACTTTTGCAAAATGTAAGCGCTACTTTAGAGGGAGATGCAGGCGGAGAGTTTACATCGCAACGCGAAATAAACAAAGTTTTAATTGTTGTTATAACCTCTAATAGAGGTTTGGCAGGCGCATTTAACACCAACGTTATTAAGCAAGCCAAAGAAGTTGCGGATAGTTATGTTGGAAAGCAGGTTGATATTTATGCGATTGGTAAAAAAGGAAATGACATCTTAAGAAAAACAAATACCGTTATTGATAACAAAAGCGAAATATTTGACGAACTCACTTTTGAAAGAGTTGCTGAAATAGCTGAAGCATTAACTGAAAAATTTGTTACAGGTGAGTATGACAAAATTGAATTGGTATATAACCAATTTAAAAATGCCGCAACACAAATCGTTCAAATCGAACAATTTTTGCCGTTAGCACCAATTAAATCAGATGTTCCAGCTTCAACAGGAGATTATATTTTTGAACCTTCAAAAGAAGAAATTGTATTAACATTGATTCCAAAATCTTTGAAAACTCAATTATACAAAGCAATCAGAGATTCATTTGCTTCAGAACACGGAGCGCGTATGACGGCAATGCACAAAGCAACTGACAACGCAACCGAATTGAGAAACCAATTGAAATTAACCTATAACAAAGCGCGTCAAGCGGCTATTACAAACGAAATCTTAGAGATTGTTGGTGGAGCCGAAGCATTGAAAGGATAATAAAAAATAAAATGATAAGAAAGAGTGAACATTTGTTCGCTCTTTTTTTTTGGAATGAATTTAATAGTTATTTTTGTTCAATACCTTAAACAAACTCTCATTGAGCCTTTATAAAAATCTCTTTAAACAAACCCTAATTTACGGATTAGCAACCGTTATTCCGAGGTTAATCAGTTTTGTGCTGAATCCGATTTATGTGCTTTATTTGCCGGATAAAAGCAAAATGGGAGAAGTTTCTGTGATTTTTGCCTACTTGGTTTTTTTTAATGTGGTCTTGTCCTACGGAATGGAAACAGCTTTTTTCAGGTTTTACAATTCGGAAGACAATAAGAAGAATGTAATTTCCACCTCGACAATTTCACTTTTTTGGTCGTCCTTAGGATTCTTGGTGTTAGGATTACTGTTCCGAAATACCTTAGCCAGTTGGTCCGATATTAAGGTTGAATATATCACCTATACCATCTGGATTTTAACACTTGATGCTCTGGCAATAATCCCTTTTTCAAAACTCCGCGCAGAGCGAAAACCCATAATGTATGCTGCAATAAAAATTGGAAATGTTTCTATAAGTTTACTATTGACTTTATTTTTTCTGGCAATTTTACCCGAATTGGTAGCCAACAATCCCGATGGCATTTTTAGTATGATTTATTTCAGAAATTATCAGATTGGGTATATTTTTATTTCTTTCATTGTGTCAAGCTTGACTACATTTCTAGTATTGATTCCAAATTATACCAAAATTGCGTGGAACTTTGATAAAGCACTTTGGAAAAAAATGATGACTTATGGACTTCCAATCTTATTTGCAGGAATAGCTTTTGCCATCAACGAACATTTTGATAAAATTCTTTTAGACTGGATGCACGTTCCCATGTCTGAAATAGGAGCGTATTCAGCCTGTTATAAAATAGGAATGTTTATGGTGCTTTTCAGAACAGCCTATACTTTGGGAATCGAACCGTTTTTCTTTAGTCATGCAAGTAATGAAAACGCACAGCAAACTTATGCCACCATTACCAAATATTTTGTGATTTTTGGTTCGTTTATTTGTCTATTTGTAATAGTGTTTGCCGATTTATTAAAACAAGTTTTAGTACCTAATGATAACTATTGGGATGCGATGAAAGTGGTGCCATTAATTGTTTTAGCAAATTTCTTCCTTGGAATTTATTCGAACCTATCAGTTTGGTACAAACTCATAGATAAGACCAGAATTGGCGCTTATATTTCATTAATTGGCGCTGCCATAACACTGATTTTGAATTGGCTTTTAATTCCGTCAATGAGTTATTATGGCTCAGCAATTGCCACTATTGCAGCTTATGGAAGTATGATGATTATCTCTTACAAATGGGGACAAAATCACTATCCGATTCCGTATGATTTCAATAGAATTTTCAGCTATTTGGGATTGACTATTTTGTTCTCAGCAATCTCATTCTATATTCCTTATCTGAGAGAGAATTATCTTCTAAAAATAGGTTTGTTAACCCTGTTTTTATACTTCATTTATTATAGTGAAAAGGAAACATTACGTCGAATCACAAAAAGAAAAGCAAAATAAAATGACCATAAGAATCATCAATAAATCACAACACGATTTGCCAAATTATGAAACCATCGCTTCAGCAGGAATGGATTTAAGAGCAAATTTGACTGAACCAATAGAGTTAAAACCTTTAGAAAGAACTATTGTAAAAACTGGACTTTTTATTGAATTGCCAATTGGCTATGAAGCGCAAGTTCGTCCAAGAAGCGGATTGGCGGCAAAAAAAGGAATAACTGTTCTTAATTCACCCGGAACAGTAGATGCTGATTATCGAGGTGAAATTGGTGTGATTTTAGTAAATTTATCCAATGAAAATTTTGTCGTAGAAAACGGCGAAAGAATAGCCCAATTAATCATCACCAAACACGAAAGAGCCGAATGGATTTCAGTTCAAGAACTTTCTGAAACTTCACGTGGAGAAGGCGGATTTGGGAGTACCGGAGTGAAATAGCGCTCATTATTCATTCACAGTAAACAGTTAAATAAAAATATAGTAGTGTTTTAGTCTTATACTTAATACAATAAATAATGAAAATAATAGTCCCAATGGCCGGTCGTGGTTCCAGATTAAGACCACATACATTAACCATCCCAAAACCATTAATTCCAATTGCCGGGAAACCAATTGTTCACCGATTAGTAGAAGATATTGCCAGTGTTTTGAATCAGCAAATTGACGAAGTGGCTTTTATCATTCATGAAAGTTTTGGAAAAAAAGTAGAAGAAGATTTGATTGCTATTGCTCAAAAATTAGGGGCGAAAGGAACCATTTACTATCAAAATGAAGCGCTTGGAACGGGTCATGCAATTATGTGTGCTAAAGATTCTTTGAGTGGGCCAGCCGTAATTGCGTATGCCGATACATTAATTCGCGCTGATTTTGATTTAGACAAAACTGCCGATAGCGTTATTTGGGTAAAACAAGTGGATCATCCGGAAGCTTTTGGGGTAATCAATTTGAATGAAAACAATGAAATTGTAGAATTAGTAGAAAAGCCGACAGCATTTGTTTCTGATTTAGCTGTTATAGGGATATACTATTTTAAGAATATTTCCGTTTTAAGAGATGAGCTTCAGTATGTTTTGGATAACAATATCATTCACGGTGGCGAATACCAAATTAATGATGGAATTAAACAAATGATGGCAAAAGGGATGAAATTTGTCCCGGGCAAGGTAGATGAATGGATGGATTGCGGTAACAAAGACGTTACGGTAGAGACCAATTCAAGAATGCTCGGATTTTTGCACAATGACGGAGAACATTTAGTAGATTACAATGTGAAATTAGAAAATTCAAGCATCATTCCGCCATGTTATATTGGTAAAAATGTAGTTTTAATTAACACTAATGTTGGGCCAAATGTTTCTTTGGGAGATGGTTGTCACGTTCAAAATTCGGAGATAAAAAACAGTTTGGTTCAAAATCATTCTCATATAAAAAATGCTCATTTAGATAATGCGATGATTGGGAATCATGTTAGTTTTGATGGGAATTTCACAAGTATTAGTGTCGGAGATTACTCGGTTTTAGAATAAAAAAATGAAAAAAATCACAATTTATTGTCTGTTACTTTTCGGGACTTTTTTAGTTCCCAATATTGTATTGGCTCAAAATGAACCAAACGATGTGGTTACGATAGATGATGGATTTGAAGATTTTTTCTACGAAGCAATTAAACAAAAAAGCATCGAAAACTACGATAAGGCGATTGAAGCTTTAGAAAAAGGGAAAGCAATTGAGCCTGAAAATCCTATAGTTTATTTCGAATTAGGCAAAAATTATCTGGCTCAAAAAAAGTATAAAGAGGCGTATGATAATTTTGAGAAAGCAGCTAAAATGGATCCAAAAAACCGTTGGGCCTGGGTTGGAATGTATGACGTTTGTTATGATACGCGCGATTATAATCAAGCGATTATAATCGTTGAAAAACTGATAGAATTTAAAGAAGATTACAAAGAAGATTTGACTTCATTGTACATGAACACCCAGCAATTTGACAAAGCGTTAGAACTCATAAACGAATTAAATGCAAAGTATGGGAAATCAGATAAACGCGAATTATACAAAGCGGATATTTTAAAAGATGCTAAATACCAATCGGCTGAAAAGTTCAATTTATTAGATCAGATTAAAAAATTTCCAAAAGAAGAATCCAATTATATTTCTTTGATTTACATGTATTCGCAAAGTAATCAAGAAGAAAAAGCATTAGAAATTGCTCAAAAACTAGAAAAGGAAATTCCAACTTCCGATTGGGCGCAAGTAAGTTTATTTAAGTTTTATTTAAATAATAATGATGGAGATAATGCGACAAAAGCTATGAATATTGTGTTCCCAAGCAAAAAAATCGACTCAAAAATTAAGCACCGAATGCTCAATGAGTTTCTAATTTTCACTAAAAATAATCCAAAATATGAAACTGATTTAGACAAAGCCATTTCTTATTTTGACAATGATAAAGAAGTAAAAGTAGCTAAAGAAATAGGAAAATTTTATTTTTCAAAATCCAATTGGGAAAAAGCGGTTAAGTATTTAAATATGCATTTAAAAAATGCTGAAGAAGATATTGAAACGCAACTTTTATTACTACAAGCGTATACTGAAAATCTGCAATTTGCCGATTTGGCTAAAAAAACAGATGATTTGAAAGAGCTTTTCCCAACACAACCACAGTTTTATTATTATGGAGGTTTAGCAAACAATCAGCTGAAAAGTTTTAAAAAAGCAGCAACAATTTTAGAAACGGGTTTAGATTTTGTAATTGACGATGACGCTTTGGAAATTAATTTCAATATTCAATTGGGAGAAGCATATACAGGTTTGGGAGATATACATAAGAAAGACAAATACTTTTCCAAAGCGGACGAACTTATAAAAAAACAAAAAAAATAATGAAAAAAGGATTGTTTATTCTCGCCGTTATTTTTTTAAGTTCATGCAAATCAAAAGCGGTATTTGTTGATACAAAAACACCAACAACGGCTGTAAATAAAGAGAATATTTTAACTTCTGAAAAAATTATTCAAAATCATTACAGTAATAAAAATGAATTTTCAACATTATATATCAGAGCAAGTGCCAAATACAAACACGAAGATGATTCACAAAGTGTTTCGGCAGAAGTCAAAATAAAGAAGGATGAGAAGATTTTAGTTAGCATTCGTGTATTGGGCATAACAATGGCAAAAGCATTAATAACACCTAATGAAGTAAACTATTATGAAAAAATAAACGGGACTTATTTTAAAGGGAATTATGAAGGGTTGAGTCAATGGTTGGGAACCGATTTAGATTTTAATAAAATACAAAATATGCTGATTGGACAACCAATTGACGATTTGACAAGTGGAAATTATTCATTTACAGAAACAGATAGATTATATAAATTGAATGCTCTAGAAGACAAAACCGAAAAATCTTTTTCCTTTGAAGCAGAAAAATTTTTGCTAAAAAAACAAGAGATTATTCAACCGGATAAAGAGAGAAGCTTTGAAGTGAGTTATCCCAATTTTCAAGATTTTGTTTCTGGTATTTTCCCGACAAGTTTAACGATAAATGCATTTCAAAAGAAAGAAAAAACAACAATCATAATAGATTATAATTCTAAAACATTCAACGAAGATTTATCTTTTCCGTACAATGTTCCTGATGGATATGATAGAATATTTATTAAATAGATTAGCAAAATTCAAACGATGCAAAAATTAATTATCACTTTATTATTCTTCTGTTGCACTATTCAAATGTATAGCCAACCGCCAACGCAGGAAGAACTCGAAGAGCGTAAAGCTAAAATTCAATTAGAGATTCAGGAGAAAGAACAATTATTACAATCGGTAAAAAGCAAAGAGAAATCTGTGGTTACACAACTTCAGATTCAAAAAGAAAAAATAGGATTAAAAGAAAAATTGATAAAAACAACCGAAAAACAAACCAAGTTATTGGGTAATGATATATATATTAATCAAATTAAAATTAACCAACTTAATAAGGAACTAGAACAACTGAGAAAAGATTACACCGCGATGATTTTAAAGTCATATAAAAGTCGGTCTGAACAAAGTAGGGCTATGTTTTTATTATCTTCTGAAAACTTTTTGCAGGCCTACAAAAGAGCACAGTATATGAAGCAATATGCAAGCTATAGAAAAATGCAAGGCCAGGAAATAGAAGGAAAAACTAAGCAATTGGTTGGATATACCAATAAAATTGTAGTTCAAAAAACGGAAAAGGAAAAACTAATTGCTGAAAACGAGAATGAAAAAAAAGAATTAGTTAAAGAGAAAAAGGAGCAAGAAAAAATAGCAAGTCAGATACAAAAGCAAAAAGGCAAAATCATCGCTGAGATTAAAAAGAAACAACAGGAAACCAAAAAAATTGATGCGCAAATTCAAAAATTAATTCGCGAAACAATTGCTGCAGCCAATAAGAAAACAGCTGCGGCTAAAGCAAAAGCCAATCCAAAAACAACCACGACTGAATCAACAAAAGCCGTTGAATCTTCAGCAAAAATTGTATTGACATCCGAAGGGCAATTGGTTGCGAATAATTTCAGAGCTAATAAAGGCAAATTACCTTGGCCTGTTGAAAAAGGAGCTGTTTCTTTACCCTATGGTGACCAACCACATCCGGTATATAGAACACTTACAGTTCACAATAGTGGCGTTGAAATTACTACAGAAAACGGAGCTTCAGCAAGAGCAGTTTTTGGAGGAGAAGTCACCAAAGTAATTAAATTATCGCCTTTGAATATTGCTGTCTTTATTCAGCATGGAGATTATTTCACGGTATACCAAAACTTAATTAGTGTTAATGTAAGCGTTGGCGACAAAGTTTCTACCAAGCAAAGTATAGGTAAAATCAGAACCAATGGCGATACAGGAAAAACGATTTTGAAATTCTTAATTCTTCAAAATACGACTTATAATAATCCGGCCAGTTGGTTGTATAATATGTAAAACTAAACATAAAAATAGCCACTTGAGGCTATTTTTTTATTGATAATGTACAGAAAATAGTTGGTTATTATTACATAAACAATGCTTTCAATTCGGTCGCATCGTTTGGATTCATTTTTCCGGCTAAGACTAAACTCAATTGCTTTCTGCGCAAAGCAGCATCATAACGTTCTTTCTCAAGTTCTGTTTCAGGGATTATAGGCGGAACACTTACAGGATTTCCAGTTTCATTTACGGCTACAAAAGTATAAATAGCTTCATTCGCTTTGGTTTTGATTCCAGATTCTCTATCCTCTATCCAAACATCCAAAAAGATTTCCATTGACGATGTAAAAGCACGGGAAACTTTAGCTTCAATAGTCACTACACTACCTAAAGGAATGGCACGATTAAAAGCTACATGATTAACAGAAGCAGTAACGGTAATTCTCCGCGAATGTCTTCTGGCAGCAATACTGGCAGCTCTATCCATCCGGGCTAACAATTCGCCACCAAAAAGATTATTTAAAGGATTGGTTTCGCCTGGTAAAACCACATCGGTTAAAATGGTTAACGATTCAGAAGGATGTTTTGGATTCATACTTTTTTTGCAAAGGTACTTACTGAAAACAAAAAATATCGAGAAATTGAGATTTTTTTATAATTCATCAACCAAAAGCCAAGCTGCTTTATTGTCTAACTTTTGAATATTCTTCATAGCTTTATGAGCTTCTGAGTAGGTAGAATAACTTCCGTAAACTACAGGAAATAATCCATGCTTGTTAGGGGCTAATCTTTTAGCTTTTTTAAAGCCTAATTCAAGCAGTCTTTGATATTGTTCTTCAGCGTTGCTTTCTATTCTAAAAGCACCCGCAACAACAGAGTAAGGTAGTTTTTCTTCAGGAACCGTTAACGTAACAGCTGGCAACGGATTTGAAATATAAAAAGTTGCTTCCTGAATTTTTTGATTTACCTTTTTCTGAACATTGGTTTCTACAATAAGTGTTTCTTGCGCAATTTTGTTTTCGTAATATTTGTAACCAACAGTTCCTGTAATTCCGGCTGATAACAAGAAAACAGCAGCATATTTTAAAACACTATAATTCCTTCTTTTCTCTGGTGTGAAAATAACTGGCGCTTTTTCTTCGAGTTGCTCAACTTCTTCTTTATAAACTTCTCTTTTTACAGCTGGAGAAACAAAGGAACTCAGCCCGAAAGATGCTGTAAGATAATTGATTTGATCAATAGGTACAAAGACTATATTATTCTCCGAATTCAATGAAAAATCACCAACATTTTTTACAGAGAAACTGCCGAATTCGTGGATTTTAGTTTTCCAATGCGATACTTCATTCTGAATAATATTTACCGCAATTTCATAGGATATTTTTTCTGCTTGTGCTAAATGGTTTGCCAATAATCCATCATTATTTTTGATAAACGGATTAAAAGACACCATCTTTTTTGGAGGATAAAACGAATGGGAGTTTTCGTCCAATTGTGCCGTCTGAAATTCAGTCAGAAACGCACCAAATCCTGGTACGGTAACACACTGATAACGATATAATAATTGGGAAATGTATTGTTCAATCTTCATATGGACAAATTTAGATAAACAATAGAACTATAAAAAAATTATTCACAAAATTTATTAACAATCCCAATAAAAAATAATTATTTTTGTAGTAAAATAAGCACATGAATCCAACAGAACTTTTTAATATTTTGGCACTATTGAAAGTAGAAGGCGTTGGAGATATTGTTGCCAAAAAACTTATAAATCATTGCGGTTCAGCCGAAAATGTTTTTAATTCCAAATCACAATCATTAAAATCAATTGACGGAATTGGCGGGGTTTTAATTAAAAACCTCAAGGATAAAACCATTTTTGAAAAAGCCGAACAGGAATTGCGATTTATTGAAAAACAGAAAATAACCATTTTGTATTACCAAAATGACGATTATCCTAACAAGTTAAAACATTGCATAGACGGGCCGGTTTTGCTTTTTGGCTCGGGGAATTTAAATTTCGAAAATAGAAAAATAATCAGCATCGTTGGCACTCGAGAAGTTACTTCACATGGAGTAGATTTTTGTAAAAAACTTATCGAAGATTTAGCCATTTTTAATCCAATAATCGTTAGCGGATTTGCCTATGGAGTTGATATTGTAGCGCACCAAGCAGCTATGGAAAATAAGTTGCAAACTATCGGGGTTTTGGCGCATGGTTTAAATCAAGTTTATCCAAAAGTACACAAGAAATATGTTGCCAAAATGGAAGAAAACGGCGGGTTTTTAACTGAGTTTTGGAGCAATTCAAATCCGGATAAAGAGAACTTTGTACGACGCAATCGAATCGTTGCGGGAATGAGCGAGGCTACAGTTGTTATAGAAAGTGCTGAAAAAGGAGGTTCACTAATAACAGCAATTATGGCAAATGATTACAATCGGGATGTCTTTGCGGTACCCGGTAGAACTTCTGATAAATATAGTCAAGGATGTAATAATTTAATTAAAACACAACGTGCTAATTTGATGACTTCTGCAGCCGATTTGGTTTATATTCTGAATTGGGAGATTCATTCGCAAGCTAAGACCCTAAGTAAAGCCGAACTGTGCGGAGCTAATGACAATAAGGTAATTCAAAAACAACTGTTTGTTTCTTTAGATAACGACGAACAAAAATTATACGATTATCTTCAGCAAAACGGAAAACAATTGTTAGATAGTATTGCTCTCGAATGTGATTTTCCGATTTTCCGAATTTCGTCTTTACTATTAAATATGGAATTGAAAGGCGTTATTCGACCTTTACCAGGGAAACTGTTTGAAGCAATTTAAGTTTATTCAAACCCTAATTTCACTCTGACTTTTTTCAAAACAGCATCTGCAATTATTCCCGCTTTTGCTGCACCTTGTTTTAGCAAAGCATCAACTTCCGGCCAATTGTTCATGTAGTAATTGTATTTTTCTCTTTC
The DNA here is from genome assembly GCF_049318325.1 of Flavobacterium sp. Classification (GTDB taxonomy): domain Bacteria; phylum Bacteroidota; class Bacteroidia; order Flavobacteriales; family Flavobacteriaceae; genus Flavobacterium. The sequence continues at coordinate 58,390 of NZ_JBMOGQ010000001.1, read as the reverse complement.
GTTTTTGAAGTTTGCAACAATTAACTCAAACAATTCCTGTTTGGCATGACCGTAACCAAAATCTCTGTTAGCATTAGCATATTTGGTTTTCATTTGTGCAATTTGTTCTCCATTTGCCAATAATTTATAAAGTCCAAATATTTTACAGGCATCAGGATTTTTTGGTTCTTCTAATGGTGTGCTATCGGTTTCAATGCTCATAATTTGTTTGCGCAACGCTTTATCATCCAAGAATATATTGATGATATTGCCACGCGATTTACTCATTTTTTGACCATCAGTTCCGGGAACATACATGGTTTCTTTTTCTATTTTTGCTTCCGGAATTACAAATGTTTCTCCCATTTGATGATTAAAACGAGAAGCAACATCACGCGTAATTTCAATATGTTGTAATTGGTCTTTCCCAACGGGAACAAAATTGGCGTCATACAATAAAATATCAGCCGCCATTAGCATTGGATACGAAAACAAACCAGCGTTTACATCTTCAAGTCTATCAGCTTTGTCTTTGAATGAATGCGCTAAAGTCAGACGTTGAAAAGGGAAAAAGCAACTCAAATACCATGACAATTCAGCGGTTTGAGCCACATCGCTCTGACGATAAAAAATCACTTTACTGACATCCAATCCACAAGCTAACCAAACTGAAGCGGTACTATACGTATTTTGACGAAGCTCATCTCCGTTTTTTATTTGGGTAATCGAATGCAAATCTGCAATAAATAGAAACGACTCGTTACTTGGATTTTTTGACAGTTCAATAGCGGGCAAAATGGCACCTAATAAGTTTCCTAAATGGGGCGTTCCTGTGCTTTGAATTCCGGTTAGTATTTTTGCCATGGTAATTTTATTTCAACCGCAAAGTTAAACCTTTGTATTAAAAATTGCATACCTTTCATTACATTTGACAATATGAGAGTATTGAAAATTGTTTTTTGGTCACTTTATCGGATTTGGTTTTATGTATTAATGGCGATTCCCATAATCGTTATGTTCCCGTTTCTTTTTATTTCCATTCTTAAAGAAAAATGGTATCCCTATTTTTTTGTGATGGCTCGAATTTGGGCTAAAGTCATTTTATTTGGTATGGGTTTCAGAGTAAAATTAGAAAAAGAAGAAGAAATCATAGAAGGCAAAAGTTATATGTTTGTTGCCAATCACACTTCGATGACCGATATTATGCTAATGCTTTCTGTGGTAAAAAACCCTTTTGTTTTTGTCGGCAAAAAAGAATTGGCTAAGATTCCGCTTTTCGGATTTTTCTATAAACGGACTTGTATTTTGGTAGATAGGAGTAGTTCAAAAAGTAGAATGGCTGTTTTTGAAAGAGCTCAAAAAAGACTAAATCAAGGATTGAGCATTTGTATTTTTCCCGAAGGAGGTGTCCCTGATGATGAATCTATAGTATTGGATGAATTTAAAGATGGCGCTTTCCGATTAGCAATTGACCACCATATTCCGGTTGTCCCACTTACTTTTGCCGATAACAAAAAGCACTTTTCTTATACTTTTTTCAGTGGAAGTCCTGGTTTGATGCGTGTGAAAATTCATTATTTTATCGACACTAAAAATCAATCTGCAGATTTTAAAAAGACCATTAAAGTCCAAGTTCACAGCATTATATTAAAGCAACTGCAAGATTATAATTCATAAAAAAGCGTCCCGGATTTAGCAACTTTTTCCCGATATTACTAGTAAGCATGTGTTTTTCTGTGCTTTTTTTGCAATCATTTAAGGGTTGATTTAAATTCAATTTTCAAAAATGGATTGTTATTTAATTTGTCACAGGAACTTCATACTCTAGAAAAATATCATTTCCTTGGTCGTCTTTTCCTTGATAAAATTTAAAAATATAGGAACCATTACTAGTCACATAAAAATTAAAAGTATGGGTATTTGCCCCATCAGCAGCACTCAAATCCTGACAATTATTTCTTTGTGCTATAGCATTTTCAATAGCAATTGTTCTTATGTTTAAATCTTTATCATAATACAATGAGCTAAAATAATAGCAACTTGTAGGTACTGTATAATGAACAGTAATAGGATAAGTTTCCCCTAATGTAAACTCAGCAGGAATGTCTACACTTTCTATAGGCATAAATTTAAAGGAGTATTGGGTATCGTCACCAGGAGTACAAGAATTTAATATAAAAAACAGGGCTAAAAGGAAGATTATTTTTTTTCTCATGATATAAAAATTATGTTAGTATACTTTTTTTTACAAAAAAGGTTGCGTTAAGTTACAAAAAAAAACATCCCGTTAAAATTTTAATGGGATGTTATAGTTTATTAAGAATTACTTTCTTTAATATGATCTTTTATTTTTTGTTCTAGTTCATCAGCTAATTCTGGATTGTCTTTTATCAATACTTTAACTGCGTCTCTTCCTTGCCCAAGTTTTGTGTCACCATAGCTAAACCAAGATCCTGCCTTTTTGATGATTTCAAATTCAACGGCTAAATCAAGAATTTCGCCTGTTTTTGAAACGCCTTCGCCATACATTATATCAAATTCTGCGGTTTTGAATGGCGGTGCTACTTTATTTTTTACCACTTTAACTTTGGTTCTATTTCCAATTACATTTTCACCATCTTTAATTTGTGATGAACGACGAATGTCTAAACGGACAGAAGCATAGAATTTTAAAGCATTCCCACCGGTTGTAGTTTCTGGGTTACCAAACATCACTCCGATTTTTTCTCTCAACTGATTAATGAAAAATACGGTACAATTTGTCTTGCTAATTGTCCCCGTTAATTTTCTTAATGCTTGCGACATCAAACGAGCGTGTAATCCCATTTTTGAATCTCCCATTTCGCCTTCGATTTCACTTTTTGGAGTCAATGCTGCAACCGAGTCGATAACCACAATGTCAATAGCACCAGAACGGATTAAGTTTTCTGCAATTTCTAAGGCTTGTTCTCCATTGTCAGGTTGAGAAATGATTAAATTCTCAATATCAACGCCTAATTTCTCTGCATAATTTCTATCGAAAGCATGTTCAGCATCAATAAAAGCGGCAATTCCACCCGCTTTTTGTGCTTCGGCAATGGCGTGCAATGTTAAGGTTGTTTTTCCTGAAGATTCCGGGCCATAAATCTCTATAACTCTTCCTTTTGGATAACCATTTACCCCTAATGCTAAATCTAAACCAAGCGATCCAGAAGGAATTACTTCAACTTCTTCAACGGCTTTGTCACCCATTTTCATTACGGTTCCTTTACCGTAAGCTTTATCTAATTTATCAAGTGTTAATTGTAATGCTTTTAATTTGGCGTCTTTTTCTGAACTCATTTTTTATAAATTTTGTGGCATAAAAATAATGCTTTTTTTGATGTTAATGGATACAAATCGGAGGAGTTTTGAACAAATTATTTCGATTCTTTTGACCTAGATTAAACAGATTGTAAAGGTAACAGCGTTAGGCAAACTATAGGTATACAAAAAGTGTACATTTTCACAAAATTTTAAAAACGTTTTTTCTTATCTTATTATTCTTCTTCCTTTTGATTTTTTATACTTTTGTTATCTATTTTTAAATCATGGAAAAGCTTATTTCATATCCAATTTCGGTCTTATTTTATCTTTTTTTTGGATTATCATTGGTTATTTTCCATCCTATTCAATGGATTTGTTTAAATGTTTTTGGTTATCAGGCGCATAAAAAAAGTGTTGACTATTTAAATTTTTTTTTGACCAAATGCACTAATATTTTAGGAACAAGATATACGTTTAAAAATAGAGATACTATTCCAAAAAATGTCCCGATAATCTTTGTTTTAAATCATCAAAGCCTTTATGATATCATCGGAATTATTTGGTATTTGCGTCGTTTTCACGCCAAGTTTGTGAGCAAGAAAGAATTAGGAAAAGGCATTCCAAGTGTTTCCTATAATCTTCGTCATGGCGGTTCTATTCTTATTGATAGGAAAGACCCAAAACAAGCCATTCCACTTATAAAAGAACTATCGGAATACATTGAAAAGCATAAACGTTCCGCTGTAATATTCCCGGAAGGAACAAGAAGTAAAGACGGGAGACCAAAAGAATTTGCCCAAAGCGGTTTAAAAATCTTATGTAAATATGCACCTTCGGCATATGTTGTGCCAATTACTATTAATAATTCATGGAAAATGGTTAAATTTGGAGCTTTCCCAATGGGTTTAGGTAATCATCTACAATTTATAATTCATGAAGCGATTGCTGTAAAAGACTTTCCTTTTGAAGAATTGATGCAGAAAACAGAAAAAGCAGTAATCCAATCAATTAAAAATTAAACAATGTCTATAAAGAATATTCGTCTAGAAGTAATGCAATTTCTGGAAAATAAAGTAGAAGGTTTCATGGAAGAATATTTGATTCCAGTAGAAACAATATGGCAACCATCGGATTTTTTGCCTAATTCTGAAGATGAAAATTTCTTTGAAGAAGTAAAAGAACTTAGAGAAATTGCCAAAGATTTACCCTACGATTTTTGGGTAACACTAGTAGGCGACACCATTACCGAAGAAGCTTTACCAACCTACGAATCCTGGTTGATGGATGTTGATGGCGTTGGTCAGGTTGAAAATAACCCTTGGAGCAAATGGGTGCGTCAGTGGACGGGAGAAGAAAATCGTCATGGGGATTTGTTAAATAAATACTTGTATTTATCTGGGCGTGTAAACATGCGTGAAGTTGAAATTACAACGCAGCATTTAATTGCTGACGGATTTGATATAGGTACAGGGCGTGATCCCTACAAAAATTTTGTTTATACGAGTTTTCAGGAGTTGGCAACTTACATTTCACACAATAGAGTTTCACAAATTGCCAAACAATATGGCGACAAGAAATTATCAAAAATCTGTAAAATGATTGCGGGAGATGAAATGCGTCATCATCATGCTTATAGCGAATTTGTAAGCCAAATTTTTAAAGTTGACCCAAGCGAAATGCTATTGGCATTTAATTATATGATGAAGCAAAAAATAGTTATGCCAGCTCAATTCTTAAGAGAATCAGGAGAAAAAATAAGTTCTGCCTTTTTAAATTTTTCAGACTCTGCCCAACGAATTGGCGTTTATACAGCTGCTGATTATGTTGATATTATGCAAAAGTTAATTGAAAAATGGGAAATAGATAAACTTTCTGGTTTGTCAGACGAAGCAGAAAAAGCGAGAGATTACCTAATGAAATTACCAGCCAGAATGGCAAAAGTTTCTGAAAGATTAGTAATTCCAGCAGAATCAACAATTTTCAAATGGGTTGAACCAGCTATGATTAGATAATAGACCAGAGGCGTAGCCGAATTCTATGGAGCGTAGCGGATAAAAAAGAGAACACCTATCTGCCTACAGGCAAGGAACATAAACTTAAATCCTTTCTGAAAAGAGAGGATTTTTTAAATAAATCAAGCATGTCAATAATTGATAAAACAATTCATTTTGTTAAAGAAAAATTAGAAAATGCAGAAGGCGGACACGATTGGTTTCACATTGAACGGGTCTACAAAAATTCAATTTTAATTGCTAAAGAAGAAGATTGCGATATAATGGTTGTAAAACTTGGCGCGCTATTTCATGATATTGCCGACAGTAAATTTCACGATGGAGACGAGACGATTGGCCCCAAAACAGCCAGAGCTTTTTTAGAAAGTGAAAATGTTTTTGAGGAGACGATTAATCACGTCATAAATATCATTGAAAACATTTCGTTTAAAGGCGGAAATTTTGAAAACAAATTTAGCTCAAAAGAACTTGAAATTGTTCAGGATGCCGATCGGTTAGATGCTATTGGCGCCATTGGAATTGCAAGAACATTCAATTACGGGGGCTTTAAAAACAGAGCGCTTTATAATCCTTCTATTGCGCCAAATCTCAATATGTCTAAAGAGGAATATAAAAATTCGAATTCACCAACATTGAATCACTTTTATGAAAAGTTATTATTACTAAAAGACAAAATGAATACGCCTTCAGGCAAAAAAATAGCAGAAGCACGACATCAATACATGGAAAATTTCCTTTCGCAATTTTATGCCGAATGGGAAGGTGAGAAATAGTGTTCAGTTTGCAGTCGCAGTTTACAACTACACTTCTGAGACTAAGGGCTAACTATTTTCCTGAAAACTCAGCTTTTCTTTTTTCCAAAAAGGCCGAGGTACCTTCTTTAAAATCTTCGGTTTCAAAACATTTCCCAAAGTTTCTGATTTCGGTTTCAAAACCATTTACACCGTCTTTGAAGTTGGCATTAATTGCTTTTATGGCTCTGCCAATGGCAAATGGTGAATTACGTATAATTTTAGCAGCAATGCCTCTTGTAAAATCTAAAAGTTCTGATTGTGGCACCACATGATTTACTAAACCATATGTTTTTGCTGTTTCAGCATCTATCATCCCAGCAGTCATTATCAATTCCATAGCTCGACCTTTTCCAATAAGTTGTGGCAAACGTTGTGTTCCACCATAACCCGGAATTACACCAAGTGAAACTTCAGGCAAACCCATTTTTGCATTATCAGAGGCGATTCTGAAATGACATGCCATCGCTAATTCCAATCCACCACCAAGGGCAAAACCATTTACAGCAGCGATTACTGGTTTTTTCAGGTTTTCAACAAAATCAAAAAGTAATTCTTGTCCTTGAGCTGCTAATTGCGCACCTTCTTCTACTGTAAAACTTGCAAACTCTGAAATATCAGCTCCTGCTACAAAAGCTTTTTCGCCTTCTCCGATGATGATAATAACTCTTACATCAGAATTACTTTCCAGATTTTCAAAAGCGTCATGTAATTCCTGAATGGTCGCCACATTAAGCGCGTTTAATTTTGCCGGGCGATTAATGGTGATTAGCCCAATTCCGTTTTCTATAGCAACAAGTATGTTTTCAAAGTTCATAGTAATAATGTTTTTATTTAACAATGGGCAACGAAACAAAGAACGTTGTTCCTTTACCGAGTTCAGTTTCAAATGTAATAGTTCCTTTGTAATTTTCTATAATGTTTTTGATAATTCCTAAACCCAATCCCATTCCGCTGGTTTTTGTGGTAAATTTAGGTTCAAAAATGTGTTCAATATTGTTTGATTCAATACCAATACCGTTGTCTTCAACTGTAATGATCACATCGTTTTCTACTTCGTTAACCGAAACCAAAACTTTTTTTTCTTCCTGTTCATCCGGAATCGATTGAATAGCATTTTTAACCAAATTAGTGATAATACGAATTAGTTGTGTTCTGTCGATTTTAGAAATTACATATTCTTTATTGCTTTTGAAAACAATAAAATCTTCATTGAAAATATCCAAGGCCAATTCTACAACTTGCACCACATTAAGCGTTTCATTTTGTTGAGCAGGCATAGAGGCAAAGTTTGAAAAAGCCGAAGCCACGGCGCTCATCGTATCAATTTGTTGAATCAATGTTTTAGAATAATCGTTGAGTTTTTGTTTTAATTCGGGGTCATTGGCATCAAATTTTCGCTGGAAACTTTGTACAGTCAAACGCATAGGCGTTAACGGATTTTTGATTTCATGGGCTACTTGTTTTGCCATTTCGCGCCAAGCCTGTTCACGTTCACTTTGTGCAAGCATAGTGGCACTATCTTCCAGTTTATCTACCATTTTATTGTAAGCGTTAATCAATGAATTAATTTCACGGCTATTGGCTTCAATAACGATTTTCTCGTTCTTTTGGTTCAAACTTGTTTCATTGATTTTATCTGAAATAGTCTTTAGTGATTTGGTTATATAACTAGCAAGAAAATAGGCCAAAGCAAAAGCTATTATCAGCATAAAAGAATACACTTGGCTCAAACGAAGCAAAAATTGTTGCAATTCAGTTTCATAGAAGCCATCATCTTCAACATACGGAATATTCAAAATTCCCAGAGGTTTGAATTTATCATCTTTGATTTGACTATAAGAAGACCGGTTTTTTAATCCATTTATAGTCTTAATGTCAACATATCTTTTCTCGACAGACGACTGAACAAGTTTCAGGACATAATTTGGAATCGGTGGTGCCACTTTATCAACAGAAAAGGAAGCTTTGGAAGATTTTAACAACTTCCCATTTAACCCATAAATATTTATTTCAAGGTTATGAATATCTGCCAATTCATGGATTTTATCTTTAAAAATCAGCGGTAGATTTTTCTCTGTAAGCGGATAGGTTGTGTTTGTAAGTACATAATTGATATGTTCTTTTATGGCGAATTCTTTTTGGTCTAACCTTTTTTGATGATAGTCTTTGGCTTCATTTTTAAACTGTATAATCGAAATGGAAGCCATCAAAATAGAAGCAATTAATATCAATATTATCATCGATAGGAAAATCCTAATACGAAGGGAAAGCATTGACATTTTGAAGCCGTTGAGCATATTTTTAGGCATTAGGCATTAGGCATTAGGCATTAGGGTTTTCCACTATTGCCTATTGGCTTTTACCTTATTACTTTTTTTCTCTTATTCGTTTGTAAAATTTAAATCCTAACATAATTAAAATCGAAAACAGAATAATTCCGATTACGCCATAAATCCAATTGAAAGCATTTTTTAAAATTACTAAAAAAACCACGGCAAACAATATAATTGTAGCACCTTCATTCCACAACCGCATAAAGTTGGACGAATAATTAAAAATATCGTTTTGTAATTCTTTATAAATAAGATGACACTTTATTTGATAGGCAATCAGTAAAACTACAAATCCTAATTTGACCTGCATCCAGGGCATTTGCAACCAAGCAGGCATTATAATCATCAACCAAAGGGCAAAAAAAACTGCTAAAACTGCACTCGGCCACGTAATGATATACCAAAGTCGATACGTCATTATTTTATATTGTTTTTGCAGAATTTCTTTTTCAGGTGAAGGTTTGTCTTTGGCTTCAATTTGATATACAAACAATCGAACAATGTAAAACAAACCAGCAAACCATGTTATGACAAAGATGAGATGTAATGATTTTATGTAGTTGTAGAGTTCCATTACTAACTTTTCTGCCAATCTTTAACCCAATTCGCCACTACTTGACACCATTCGTCTTCATCATTCATACACGGAATGGCAAAAAATTCCTCACCGCCATGATGCAAAAACTGTTCGTTGGCTTCCATGGCTATTTCTTCTAATGTTTCTAAACAATCAGAAACAAAAGCCGGAGTCACCACAGCTAGTTTCTTGATTCCTTGCTCGGGCATTTTGTTAATTTCAACATCAGTATAAGGTGTTAGCCATTTGTCGCCAGCCAATCGTGATTGAAAGGTTTGGCTGTATTTTCCTTCTGGAATTCCTAATTGTTTCACTACTTGTTTAGTGGTTTCATAGCACTGGTGACTGTAGCAAAACTCATGAGCTGGTGATGGCGTATTGCAACAAGATCGGTCCATTTTACAATGAGACTTAGTTATATCGGTTTTTCGAATATGACGTTTCGGTATGCCATGATACGAAAACAATAAATGGTCGTATTCAAAACCCTCTAAATGTTTTTTAATCGAATTGGATAAAGCTTTGATATAATCAGGTTTGTTGTAAAATGCAGGTACAATTGTGAATTTCATTTCCGGGAAAAATTGTTGACGCAATTCTTCAGCCAATACCAAAATAGTTGTGGTTGATGCCATAGCATGTTGTGGATATAAAGGCAAAAGCATCACTTCGGTTACGCCTTTATCTTTTAATTCTTGCAAGCCTTTTTTAATAGTAATAGTTCCATATCGCATGGCTAAGGCTACAGGAATGTCAACTAAATTTTGTACTTTTTTGTGCATTTTTTTGGATATCACAATTAAAGGCGAACCTTCTTCAGTCCAAATTCTACTATACGCTTCCGCCGATTTTTTGGGACGCGTTTGAAGAATGATACCACGTACTAATAAAGCGCGCAGTAAAAATGGTACGTCAATCACGTATTTATCCATTAAAAATTCATCTAAATATGGCTTTACATCTTTTGCAGTTGGACTTTCTGGCGATCCCAGATTAACTAATAATACTCCTTTCATTTTGGTTTTTTTAAGTAATAACTTTATTAATTGTTTTGACTCATTGACATTAAATACTTCTTTGGTGTTGTAGCGAATTTTTTCTTAAATGCTGCAATAAAATGACTGCCGGTGCTGTATCCAATTTTTAATCCTACTTCGTTTACATTATAGGAACCAGAATCTAATAATTGACGCGCATACTCCATTTTATAATCAAAAAGAAATCCGTAAACGGTATCGCCATAAATTTGTTTGAAACCCATTTTTAATTTTTTCAAGTTTAACCCTACTTGATTGGCTAGCGATTCTAAACTCGGAGGTTCGGCCATATTGGCAATTATAATTTCTTTTGCTTTTTTAATTTTTAATACATTTTCTTCATCTATCAAGAACGGACATTGCTCTGCATTTGGATCCTCGTTACGGTTAAAAAACAGACTTAGCAATTCATACCCTTTGCCTTTGTAGTATAGATTTTTTATAGAAGGATTAAGATTATAATGAAACATTTGATTTAATACAATCGCCATCGATGGACTCACGTCACTTTCGTTATAGTACTTCTTGTCTTTGTTTTCTTGACTCAAAAAAGGAATGTGTTCTGCATTGGTTGTAAACAAACCATGAAACTTTTTAATAGAAACCAGTATTGTTATTAACCAAGATTTTGGCGCAATTTCAACATTAAGTGGTAATTCTTTTTCTGGATTATAAAACAATAAGCACTTCTCTTCATTTAAATCTAATGTATAATTACCATTGTTAAAGATAAACTTTGCACTTCCTTTTAGTCCAAAATGAAACTGAATTAATCCCATATTAACCGGACTTTGAAATGTAGAAATTTCATCAGTATCATTTTGAAAACGAATTAGGGTAAAATCATTTTCAATTATTATTATTTCTTTAGAACCCATAGCGATATTTTTTGAAAATATATAAGTAAGTATTTAAAATATTTTATTTAGAATAAATCTACATAAGAACTAAAAAACTACTTGATTTCAGTGCAAATTTAAAAGAAATAACGACAAAAACACAATCGCTTGTAAAAATAACTCACAGCGATATAAAAAGTTCTTTTAGCGTTGTTTTTGTAAAAAGCATAACGATAACTTTGTTCCTCTTTTAGGTAAAGAGCAAAAATGGAAAACGGAAATATCTCGAAACATAGTACTTTTTATGTGGTTGGCTTAAGTTATAAGAAGGCTGATGCTGATATTAGGGGAAAATTCAGCCTAGATGATGTAGGAAAGAAGAATGTTTTAAAGCAGGCGCAACAAGAAGGTATCGAATCATTACTTGTTACTTCTACCTGTAATCGTACTGAAATTTATGGTTTTGCTCAACACCCTTTTCAATTAATCAAACTACTTTGCGATAATAGTCAAGGTACGGTTGAAGATTTTCAAAAAGTGGCTTACATTTATAAAAATCAAGAAGCTGTTCGCTACATGTTTCGCGTTGGAACTGGTTTGGATAGTCAAATTCTTGGTGATTTCGAAATCATTAGTCAAATTAAATCCGCTTTTACAGAAAGTAAATCGATGAATTTGGTGAATGCTTTTATAGAGCGGTTGGTCAATTCGGTTATACAAACTAGTAAAAGAATTAAAAATGAAACGGAAATTTCTACTGGAGCAACCTCTGTTTCTTTTGCATCCGTTCGGTATATTTTTAGCCATGTTGATGATATTGCCAATAAAAACATTTTACTTTTCGGCACAGGAAAAATCGGTAGAAATACGTGCGAGAATTTAGTTAAACACACCAAGCACGAACAAATAACGCTTATTAATCGTACTAAAGACAAAGCGGAACGATTGGCACGTAAACTTGATTTAGTAGTAAAAGATTATTCCGATTTACAATTAGAAATTCAAAAAGCGGATGTATTAGTTGTAGCAACTGGCGCTCAGAACCCGACAGTAGATAAAGCTATTTTAAATCTAAAAAAGCCACTATTGATTTTAGATTTATCGATACCTAAAAATGTAAACGAAAACGTAACAACTGTTGATGGTGTTACTTTAGTTCATATGGATCATTTATCACAAATTACAGATGAAACATTAGAAAATCGTAAAAAACATATTCCGGCAGCAGAAGTTATCATTGAAGAAATTATGGATGATTTCATGGCATGGACCAAGCAAAGAAAATTTGCCCCTACCATTCATGCTTTGAAGAAAAAGCTCAATTCAATTAAAGAGTCAGAATTAAGTGTTCAAAGAAAAAAGTTATCTAATTTTGATGAAGCTCAAGCCGAACTAATTAGTGCCAGAATCATACAAAAAATCACCAATCATTTTGCTAGTCATTTAAAAGATGATACTACTATGGTGGATGAAAGTATCGAATGGATAGAGAAAATATTTCAGATAGAAACTTCTTCTAAATAAAATGGCCAAAACAATCAGAATAGGAACTCGTGATAGCGAATTGGCACTTTGGCAAGCTCACACTGTTCAAAAGCAACTTCAAGATTTAGGGTATGCTACTGAAATCATTGCCGTGAAATCGGATGGAGACCTTATTCTCGACAAACCTCTTTACGAACTCGGAATTACAGGAATTTTTACCAAAACTTTAGATATTGCCATGATAAATGGTCAAGTCGATATTGTAGTACATTCAATGAAAGATGTGCCGACGGCTTTGCCTAAAGGAATTGTGCAGGCAGCCGTTTTAGAGCGGGCAAATGCTTTGGATATTTTGGTTCATAAAGGGAATCTAGATTTTCTTGATGAAGAAGCAACAATTGCAACAGGAAGTTTACGACGTCAGGCACAATGGTGGAATAAATATCCGAATCATACTGTTGTCGACTTACGCGGAAATGTAAATACTAGAATGCAAAAGCTGAAAGATAACGATTGGAACGGAGCTGTTTTTGCCGCAGCCGGTTTAGAGAGAATTAATCTAAAACCTGATATTTTTATTAATCTCGATTGGATGATTCCAGCACCAGCACAAGGCGCAATGGTTGTTTTAGCAATGGAAAATGATGGCTTCACCATTGATGCTGTTTCACAACTCAACTATATTGAAACGGAAATTTGCACTTATATTGAACGACAATTTTTGAGAACACTCGAAGGTGGTTGTACAGCACCGATTGGGGCTTTGGCAAAATATGATGAAAATGATGATACTATTGATTTCAAAGGTATTTTGTTATCAATTGACGGGAAACAAAAACTGGAAATAGATAAAACAGTTGACATTTCGGAGTGGAAAAAATTAGGATTTAATGCAGCTCAGGAAATTTTAGAAAATGGAGGTACTGAACTGATGAAAGAAATCAAAAACGAATTGAAAAAATAATGCAAAATCAAATTTGCATAGTATCAACAAAGAAGCTTTCAGAAAAACAAAAGCAGCAATTGTTGAGTGCAAATTTTTCAGTTTTTGAAGAGGATTTTATTACTATTCAAAACAAAGATTTTGAAATTTATTCAACAAATGACTATTTGATTTTCACCAGTCAAAATGCAGTAGAAAGCGTTCTTAGAAATAAAAAAAAAGAAGAAATAAAAAGCAAAAAATGCTTTTGTGTTGGTGAAAAAACCAAAGGATTTTTGGAAGAGAATAGTTTTGAAGTTATAGAATATTCAGAGTATGCAGCAGAATTAGCCTCGATTATTTGCAAACAATATTCTAAAAACAGTTTTACTTTTTTTTGCGGAACTATTCGTAGAGATTTTTTGCCCGATGCGCTGCGATTAGTTAATATAACATTAGATGAAGTTGAGGTGTATGAAACAATTTTAACACCACATAAAATCGATTTCATACCAAATGGGATATTATTTTTTAGTCCATCAGGAGTTCAAAGTTATCTGCAGGAAAATAAAATTGAAAATAAAAATTGCTTTTGCATTGGCAACACAACGGCCGAAGCTTTGAAAGACATCACAAAAAATGTAATTATTGCTCATCAACCGACTGTTGAAAATGTTATAATGAAATGTATAGAAAATTATAAAAACTAACTCAGCAAATTAGCTACTTAGGTATTTTGCAACTATAAAACGTATGATTAAAAACGACCTTTTTTTAAAAGCCTTAAACAATGAAACTGTTGACCGTCCACCCGTTTGGATGATGCGTCAGGCAGGAAGGTATTTACCCGAATTCAGAGCTTTACGCGACAAATATGATTTCTTTACTCGTTGTGAAACTCCAGAATTAGCAGCAGAAATCACTGTTCAACCCATTCGAATCGTAAAACCGGATGCGGCTATTTTGTTTTCGGATATTTTAGTAGTGCCACGCGCGATGGGAATTCACGTAGAGCTGAAGGATAATTTAGGGCCAATAATTCCTAATCCGATTCGTACGATGGAACAAGTGAATCAAGTTTTTGTTCCAGATGTGCACGAAACTTTAGGTTACGTTTTTGACGCGATAAAATTGACTAAGGAAATGCTTAACGATGAGGTTCCACTTATTGGTTTTGCAGGTTCGCCTTGGACGATTTTTTGTTATGCTGTTGAAGGAAAGGGTTCTAAAAGTTTTGATACGGCCAAAGGATTTTGTTTTTCCAATCCGGTTGCAGCACATACATTATTACAAAAAATCACCGACACAACGATTCTATACTTAAAAGAGAAAGTGAAAGCAGGTTGCAATGCGATTCAGATTTTCGATTCTTGGGGCGGCATGTTATCACCAGTGGATTATCAGGAGTTTTCATGGAAATATATTAATCAGATTGTAGAGGCATTAGCGGAAGATACAAAGGTTATTGTATTCGGAAAAGGATGTTGGTTTGCTTTGAATGATATGGCAAAGTCTAAAGCATCAGCACTTGGTGTTGATTGGACTTGTTCTCCAAGAAACGCCCGATATTTATCAGGTGGAAGAATCACATTACAAGGAAATTTTGACCCAAGTCGTTTGCTTTCTCCAATTCCAACTATCAAAAAAATGGTGCGCCAAATGATAGACGAATTCGGCAAAGATAATTACATCGTAAATCTTGGACATGGCATTTTGCCAAATATTCCTGTGGATCATGCGAAGGCTTTTGTGGAAGCGGTTAAGGAATATAAATAGTTGATGGTTGATCGTTGATAGTTGTTGGAAAATCCTTACTGTCAAACGACAACCGACAAATAAACAATGAAAGACAACTTTTATACATACATACTCCAACTCCAAAACCAAATTACTTCTAAATTAGAAGAAGTAGATGGTATTGCCAAATTTCGTGAAGATGTTTGGGAACGACCAGAAGGCGGTGGCGGAAGAACTCGAGTTATTGAAAACGGTCAAGTTATTGAAAAAGGCGGCGTAAACATTTCAGCAGTTCATGGAAAATTACCCGAAGCGATGCAGAAAATGTTTAATGTTGGCGAAGCTGATTTCTTTGCGTGTGGTTTAAGTTTAGTAATTCATCCTAAAAGCCCAATGGTGCCAACGGTTCATGCTAATTGGCGCTATTTTGAAATGTACGATGATGATGGCAAAATAATTAATTCGTGGTTTGGTGGCGGACAAGATCTGACACCTTATTATCTGTTTGAGGAAGACGCAATACATTTTCACCAAACCTGTAAAATAGCTTGCGACAAACATAATTCGGAATTTTATCCTAAATTTAAAAAGCAATGCGATGCTTATTTTTGGAATACACACCGAAATGAAGCTCGTGGCATTGGCGGATTGTTTTTCGATTATTGTAAAGAGTCAACAGAAATGACAATGGAAAATTGGTTTAACTTTGTGACAGAAGTAGGTAACAGTTTCCTTCAGGCGTATGTTCCAATAGTAGATAAAAGAAAAGAATTTCCATACACATATGAGAACAGAACTTGGCAAGAAATCCGCCGTGGTCGTTATGTCGAATTTAATTTGGTTCATGATAAAGGAACTTTATTTGGCTTAAAAACCAATGGCAGAATCGAATCCATTCTGATGAGTTTACCGCCTCATGTGCAATGGGTTTATGACCATCATCCTGAATCTGGTAGCGAAGAAGAAAAATTAATTAAAGTATTAGAAAATCCGATTAATTGGATTGAAGATTAACGATTTTTGATTGCAGAAGCCGAAGCACTCAATATCAAATCAAAAATCTACAATCGTTAATCATAAATCATAAATCAATATGTTCCCACTACAAAGAGGCAGAAGATTACGAGTAAACGAAAGCATTCGTTCGATAGTCCGCGAAACAACATTAAGTCCCAGTGATTTTATGTTTCCAATGTTTATTACAGAAGGTGAAAATTATAAATCGGAAATTCCATCTATGCCAGGGATTTTTCGTCGATCAATCGATTTAACAGTGGAAGAAGTTAAAGAAGTATTTGCTCTAGGAATCCGTGCCGTAAATATCTATGTAAAAGTTGATGAAAGTCTAAAAGACAACACCGGAAAAGAAGCATGGAATCCCAACGGACTTATGCAGCAAGTCATAAAAGCAATAAAAGCCGCTTGTCCTGAAATGATTGTAATGCCCGATGTAGCTCTCGATCCATACTCGATTTATGGTCACGATGGTATTATTAATAATGGCGATGTTGCCAATGATGCTACTAATGATGCTTTAGTAAAAATGGCTGTTTCTCACGCCCAAGCGGGAGCTGATTTTGTGGCTCCTAGCGACATGATGGACGGACGTGTTTTACGACTTCGTCAAGGTTTAGACGCTGCCGGATTTTCAAATGTTGGAATCATGAGCTATTCAGCTAAATATGCTTCAGCGTTTTACGGTCCGTTTCGAGATGCTTTGGATAGTGCACCAGTAGATAATGCAGAAATCCCAAAAGACAAAAAAACTTACCAAATGGATTACGCCAACCGAATCGAAGCCATCAAAGAAGCCCTTATGGATGTTGAAGAAGGTGCCGATATGGTCATGGTAAAACCAGGAATTGCGTATCTCGACATCGTTCGCGAAGTCAAAAATGCTGTCAATGTTCCGGTTACGGTATTCCACGTTTCCGGAGAATATGCCATGATTAAAGCCGCTTCAGAAAGAGGATGGCTTGACCATGATAAAATTATGATGGAGCAATTAATGTGCATTAAAAGAGCCGGAGCAAGTTTGATTTCGACCTATTTTGCCAAAGAAGCGGCTGTTTTATTGAATATTTGATATTAAGATGAGAATGTCTTTTAGACATTCCGGGTATTATTTTTTAAATGAAAAAACTATCATTAATAATAACTTTATTTTGTCTGTTTTCCTGCAAATCCAAAGAGGATAAATCTGAAACTTCTGTAGACGAAACTTCAACAAAAATTTCAGGGCAGGAACTTTTTGAAGGCGAAGGGAATTGTATTGCCTGTCATAAATCCGATCAGAAAGTTATTGGACCAAGCTTGCAGGAGATTGCCAAAATTTACAAAGACAATAAAGCCAGTATCGTTTTATTTCTTCAGGAAAAAAGTGAACCTATCATTGACCCAAGTCAATACGAAATCATGAAAACCAATTTCGCCATCACCAAAAGTATGAGCGAAGAGGAATTGAAAGCGCTGGAAAATTACATTTTTAGCTTTTCAAAATAATTTCACTGCGAACTTTGCGAACCTCGAGGGGAAATAAATTATAAGGACTTCGCCTTTATAGAATCGCCGCTCGGAATCACCAAAATTATTGGCGATGTAAACAGGATTTCCGAAATATCTGTTTTAAACGAAGGGAAAAAATGGTTATTGGAACATGAAAATCCTTCAAAGCAGCAATCACTTTTTTAAACTTTTTCTTTCATATTTGAATTATATGAGTTAATTTTACGTCCGTAAATTCCTAAATTTAATATAAATGATAGAAAAGATAAATCTCAATAATATTCTTTTTATTGATATTGAAACGGTTCCCGAGGAGCAAAATTTCAAGGTTTTAGATGATGATATGAAGCAACTTTGGGAGCAAAAAACGCAATACCAAAGACGCGAAGAATATACTCCGGAAGATTTTTATGACCGCGCAGGAATTTGGGCTGAATTTGGAAAAATTATTTGTATTTCGGTTGGGTATTTTGTAAACAAAGGGTACATTAGAAATTTTAGAGTCACGTCCTTTTTTGGTGATGAGAAAAAGATTCTAAATGATTTTTCTAATTTGTTGGACAATCATTTTAACCAAGCGCAACATTTACTTTGTGGTCATAATGCTAAAGAATTTGATATCCCTTTTATAGCTCGTAGAATGATTATTAATCAAATAACCATTCCAAATAAGCTTAATTTATTTGGGAAAAAGCCATGGGAAATTCCACATTTGGATACTTTAGAGTTATGGAAATTTGGCGACTACA
The DNA here is from genome assembly GCF_049318325.1 of Flavobacterium sp. Taxonomy (GTDB): domain Bacteria; phylum Bacteroidota; class Bacteroidia; order Flavobacteriales; family Flavobacteriaceae; genus Flavobacterium. The sequence goes on along the minus strand of NZ_JBMOGQ010000001.1, from coordinate 40,136 downwards.
AACATTTCACCTCTTTAAAACTAATGACTAAAATTTTGGGAATTCCTTCTCCCAAAGGAGATATTGACGGAAGTCAAGTGGCACACGTTTATTATGTGGAAAAAGACATCGATAGAATTGTGACTTATTGTGAAAAAGATGTAATTGCTGTTGCTCAAATCTTTTTACGCATGCGAAGAGAAGATTTGTTAATTGAAGACGAAATTATTCATGTATAAAAAAAGCTTCCAAATTTGGAAGCTTTTTTGATTTTCTTAGTTTTTTCTCAATACTATTTTTTTAGTTACTGAGCCTAAATCATTTTCTATATTAACTAGGTAAATCCCATCTTGAAGATTTTCAATCCCAAATGAAGTATTTACTTGGTTGGTTTCTTTTGAGAGAATTTTTCTTCCTTGTATATCAAATAAATTTATAGTTGCTTTATCTGTTAATGCAGGAATACTAATATTTACAATTCCTTTAGTGGGGTTTGGATAAATACTACTATTCGTAATTGGATTTGTTCCAATTCCTAATACAGCTTCAACCCTACATAAATCAATACTAAAGTTATTAATTATTCCACCATCTTCATTATTATGATCTAAAACTTTTAAAATCCATTCACCATCAGCAGGTAAAGTATTTAAAGAAGATAAATTATCAAAAGGAATAATGGATCCGCTTATTGCTGGAATACCTGAACATGCAGCAAAACCTCCATCATCATCCATTTTACAATTAATATTTTGATTATTTCCGCATGGTATATCTAATAAAGTAATTATAGGACTTCCAATAGAAGCTGGGCCTTGAAGTGATACAGTTATGTCTCCTATCCAAGTATGAGTTATATCAACGTTTACATTAATATCTCCAATAGAATATCCACCAGTAATGGTTAATGGCACAAAAGCCGTTGAGTTTGGAGTAACATCAATAACTGCATTAGAATAATCAGTAGCAGCAAAATTTAAATCACAAACTAAACTTCCAGTAACAAATGAGAATATATTAGCATCATTTAGATTGGCAGTTCCACAATTATTTTCTGGAATTACTCTCCAATAATATCTAGTTGCTTGAGACAATCCAGATACGGTGAAATTAGTGCCATTTACTTGTTGAGTTAAAAATAAAGTAGAAAAATCAGCAAATAAAGAAACTTGAAGACGATATGTCAGAGCATTTGTTTGATTATTCCATCTTAAAATAGTTGTAGTTGATAATCCATTTTGTGCATTAGATGGACTTTGTAAAACCACAGGTTGGAAATTTCCGTTGAATACTCTTAAAGATTTATATCTAGTTTCAGTCTCAGTAGCACTTGTGCCTTTTATACCCACAAAATATTCTCCCGGGATTATATTTGATAAACCAGATACAGTCATGGTAACGATGCCATTAGCACTTAAAGAAGCTGGCGAAAAATTTGCAACTGCACCTGCAGGTAAATCAACTGCAGAAAATGCTGTCGTTCCAGTTCCTGATTGAGTGTAGTTAAAAGTATAAACAGCATTTTGATTTGAACAAACTGTTAAGTTGTCAGAATTAGAATTTAAAGCAAATGATGAAGTAATACCTGTTATTACTAAAGAATATTTTTGACTTCCAGTCACTAAAGTTCCCTTGTGTTTAATGGTTATTGTGTATTGACCAGCAGCAGGAGCATCTATTTTTATTTGTTCAACATTATCCACATTATTATCTTCAGTTCTAATAGCCGGATTGTTTGGTGAAGAAGTAAGTTTCCATGGATAATAAGTAGTGCCATTTCTGGTTATTCTTATATCTAAATCATTTACTAATGCTGGAGTTGGATTATTAGCTGTTCCACTATTAAAAATTTGTCCAGGTAAATCTGTCCATGTAATTGATGCAATCAAAGGGCTCGTTCCGTTTGAGTTTACAGTCATTGTAAAAGTTTGATTATTACTTAAACTTTCTTCAGACACCCATGAGGTTAGACCATTATTTGTAAGAGTCTCCGCTGCTTTTTTGCAATTTAACAACCCCCAACCAAATTTTGCATCTGGCCCAGTTAACCCTCCGTCATCAGCTGTATGACAAGCCACTCCTTTTAAAGTTGAAGCTCTCATAAAGTTATTGGATAGATTTTTGTAATGTTGTTGTAATAAAATTAAACTTCCTGCAACATTAGGTGAAGCCATTGAAGTTCCAGACATTGTTGTTGTAGATGTATTACTTGTATTATTTGTTGAAGTTAAGTTTTCTCCATTTCCAGTAATATCTGGTTTAATTCTTAAATCGTCGGTTGGACCTTGACTACTAAAAGAACTAATATTAATATTTGAGGGTAAAACAGTTCCGTCAGATGCAAAAACAGTAACATCTGCACAACTTGCAACAACCAAATTGTTTTTAGCGGTTTTATTACTAACTAATTTATCATATCCAATAGCAATTGGTTCAGTATTATCTGTACTTGTACCATCATTTCCGGCAGACATTACAGCAAGATAATAGGGAGCATTATAAGCAATATCATCCCATAATTGAGCTTCTCCATCATATAAACCAATATATGTAGCAGGTAATATCGTACCAGCACTATTAATAGGCACTCCATAGGAATGATTAGAAATCAACATTCCAAGTTGCGCTTCTGAAATTGCTTCAGAGTCATCATCTGTCCAATTGAATGTTCTTGCATTTGCTTGATAGGCCATTCCTTTAACTGAAGCCGGATTTGCACTTGCCACCATAGTTCCAGTTACGTGAGTTGCATGCTGAACAGTACTAGCATTGGATGGATCATCAATTACTGTTGCTCTTCCTCCAAAAGCAGTATGAGTAGTTCTTATATTTCCACCATCCCAAACTCTAACAGTCATTCCTTGTCCATTTAAGTTTAATCCAAGAGAACCACCAGTATTTAAATAATTTACTCTGGTAGATTTTGCTGCAGTGACATTGTCTGTTCTATAATAAATTGGCAAACCTTCTTGAGAAATTCTCATCAACTCAGATATACTTCCATCGTCTTTAACAGTATAGATTGGCCATTTTTTGGCCTTAGCTACTGCTATTGCTTTATCTTTTTCTTCATGTGCTTTTTTTCTATAAAAAGCTTCCATTTTACTTAGCTTTTCTAAATCATAGTTCGCAATAATTTTTTTGATATCGGCCTGTGATTGACCATAAAAGCTAAACGAAACAAATAAAAACGTCAATATTAAGTAGTAATTCTTTTTCATAAATTTTACAGATGTGAATAATTTGTAATATATAGTCAACAAATATATAAACACTAGAATAAATTTTACATTTTATTAATAAATATTCATAAAAATTTATACTTTGTTTAGCACATTTTAAAAGCAGAAAATAAAAATTGACTTTAATTTTTTAATTCAAAATCGATAAATGCTATATTTACAAAAAAACAAGGTATGGTTTTAAGTAGATTTTGGCTAGCTATTTTTGTTTCATCTATAGCCTTTGTAATAGTTAGTTTGAGTATTGGTAACAGCTATACCATTGATAATGTTTTGAATGGGAAAAAGGATGATCCAATTCTAATTTCAGAAAAATATTTGGAACAAGTCCCAAAATTTGTAATGGACAGTATCAAAAATGCACCTGAACAAACCATGATTATCGATAGAGATACACTAAACGCAGACACCACATATATTTATAAAGCAAAGACTGTTAAAATTTATTCCGGTGTTCAAAAATCCGATGGATTACTACCAACTTGCAAAAGCAGTTTAATTGATTTAATTATTCCGTTGATTGCCTATTTGGCTTTTTTCTGTGGATTGATGGAACTATTAATCATTTCTGGAGCATCCGAAAAATTGGCAAAAGTCTTAAGTCCTATTTTCGTAAAAGTCTTTCCAACGGTCCCTAAGAATCACGAATCTATTTCCTATATGACTTTAAATTTTGCAGCAAATTTTCTTGGATTAGATTCTGCAGCAACACCATTTGGGTTAAAAGCTATGCAAAGTTTACAAGAAATTAATCCCGATAAAGATAAGGCCAGCGATGCTCAAATCATGTTCATGTGTTTACATGCCTCGGGACTTACTTTGATAGCAACTTCGATAATTGGCTATCGTGCAGCTGCCAATGCTACTAATCCGGCCGATGTTATGTTGCCCTGTATTATTACATCATTCATTGGAACAATTGCTGCTTTTTTAATAGTTGGATTTAAACAAAAAATAAATTTCAAAAGTGCGTCATTAGTAATTGGCTTAATGGTTTTAATTTCCGCAATTGTGGGATTGTTGATGTATGTAAATCATTTAGATTTAATAGGTAAAAATTATTTTACTTCAAATCTTTCAGCCTTGATATTGGTTGGAATTATTGCTTTTACTTTAATCTTATCATTTATAAAAGAGAAAAAATTTATAGAGGCTAATACTACAGTTTATGAGTCATTTGTAGAAGGAGCAAATAAAGGTGTTAAAACTGGGGTAACAATTTTCCCTTATGTGATGGGAATGTTAGTGGCAATTTCTTTATTCAGAAATAGTGGTTTATTTGAAATTATTAGTGATTGGATTGCTTTTATTTTTTCTAATATGGGTGTAACCAAAGAAATTACCGATGCTTTACCAGTTGCGCTTCTTAGACCTTTTAGCTCTGCCGGATCAAGAGGTTTTTTAATAGATTCAATGAATACTTTTGGAGCTGATTCCTTAACAGGTAGGCTGAGCAGTATTTTTCAATGCAGTGCCGAAAGCACTTTTTATGTCATAGCGGTTTACTTTGGGTCAATTAATGTTAAGAACACACGATACACACTTGGAACCATGCTTTTGGTCGATTTGATTTGTGTGATTACCGCTATTTTTGTGGCAAGTTGGTTTTTTTAGAATATAAACAGAAATTCAAATGTCGTTTGCCGAATCTTTTTCCGATTTTTATAACCATGTCAAAGCTAGTTTAGCTGATGGAACCTTTGCCAAATTAACATTAGCAAAAACTATTGGCAACACCGATTTAATGAATATTTATGTTCGCCCGAATTTAGAAGCTGGGGTTTTAAAACTAGAACTTAAATATAAATTCCAGCAGGAAGAAGTAGTTGAAATTCATTCTATTGATGCGGCTCGCGACAAACTGCTTACCTATATCAATAATCCATTCCTGTCGGCAATATTGTTTACGACCGAATTTGATTTAACATATAAACTGAATAAAAAACGAGCAGTCAGCATCACTGAAAAAGTGAATACTTTTGGGAATGCTTCCGAAGTTTTGTTGGAGTATCTTAATCAATAACCATCTCCGGAATTTCTCCTTCGATAATTAAATCGGCTTCAGTTGAAGCGATAATGTGTTCTACAGAAATGCCTGGCGCGCGTTCAATTAGTTTGAAACCTCTTGGAGTTATTTCTAAAACGGCCAATTCAGTAACCACTTTCTTTACACAGCCAACTCCTGTTAACGGCAAAGTACATTTTTTCAGGATTTTACTTTCACCTGCTTTATTCACGTGCATCATGGCAACGATTATGTTTTCGGCCGAAGCTACTAAATCCATTGCACCACCCATTCCTTTGACCATTTTTCTAGGAATTTTCCAGTTAGCAATATCGCCGTTTTCGGCAACTTCCATAGCGCCAAGAATCGTTAAATCTACTTTTTGACTGCGAATCATTCCGAAACTAAAAGCGGAATCAAAAAAACTAGCTCCAGGTAAAGTTGTAATCGTTTGTTTTCCGGCATTTATAATATCGGCATCTTCTTCGCCTTCAAATGGGAATGGTCCCATTCCGAGAACGCCATTTTCACTTTGAAATTCGACAGAAATATCAGTACGTACATAATTAGCAACCAAAGTTGGAATTCCGATTCCTAAATTTACATAATAGCGGTCTTTAACTTCTTTGGCTATTCGTTTTGCGATGTCGTTTTTGTCTAACATTATTTGATGATTTGAAAATTTGATGATTTGAAAATTAAGCTTTCTTGCTAGAAGAAATAATTTTTGATAAAATCAAATTTATAGATTGTATTTCTTTATGTAATTCTTGACTTGGGTTTGGATAATATTCCGATTCCTTACATAGGGATAACCAATATTGAACTTCATCAGCTTCTTTTGCTGCGATTTTGAATTTATGAATAAAATCAGCCTTGCTTTCTGCATTTTGTGCTTCTCTTATATTAGCTCCTATTGATGTTCCGCTTCTAAAAATTTGAGATGCCATTTCGAAACGATTCATTTGTCTAATTTCTTCAGAATAAGCAATTATTTTTAGAGCAAATTCGAAACTTAGTTTTACGATTAAATTGTCTTTGTCGTTTCTCATTTTCAAATTCTCAAATTAACACATTCTCAAATTTGACGTTGTCTAACCGTTCGTTGCTCAATTCTTTTTTCAAATTTTTCTCCTTTGAAGATACGTTGTACCAATATTCCAGGAATGTGTATTTGATTTGGGTCTAGTGAACCTACTGGTAATAATTCTTCTACTTCAGCTATAGTAATTTTTCCAGCGCCGGCCATACAAGCGTTAAAGTTTCGGGCGGTTCCTTTGAAAATCAGGTTTCCGGCTTCGTCGCCTTTCCATGCTTTTACAATGGAGAAATCAGCTTTGTAGGCCAATTCCATTACGTGCATTTTTCCGTTGAATTCGCGCGTTTCTTTTCCTTCTGCAACTTCAGTTCCGTAGCCTGCAGGCGTAAAAAAGGCAGGAATTCCGGCTTGAGCAGCGCGACATTTTTCAGCTAATGTTCCTTGCGGAGTAAGTTCTACATCTAATTCTCCGGAAAGCATTTGGCGTTCAAATTCAGCGTTTTCTCCAACATAGGAAGAAATCATTTTTTTAATTTGTCTTTTTTGCAAAAGCAATCCAAGTCCAAAATCATCGACACCGGCATTGTTTGAAATGCAGGTTAATCCAGTAGTTTCTTTTTTTACTAATTCAGCAATACTGTTTTCGGGAATACCGCAAAGGCCAAAGCCTCCAAGCATTATGGTCATATTGTCTTCAATGCCTTGAAGTGCCTCTTGAACGGAATTTACTTTTTTGTTAATCATGATTTAATGGCAACTATTATAATCCAAACTCTTCTGTGTTTTGTTCTTCTTCTGGTGGAAGTGCGGTCGAGTCGGTTTCTACTTTTCTTGGTGACCAGCAATCTACTTTTATAGATAAATTATCAGGTCTTTCAAACGGATCTTTTGAAATCATTAAATCTTTATCTTCGTAACATTTTTTCATCATATAACCCCAAATTGGTAAAGCAGCTGTTGCGCCCTGACCATAGGTGATTCCTTTGAAACGCGCTGAACGATCTTCGCAACCCACCCAAACTCCGGTAACTAAATTAGGCACCATTCCGATAAACCAGCCATCAGATTGATTTTGGGATGTCCCTGTTTTTCCGGCAATCGGATTCGTAAACATATACGGATAACCTGTCCAACAGTTGTCGCCACTTCCACCGCCTTGTGTTCTTAAACGCACTCCGGAACCTTCTTCTGTAACTCCTTCGAGAAGTTTAATAACAGCATAAGCAATATCTTTATTCAAAACATCATGCGATTCAGGAACCGTTTCATAAAGTATTACGCCATTTTTATCTTCAATTCGGCTGATAAATTGTGGTTTGATGTAAACACCCTGATTAGCAAATGTGCTGTAAGCGGCGACCATATCTTCTACTGTAATTTCAACGGCACCAAGTGCAATTGATGGTTGCACAGGAATATCTGATTTTACCCCTAATTTTTTGGTTAAGGAAACTACCGCTTCGGGACCAACTTTATCCATAAGTTTTGCCGAAACAGTATTTATGGAATTGGCTAATGCTCTTTTTAAGGTCACCATTCCACGGTATTGTCGGTCCGAATTTTTAGGCTCCCAATCTTCGGTAACATTGTGTCTTCCTTTATGAATCATAAATGGGCTATCAATGATCGAATCGCAAGGAGACATTCCTAATTGTTCGATGGCTGTAGCGTAAACAAACGGTTTGAATGTTGAGCCCACTTGTCGGGCGCCTTGTCCAACGTGGTCGTATTGAAAATATTTATAATTAATTCCACCAACCCAAGCCTTAATATGACCAGTTTTTGGTTCCATTGACATTACCCCGGCTTGAAGAAAATGTTTGTAATATCTAATTGAATCTGTAGGTGTCATCAAAGTATCGATTTCGCCTTTCCATGAAAAGATTTTCATTTTTGTTTTTACACCAAAAGAGGCAATAATTTCTTCCTCTGACTTGTCATTTTCTTTCATGATACGCCAACGCTCAGATGATTTCATGGCTTTATCCATGATTCTAGTGGTTTCTTCTGGAGTAATTTTTAAAAACGGGGCGTTCTTATTATCTTTTTGTTGTGCAAAGAATTCTTTCTGTAAATTTTTCATATGTGCCTGAACCGCTTCTTCGGCATGTTCCTGTATCTTTGAATCTATAGTGGTGTAGATTTTTAAACCATCACTATAAATATCCCAATCACTTCCGTCAGGTTTTTTATTTTCTTTAGCCCAATTTTTCATGTATTCGCGTAGGAATTCTCTAAAATAAGTAGCTGTTCCCTCTTTGTGACTTTCGGGGTGAAAGTGTAAAACGATGGGTTTGCTAGCTAATTTATCTTTAGTAGCCTCATTTAAAATACCATTTCTAACCATTTGACCTAAAACCGTATTTCTTCGCAAACGTACTTTTTCTAGTCGGCGTAACGGATTATATAGAGATGGATTTTTAAGCATTCCAACAAACATTGCAGCTTCGTCTATGTTCAAATCGCGGGGTTCTTTCCCAAAATATACTTTTGAAGCTGATCGGATTCCAACAGCCGTATTCACAAAATCGGCTTTGTTCAGATACATTGCAATGATTTCATTTTTGGTATATTGACGTTCTAATTTAACCGCAATAATCCATTCTTTTACTTTTTGAATAACACGAAAAAGTTTAAATGTTGAACCTTCACCATGGAATAACAATTTGGCCAATTGCTGCGTAAGTGTACTTGCTCCGCCATCGGAACCTAATTTTAAAACGGCACCCAAAGTTCTTTTTGCATCAATTCCGGAATGTTCGTAGAAACGCTCATCTTCAGTGGCTACCAATGCTTTTACTAAATGAGGAGGCAAGTCTTCATATTTTATTGGCGTTCTGTTTTCGTTATAAAATTTCCCTATCGTTACACCATCAGAGGAAATAATTTCCGTTGCCAAATTAGATTCAGGGTTTTCTAAATCTTCAAAAGAGGGCATGCTTCCAAAAAATCCCCAAGAAGCCAAAGTGAAAAACAAAGCCATTACACCGAGACCGTAAAAGAATAACTTCCAAAATTTCTTTTGATAATATTTAATGTCTTTGACTGGAGTGTTATTTTTTTGTGCCATAATTTTATTCTGTAGATTCTATTCTAAAACCAACATCAGTAATGCCAGGAAGCGCTGTTACTCCTTCAATTTTACCAGTTTGTCTGGTTGCTTGTTGTATATGAACTTTATAAATTCCTTTTTGAGTAAAGTTTACGTTGTCTTTATAAAAAAGCTTACTTTCTTTAATATCTGAAAAGCCATCCCCAAGAAGTGTTCCGTCAGGATTAGTCATTTGGTATTCTAGTGTGTCTACTTTTACTTTTCTGTTGGGTTGTTCTAAAGAGACAATTAGAAATAAATTATTGAATGGATAATCATCATTGTCACGAATATTTACATACAAATTAAAGTTCTTTTTCGGGACCAATTTTGGCAATTCAAAAGTCACGATACTATCTTTATGCCAGGTTTTTCCAACCGATTTATATTCGTCGAATACCCTTTTTTTATCACAGGAAATAGCAAAAAGAACTATCAAAATAAAAAGGATGCTATTCTTTATTTTCATTCTTTTTTATGATTATTGGTTTTTTGTCTGCTGGTTTAGCTTCACTACGTTCGCCTGAGGCTCGGTTTTGGTTGTGTTTTTGCCCCTGATCGTGTCCTTTTTTATTTTGGTTCTGATTCTGATTTAGCTTCGCTCCATTCGGTTTTGCTCCATCAGTTCGCTGACGCTCTTGTGCCTCAAATAAAACCTTGTTTTTATTTTTATTTCTGTTTTTGTTTTTACTCTTTTTTGGTTGATCAAAGCGTGTTAGACTTTCTTGTCCCATAGCGTTGTTAAAATCTTTTTCTGGCTCGGCGACAGTTTCAATAGCAAAATCTTCTAGAGAACTAACTTTTTTGTTTTGTTTATTTTCAGCAATTATTTCTTTTACCTGCTCAATATTTAATACATGCCAATTGGCAAAATTTTCGGTATATGCAAACCACATTAAACCTTTGAAAATATCTTGTTTTTGGCAAATGGCATCGCCTTTTTCTGTTTTCAATTTGGTTTCAAAATCAGGGAACCCTTTTAAGGCGTCTAGATATGTATCTAATTCATAATTTAAACAGCATTTTAATTTACCGCATTGGCCTGCTAATTTTTGCGGATTTAAAGACAATTGTTGGTAACGTGCTGCCGACGTGTTTACGCTTCGGAAATCAGTTAACCAAGTAGAACAGCATAATTCTCTACCACAAGAACCAATGCCACCAAGGCGTGATGCTTCTTGACGCAAACCAACCTGTTTCATTTCAATTCGAGTATTGAAAACACGAGAATAATCCTTAATTAAAAGTCTAAAATCTACTCTATCACTGGCAGTATAATAAAAAATCACTTTAGAACCGTCACCCTGATATTCTACATCAGAAATTTTCATTTCCAATTTGTGAAGAATTGCTAATTCACGAGCTTTTACTTGCATAGCTGCTTCCTTATCTCGTGCACTACTCCAAATATCAATGTCTTTTTGGGAAGCTTTTCGGTATATTTTTGGAATGTCTGAGCTACTGTGATTCACGCCTTTTTTCTTCATTTGAATCTTGACCAATTCTCCAGTAAGCGTTACTATTCCGACATCGTGCCCTGGAGAAGCTTCGGTAGCTACAATATCACCAATGCTGAGTGTAAGTTTTTCGGTATTGCGAAAAAATTCTTTTCTTCCGTTTTTAAAGCGAACTTCAACACAGTCGAAAGCGGTTTCTCCGTTTGGCAGACTCATATTGGCCAACCAATCGAAAACCGTTAATTTGTTGCAGCTATCGGTGCCACAAGTCCCATTATTTTTGCATCCTTTAGGTGCGCCACCATCAGATGTTGAACAACTTTGACAAGCCATAATTTTGTATATATTGATTGTGACTGCGTCACTACTATTTATAAACCTTAAAAATGTAAAGATAGTATTTTTAAATGTTAAAATACAAAACAGAAATTATCTTCAATCAGTACGTATTCTTTGCAAATTTGGCTTCAAAAACCAATAGGCTATTGACAGAAGAAATTTTAAATTTTAGGAAGATAATTTTTTTTAGTCTAAAATCTTATACAATCTATCAGACAAACGAATACGGAAAGGCAAACTCATAGTTACTTTTTCGCCAGCTTTTGCCAAAGTATTTTCACTTCCGTTGACGAACATTTTTTCTAAAATTAAAATTTCATTTCCTGTTGTTGGTCCAGAAATTATGATTTTATCGCCAATGTTTAATTCGTTATTTTCGATGATGAAAAGCCCAACACTTGCTTTGGTATAATAGTGTTCTGCTTTGCCAAGAAGTATTTTTTTAGTTTTAATTTTTTTGCGAATATCTTCTGGTTTTTGTGCTACAGCCAATGATTTATCTGACAACTCCCCCGAATTCTTGAACGATAATTTATCTGACTTTCCTTTTCTGAAAATCATATTACCGTTTTTCACACCTCGGCGCAATTTTACTTGCTCAACCAATGGCATATGAATGATTTCTTGACATTCTGAAGAACAACAATTTTCCATGGCTGTTTTGCATTCGTCACATTGGATAAATAATAAATGACAACCTTCGTTTTCACAATTTGTATGATTATCACAAGGTTTTCCACATTGATGGCATTGCGAAACAATGTCATCAGTGATGCGTTCACCCAAACGATGATCGAAAACGAAATTTTTGCCAATGAATTTGCTTTCTATATTTTTTTCTTTAATCTGTTTGGCATAATTGATAATGCCGCCTTCCAATTGGAATACATTTTTAAAACCTTGGTGCTTAAAATAAGCAGATGCTTTTTCACAACGAATTCCGCCAGTGCAATACATTACAAGGTTTTTATCTTCTTTAAACTCTTTTAATTGTTCGTTGATTATTGGCAGACTTTCTCTAAAGGTTTCCACATCAGGTGTAATGGCGCCTTTGAAATGTCCAATTTCACTTTCGTAATGATTTCTAAAATCAACTACAATGGTGTTGGGGTCGTCTAAAATTTGGTTGAATTCCCTGGCTTTTAAGTGTACGCCAATGTTGGTTACATCAAACGTTTCGTCATTCAAACCATCGGCTACAATTTTGTCCCTAACTTTTATAGTTAGCTTCAAAAATGAATGATCATCTTGTTCCACAGCTACATTCAAGCGAATGTTTTGCATGAATTCATACACTTCTAAAGTTTCTCGAAAAGCTTCCATATTTTCTGCTGGAATTGACATTTGTGCATTAATTCCTTCTTTGGCAACATACGTTCTTCCAAGAGCATCAAGTTTGTTCCATTGGATAAATAAATCGTCGCGAAATTGTTTTGGATCTTCAATTTTGGCATACGCATAGAAAGACAAAGTAAGTCTTTGTTTGCCGGCTTGGTCAATAAGCTCGGCTCTTTCTTCTGCGCTTAAGGTGTTATACAGTTGCATGCTATAAACAGTTAAGTGAGAAATATGTTTTGATTCTAATTGGAAGAATTCCGTGCAAATTTAGTATTTAACCGCAAAGTTCGCAAAGTTTTTTCTCCGGGTTCGCAAGGAGTTAAAAGTAAACCGCAGATTCGAAGATTTAAAGTAATCTGCGAATCTGCGGTAAATTAATTCTCTGCGAACTTAGCGTAACCTTAGCGTTCTTTGCGGTTAACTTTTAACAGAATTCCGCGTAAGCGTCTCTAAGGTTTTCTGCAATCATTTCAGCAGGGCGTCCTTCAATATGGTGACGTTCAAGCATGTGAACCAATTCGCCGTTTTTAAACAATGCCATACTTGGTGATGAAGGTGGAAAAGGAAACATGTGCTGACGAGCTGCATCAACAGCTTCTTTATCAACACCGGCAAAAACAGTTACTAAGTGATCAGGTTTTTTGGCGCCGTCAAGACTCATTTTTGCTCCCGGACGGGCATTTCTTGCAGCACAACCACAAACCGAATTTACCACTAAAAGAGTTGTTCCTTCTGCTTTTATAACTTCTTCTACGTCATGTGCAGTATGTAATTCTTGGAAACCAGCTTGTGAAAGTTCTGCTTTCATTGGTAATACCATTTCTTCTGGATACATATTTTTAATTTTTTAAATATTAAATGTAAAATATTAGATATTGAAATCTGGCACAAAGATAATGAGAAATCTATTTTTAATTTTTAAAGAAATCATAAAGATATGTTATTGTTTAAAAGCTAGATTAAAACTTGAAAATTCTTTCAAACATTGCCCTTATAAAAAGCCCTTTTGGACATTTCCAGATCACTTGTAAGTCTTCACAAAGTGACGTTTCTTCATCGAGAAATTTGAAGATTAAAGTTGGATTCCCTTTTTTGAAAAGTGCTGAAAAAACTTCCGAACCTAAATCGTTTCTTCTATTCAAAACATCAAGAAAAAGCAAATCATAAAACCAGAATTTATCTTTTTTGTGAAATTTTCTAAAGTCAGTTTCGGTTTTGAGAAATTGCACCAAAGCTTTTGATTTTTTGGTAGCGTTTTTAAAAGTATAACCGGTACTTGCTTTTGTCCAGCCGCCTACAGAACCTATATTGATGATGTTTTTTGTATTATACTTCCAGAATTCATACGAAGTCATTGGAATATTTCCCTGCTCTTTTTCTCGTAATTCGTAATTCGTAATTCCAAGTTTTTCAATGTAGTTTTTGATTTCTGTTTCGTATTCTTCTTTTGGCAATAAATCTTTGGAGAACAAAGTGTATTCTATTAATGCCTCATTTTTAGAGGTTGGAAGAACATACATAAATCGGGTATTGCCTTTTTGTTCTACAGAAAAATCCATAAATGTTGCACAGTTTGGATTGAAAACCGATTCTTTGCTCTGGATAAACCAACCAATAAAATGCTGGTGTAAGAAAGGATATTTGGCTTGCAATTTTACTTTTTCAGGATTTATTACGCTTAGCTCCATATCGTTCGACTTTTGGGCTTGGGTAAAAATCGAATTAAAAACCTTGTTGCATTTGAAAGTTTCAGTATCGGTTTTAACAACACAATGATTCCCTAATTCTTCAAAATCTATAACTTTTTGATTAACAAAATGAATATTTAAATGTTTAGAAAGTTCATCAAAGATGAGCTTATAAAAGTCCAGCCCTTTCACCATTTTGTACTGATATGGCTCGAGAATTAATTCTCTTTTGAAATTTTTGTCAGCAAAAAGTGCCGTATCACATTTTTTAGAAACGACTTGTTCAAACAAGTTTTTTTCATCCCAAAAACACCAAGTTCTATCATTTGTTTTTTTTGCATTTTCATCGATAAGTAAAATGGTTTTATCTTTAAATTCCCCAGAAAGAATCATTTCATAAACAGTCATTAGCGCTGATAAACCCGAACCTGTGAAAATGTAATTGTAGTGTTTCATTTATATACGGAACGAAAAACCGAGAGCCACTTAATGGTTTGGTGCATTATCAGTAATACCTATTCCCGAAGACAAATCTAACATAAAATTGTTGTTAATCAAATAAGTTAAACCACCATCAAAACTATGGTTTGCTTTGTCTTTTTCTTGAGCAAATCCAAAAAATTCTATATAAGAACCCAATTTATCAGTAAAGGAATATCTTGTGCATAACAGAATAAAGACAAAAACAATAGTGAAAAGAACGCTGTTTTTTCATAATTTTATATTTTTAGACATAACTAAAAATAAATTTTGACAACTATATAATAATTTCTTTACTTTGCGAAAATTAACTTTCTATTAATGACAACCTCAGAAGAAAATTATCTAAAAGTTATCTATCATTTATCGCTTGTTTCTCCTAAAGGTGTAAATACCAATGCTATTGCTGGAATGCTAGATACTAAAGCTTCTTCAGTAACAGATATGTTAAAAAAACTTTCTGATAAAGAACTAGTTGCTTATCAAAAATACCAAGGTGTAACATTGACATCCAATGGGTTTCATCTGGCCAAAATGATAGTGAGGAAGCACCGTTTGTGGGAAGTTTTTTTGGTTGACAAACTTAATTTTTCCTGGGATGAAGTGCATGATATTGCTGAAGAATTAGAACATATTAAATCTGACTCTTTAATCAATAAGTTGGATAAGTTTTTAGGATTTCCAGATTTTGATCCACATGGCGATCCTATTCCAAATGCCGATGGCGAAATAAAAAAGGTAAATAAATTACTGCTTTCAGAAGTTGAACTAAACAAACAATATCGTTGCATTGGTATGAAAGATTCGTCTTCTGATTTTTTAAAGTATTTAGATAAACAAAAAATTGCTTTGGGCTCGACTTTTTTAGTTAAGGAAAAAGAAAGCTTTGATGATACTTTACTGGTAGAAATCAATTCTAAAGAAATTACCATATCAAATAAAATAGCTACTAATTTATACGTTCATTAATTATGTTTGAGTCAATTATTGCCTATTTCGAAAGTATAAATCCAGTTTTGGCGGCTTTATACGCTACTTTATTTACTTGGTTTTTAACAGCACTTGGGGCATCCTTTGTTTTCTTTTTTAAGAATATGAATCGGGTTGTTCTTGATGGAATGCTTGGTTTTACAGGAGGTGTTATGATAGCGGCAAGCTTTTGGAGTTTGTTATCGCCAGCCATTGAAATGAGTAAAGGCGAAGGATTCGTTAAAGTAATTCCGGCAGCAGTTGGATTTGCTTTAGGCGCTTTATTTATTTTTGGTTTAGATAAATTGCTTCCTCATTTACACATCAATTTTAAAGAAACGGAAGGAGTTAAGTCGCCATGGCAACGTACAACTCTTTTAGTTTTAGCTATTACATTACACAACATTCCCGAAGGATTGGCGGTTGGAGTTCTTTTTGGTGGTGTTGCAGCTGGAATTCCCGAAGCATCCATTGCAGGTGCCGTAACATTGGCTGTTGGAATTGGAATTCAAAATTTTCCTGAAGGGATTGCAGTTTCCATGCCATTACGAAGAATGGGAATGAGTAGATGGAAAAGTTTTATGTACGGACAATCATCTGCTTTGGTAGAACCTATTGCGGGTGTTTTAGGAGCTGTTGCTGTACTGTTTTTTATACCTATTTTGCCTTATGCTTTAGCATTTGCTGCTGGCGCGATGATATTTGTTGTGGTTGAAGAAGTAATTCCTGAAACGCAACAAGATAAGAATACTGATATTGCTGCATTGGGATTGATTGCCGGATTTATTGTAATGATGACTTTAGATGTAGCTTTGGGTTAATGACAACCACAGTCATCATTGCCACAGTTTTTCTTTGATTTAGGTTTCCAAATAAATTTTCTACACAAGAAAATAATTGCGTTTAATACGGTAATATAAACTAGTATTTCCTGAATATTCATATTGCAAAGGTAAAAAGGTTTCCAATGAATTGAGATCCCTTTATGATATAATTGAATTAAAACTTGGCACCTATAGAAATATAGAAAGTTCTTCCTTCGCCAGGTAAAATTCCAGGGCCAGGATAACCGCTTGATCGACGTGTGGCATAACTTTTATCAAATACATTATTCACTCCAGTACGAAGATTATAATTTTTTTGGAATTTATATTCTGATGAAAAATCGACAATTTTGTAACCATCTAAATTCCCAGTTTGGCTATTTGCTGAGGGTGTAACCGTATTATTAGCATCGGTAAAAATCTTTCCAGACATTTTATATTGAACCGTAGCCGAGAAGTTGTTATTTCCCCAAGACATTCCAAAATTGTGAATATATCTCGGGGCATTTTCCACTTGATTCCCAGCTAAATTAGTTTCGGTAATAATAATATTTGGAGCGGAACCACTTGTTGTTGTAGTTTTAAAATCAACATAACGACTATCAATAAAAGACATGGATACAAAGACATCTAAATTTCCATAAGGCTTTTCAATTCCAATCATTTTTGTGATATTTACACCAATAAAACCCTCAATTCCTTTGTTTCTTGTTTCTCCCAAATTAGTTCTCAATAAATAGGTTCCTTGTGTTGGGTTATTATTTATAAATTGTCTAATGCCACCAACACGGTTTTTATAACTCAAATAGAAAACGCTAAAGTCAAAATTTACAAAACCTTTATAAACACCACGATAACCTAAGTCAGCATTGTAACCACTAGCATCTTTTAAGTTTGGATCAACAACATCAATAATTGCTGCCGGAGTTAAATCACTAAATAATACTGGGCGAAAAGCTTGTGATATATTGGCATAAAAGTTTGTTTTCATCCACTTGTATTCTAAACCTAGTCCAAAAAGCGGTTTGTTTCTAACAATAGTTTTTTGGTCAACGTTTACATCATTTCCAGAAACGATATCAATTCTTCCTTCAGCAGTTGAATTAATATGTTCATAGCGAATACCAGGTGTAATGCTAAATTTATTAGTTATTTTGAATTGATTTTCTACAAAGAGTGCAGCATTTTTTGTTGTAAATTCTAAATCAGTAGGATATTTGCTTTCAATTGACATGTCAAAATCACTTCCTGTGGTTCCTTTTCCTTTTTGAAAACGCTCCGTTTTTGCTTGATACAAACGAACACCAAAGGCAAGATTTTGAGTGGTTTTACCCAGTTGGTATCGGTACAAATTTCGGTTTTCGATACCAAGATTTTTATAAGTATCACTATCAACTCTTCTGTTAGCAAATTGATTAGTAGTAGTGCTAATTACATCTTCAATGTTAGCAGCGGCAGTAAAGCCAACACTATTTCGTTCGCCTATTAGACCAAATGCTTTTACATTGACATCAAAATTAGGATTAACTTTGGTATCAAAATTTATAGCAAAAATATTCCATGGCACACCAAACCAATTACGGCTTCTGATAGATTGTCTCGGATTTGCTTCAAATTGCGCATCGGTTAATCCGCCAGGTTGTTGCATTTCATAGTCGGAATTGGTGTATTCGGATGAAATTTTTGTTTTATCCGAAAAACGATATTCCACAAAAGCATGGGTGTTTCTCGCTTGAAAACGATTGTTTTCTCTCCAGCCTTTTGCCGATCGAGAATGATTGTATACGTAATAAGACCATTTTTTGTATTTTCCGCCAATAGCATTAAAAAAACTTACTAATCTATAACTACCTATGGTGTTTTGAGTTTCGAATGAAAATGGTTTGTCTTTTTCTCTTTTTAAAACATAGTTGAGCATACCGCCAAATTGTGGTCCGAATTGTAAAGAAGCACCACCGCGAACCATTTGAATAGTTTCCACGGCTTCTAACGGTGGATTGTAATAGGCTTCGGGATAACCAAAAACATCGGCAGACATGTCTACACCGTTTTGTCGTGTGTTTAATTCCCAACTTCTGTTTGGACTTAAACCTCTAACGCCAACATTGATTTGAATTCCTGAACCTTCATTTTCCCAAATAGTAACTCCTGGAATTCTAGCGAAAATTTCGCGAGCATTATTGTTTGTTAAGTTTCCATTGATGTTGGAAAGTTTTAAAACTTCATTCTTTTTACCTGAGAATAATACATTGTCTTTGGTTTCAGGCATTCTATCCGGACTTTGTTGTTTTGTAATAATAATCACTGGCGCAAGTTTTTTGACAGTATCATTTTCTTCATTATCGAATTTGTCTTGAGCATTACAAGTATTGACAAAAATCAAAAAGGGAAGGATAAAATATAGTAGACGCATTTGTTATTTAGATTAATTCTACGCCGCAAAAATACTCTTTATATTTATTTAGACAAAATATAAATAATAAATTTTTAAAATATTTTTTATGTCTTTTTAGGAAAGATTTATTTTAGAATTTGATAAGCGATTAATGCTGTTATATAAGCAAATCCACTCATGAAAACCAATTGAATAATTGGCCATTTCCATGTGTTGGTTTCTTTTTTTGTTATGGCAAGTGTACTGGCACATTGCATTGCAAATGCATAAAAAAGCAATAAAGAAACACCTGTTGCGAAGTTGAATATTTTTGTTCCGTCAGAACGAACATCGGCTTGCATTTTACTTTTTATTGTGCTATCATCATTATTATTTCCAACACTATAAATTGTTGCTAATGTTCCCACAAAAACTTCGCGAGCTGCAAAGGAAGTAACTACAGCTATGCCAATTTTCCAATCATAACCTAAAGGTCTGATAACGGGTTCAATTGTTTTTCCGATTTTTCCGATGTATGAATTCTCTAATTTATATGTACTGGCCAAATTTTCAAGTTCTGATTTTTCAAGATCTTTGCCTTCAGATTTTGCTTTTTCGGCGACTATTTTTCCTCCATTTTTAAAAGACGCATTCGGACTATGTGACCCCAAAAACCATAGAATTATTGAGATAGCCAAAATGATTTTTCCTGCTCCAAAAACAAAAGATTTTGTTTTTTCGATAACGTTTATCGCAACATTTTTAAAAAGAGGTAATTTGTAATTAGGCATTTCAACCACAAAGTAGGTCTTAGTTTTAACCTTTAGGATTTTATTTAAAATATAGGCCGAAAATATAGCCATCCCAAATCCTAAAAGATACAAAATCATCAATGTCGCGCCCTGTAAACTAAAAAAGCCAAATAATCGTTTATTTGGAATTATCAAAGCAATTAATATAGCATAAACCGGTAAACGTGCGGAACAGGTTATAAATGGCGTAACCAAAATAGTAATTAAACGTTCTTTCCAATTTTCAATATTTCGGGCACTCATAATTGCCGGAATTGCACATGCGGTTCCAGAAATTAAAGGCACCACACTTTTGCCTGAAAGTCCGTAACGCCGCATGATTTTATCCATCAAAAAAACTACACGACTCATATAGCCGCTTTCTTCGAGCACAGAAATAAACATAAAAAGAAACGCAATTTGTGGAATAAAAATCACGATTCCACCTATGCCAGGAATAATTCCTTCACAAATAAGATTTGTAAATTCTCCTTCAGAAAGATGGGTTTTGGCATAATTTGCCAAATCGGCAAATGTAGCGTCGATAAAATCCATTGGAACACTTGACCAATCAAAAATAGATTGAAAAATGAGTAATAAAATCCCGAAGAAAATAGCATAACCAAAAATTTTGTGTGTCAGTACTTTATCTAATTTGGAACGCAAATCGGTGGCGTTAGTAGAGTCAATGGTTAGCCCAATTTTCAAGGTATCATTGATAAACTGGTATCGTTTTATGGTTTCTTTTTGCTGCAAACGCTTTAAATCGGAATGCGATTTTGTGAACGAATTTCGAATTTCATTACGTTCTAAATTCAAAAAATTTACATCTTGTGTAATCACTAACCAAAGTTTGTATAGCAATTGATTTGGGAATGCTTTTCTGAGTTTATTGAAATATTCTTCATCAATGCTTGATGCGTTCAAACATGGCTCAGTTGACAATGATTTATAATAGACAATTTGATTTTTCAGCTCGTCAATTCCATAACCTTTTCGTGTGCTGACTAAAACAATTTTAGTTTTTAATTGTTCTTCAAGATGTGAAATATTTAGCGAAATTCCTTTTGATTTCATTCTGTCTGCCATGTTAATGACCAAAATTGTTGGGATTTCTAGATCTTTTATTTGTGTAAAAAGTAAAAGGTTTCGCTTTAAATTTTCAACATCGGTAATTACAACGGCAATATCAGGATAAAGTTTGTCGTTTTTATTGAGTAGTAATTCAATAACTACGTTTTCGTCAATTGAACTGGCATTCAAACTATAAGTTCCTGGTAAATCAAGTATATTGGCTTTGATGGTATT
Source organism: Flavobacterium sp. (assembly GCF_049318325.1). Classification (GTDB taxonomy): domain Bacteria; phylum Bacteroidota; class Bacteroidia; order Flavobacteriales; family Flavobacteriaceae; genus Flavobacterium. The sequence goes on along the minus strand of NZ_JBMOGQ010000001.1, from coordinate 19,212 downwards.
GGTTAATTTACAAAAACCCAATTTTTTTTCAACGGTTATCCCCGGATAATTTCCCACTTGTTGCTTCAATCCAGTCAATTGATTGAAAACCGAAGTCTTACCGGTATTTGGATTTCCAATTAAAGCAACAGTGATGTTTTGAATGCTCATGACAGATTATTTCTCATCGATTTCAACTTCAATCTCACGAGCCATTTCTTTTCTTATTGCCAAATGTGAACCATTATTTACATTCAAATAAATTGGGTCGCCTAGCGGCGCGATTTGGACAATTTCCAACGTATTGTCTGGAAAACAACCCATTTCTAATAGCTTTAGTGGTATTTTGTCTAAATCAACATTCGTAATTCTGGCGATGTCTCCAATATGTAATAAATCAACAGTGGTTTTCAATGCTTATTTAGATTGAATTAAGATTACAAAAGTAAGGATAAATTGAGAATATAAAATAATTAATATCAGTTTAACTACTTTTTATCATTTTCACAAAGCCAATTGATATCGTCAATCAAGCGATTGATTTCTTCTTTTTTAGTACCATCATAAAAACCACGGACTCTTTTTTGAGCATCAACTAGTACAAAGTTTTCGGTGTGAACCATATCATACAATTCATTTGGTTTGCCTAGTTTTACAGCTAAATAGGATTTTCTTGCCATACTGTAAATTTCTTTTTTGTTTCCCGTAACCAAGTTCCATTTGGTGTCAACAACACCTTTTTCGAGCGCATATTTTTTTAAAACAGGCACGCTGTCAATTTCAGGAGTTACTGTATGAGAAAGCAGCATCACTTTTGGATTATTTAAAATTGCTCTTTGAACATCCACCATGTTAGTGGTCATAATTGGGCAAATAGATTGACAGGTAGTGAAGAAAAAATCGGCAACATAAATTTTTCCTTCATAGTCTTTTTGTGTGATGACTTTTCCGTTTTGATTGATGAATGAGAAGTCCGATATTTTATGTTCTCGAGCAATATATTGGACGGTTGAATCAACTAATTCAGGATTAACATCGGCGGGATTATAAATAGGCAACTTTTTACTAGGTTTTAATACATTGTAAAACAACGAGATGGTTATGATAGAAAAAACCAAAAAAGTTCCAATAAAAATCCTATATTTCTTTATGATATCGAGCATTCTTTTTTCTACAAAAGTACAAAAGCAAGAAATTCTTTGTAACATATTGAAAACAAATAAGATTATTTTTTTTGTTAAAAAAAATATTTCTTACCTCAGAAAGAATAAATTTGTATCAATTAAAAAAACATCCTTTTATGAAGTTCACTATCTTTTCAAAATCATTGATGACAATAGTTCTTTTTACAAGCACTTATCAGATTAATGCTCAGCAAAAAACACCTGGAATTAACTTGTCTTTAATGGACAAAACAGTAAGTCCAAAAAATGACTTTTTTAATTTTGTAAATGGGACATGGTTAAAAAACACTGAAATTCCAGCAGATAAAACTCGTTGGGGAAGTTTTGATGAATTACGACAAAACACCGATAAAGATGCACTAGCTATATTAAACGAAGCTGCTAAAAATCCAAAATATGGTTCAAATACTGATCAAGGGAAAGCCATAAATATGTATAAAGCTGTCATGGATACTTTAGCAAGAAACAAGTACGGGATTGAACCTATACGTCCATATTTAGCAAAGATTGATGCGGTTAAAAACATGGTTGATTTGGAAAAATTGATGATGCAAGAAGAAGCAAAAGGGGGTGGAGTTGGATTTTTTGGGGTTGGAATTGGAGCAGATGACAAAAACAGTAACCGAAATGTTGTTAGTCTTGGACCAGGTGGATTAGGTTTACCTGATAGAGACTATTATGTTTCTGATGATAAAGATTCAAAAGAAAAAAGAGAGAAATATGTTCTTCATGTAGCGAGAATGTTGCAGTTTATAGGGGAGAAACCAGAACAAGCAAAAGCAAATGCAGCTAGAATATTAGCGTTAGAAACAGCAATGTCAAGCCCAAGATTGGACAGAGTTGAACGAAGAGATGCCAGAAAACAATACAATCCGACAGCAATTTCAGATTTACAAAAAATGGTTCCAGCTATTGATTGGAACACTTATTTAGCTGAAGTTGGATTTAAAAAATTAGATACTATTATCGTAAGTCAGCCACGTTATATGGCTGCTTTGCAAACCATTTTTACCGAAAACAAAGTGGAAGACTGGAAAGAATACATGCGTTGGATGCTGATAAGAGGATCTGCATCGACATTGTCAACTGATATAGAAACAGCAAACTGGGAATTTTACGGGAAAACGTTAACAGGTGCTTTGAAACAAAGACCACGTCACGAAAAAGCACTTCAAGTAGTTAATGGAACTGTTGGAGAAGCTTTAGGTAAATTATATGTTGAAAAAATGTTCCCTGAAGAAGCAAAAGGGAAAGCAGCCAGAATGATTAAAAATGTTATCCGAGCATATGAAAACAGAATCAACAACTTAACTTGGATGTCTGCAGAAACCAAAACAAAAGCGATTCAAAAATTAAACGGTATAACCATCAAAATTGGATATCCAGATAAATGGAAAGACTATTCTGCTTTAACGGTTAAAAGTCCAGACGAAGGTGGAAGCTATTTTGACAATGTAAGAAATGTTTCTCAATGGAAATGGAAAAAAGATTTAGAAAAACAAGGAAAACCAGTAGACAAAACAGAATGGGGAATGTCGCCTCAAACGGTTAATGCATACTACAATCCATCGTATAATGAGATTGTTTTCCCGGCTGCGATATTACAGCCTCCTTTTTACAATTATCAGGCAGACGAAGCTGTAAATTATGGAGGAATTGGAGCGGTTATCGGTCACGAAATTTCACATGGTTTTGATGATGAAGGCTCAAGATATAATGCAGAAGGGAATCTTGTAGATTGGTGGACTGAAGGAGATTTGAAACAATTTACAGCATTAGGAACAGCATTGGCAGATCAATATTCTGCTTTAGAACCGTTGCCGGGAACTCATGTTGACGGGAAATTTACTTTGGGTGAAAACATCGGAGATTTAGGTGGAATCAATGCGGCTTATGATGGTCTACAGTTGTACTTAAAAGAAAATGGTAATCCGGGATTAATAGATGGATACACTCCAGAACAACGATTGTTTATCTCCTGGGCAACTATCTGGAGAAGTAAAATGAGAGATGAAGCATTGAAAAATCAAGTTAAAACCGATCCACATTCACCAGGAATGTACAGAGCCTATGTGCCTTTGTTAAACTTGGATACGTTCTATAGTGCGTTTGACATCAAACAAGGGGACGGTATGTATATTGAGCCAAATAAAAGAGTAAAGATTTGGTAATCAAATTCGAATTATAGGAACTGTTCTATGAAATAGATTGGAACAGTTATCAAATTTGCTCAATGAAGGCGAAATACGAGAAGCCAAAACAGCTTTTTATAACAAGGAAGAAATCAAAAAACTAATCGTCTGAAACACTTTTCGTTTCAGACGGTTTAATGATTTAGTTTGCTAAAAATGCAGATGATGAAAGCAAAAAAAAAGTGACCTGAAAGCTTTACAGAAAATGGTTCAGAAAAATAAAACATTTATTCTTCTAATAACATAGAAGCTAATTGCTCATCTCTTTCATAAATATCTTTATAGAAATTGATGGCGCCATCATTATCAACCCAAGCAGTAAAATAACCAATATAAACCGGAATTTTATTTTTGAGTGTGTACCAACATTCTTTTCCCTTATTCATAGCCGAATTTATTTTTTCAGGAGTCCAATTAGTATCTCCTTCCAAAATTAAATTGGCTAACTCTTTAGGTTTTTCTACTCGGATACAACCGTGACTAAAGGCTCTTTTCTCTTCATTGAATAACTGTTTTGAAGGAGTATCGTGTAAATAAATATTATTATTGTTAAGAAATAGAAACTTCACTAAACCTAAAGAATTGCCAGCGCCCGGTTTCTGTCTGACATTACCTTTATACCATTCCATATTATGTTTTGACAAATACGTTTTATTTTTTTTAATTGCGGGAAGGATTTCTTTAATTAAGATACTCTTTGGCACATTCCAATAGGGGCTAAACACGATATAACTCATCATTCCGCTAAAAATTACCGTCTTATTTAAGGCGGTTCCAACCACCACTTTAGACTCTAATGCAACCTTCCTTTCTTTAAAATAGGTCAACCGATAGGACGGAATATTTACCACAATAAATTCTTTAGCTTTACCAATATCAGTAGAAACCCATCGGCAGCGTTCCATATTAACAATAATGGTTTTGATGCGACTACTTATAGGCACATTCATTTCATTTATGTGCTTTTTTAAAATAGTCTTATCTAATGCAAATCCATTACGTTTTTTATACTTTAAAACAGCTTGTTGAAGCGAATAGCCATATAATTTATTCCCGGAATCGAACTCAATGTCTCCAGTTAAAAACAATCGTGTTCTGATTTTAGCTACAACATCTGAACTGTCTCCTGGCTTAATTGAGACAAAGTTAGCTGGAACAGTAACGGCATTCCAACCACCTTTTTGTTCAATGTCTCTGTATCTTTTCAAAACGGTTTTCAGTTTATAGTATTGCTCAATATGCTGCTCTTTTTTGTCAATGAGTTTTGGGTCAACCAATAAAGAATCTAAATAAGTAATATAGGACTGTTTTTCTCTTGGCAAATACCATCCTAATTCGTCAGATTTTGTGTTGTCAATTCCCTGCAGTACTTTATTGGTATAGTAGAAATAATAATTTGATAAGAACAATTCAACATCTATATCTGGTTTTTCAGAAGTTTTTTGAAACAATGCATCTAGCGTTTCTTTATAGGGCACTTTACTAAGCACTCCGTCCTCAAATAGATTGTTTATTTTATTGTAGATGACATCTGCCGTTTCTTTTTTGCCTTTTTTATCATACCAAATAAAATTATAACTGTTTTTTTGATACATCGAAACGACTTGCTTTTTATACAAAATCAATTTTGGATATTTGGCATAAAATGTGGCTACTAAAGTACTGTCAAAAGACAAAGGGAAAGTCACCTCCTTATTCCTTACTGCAACAATTTCTTTATTTTCTTTTTTGACACAATACCAACCAGTCAAAGAAACACTCAGCACAAAAAGCATTAGAAAGAGCCCGTATAATCTAGTGTTGTTCATTCAACTTTTGTTTAATTAATTTATAAAAATACAAAAACTTATTGCATAGTATAACAATCGTAAACACTATATTTACTTCATAGTTTTAAATTATAATGATAAACAAAACAGTTCTTATGAAAAAAAATCTTTTTTTTATAGTATTCTTTTTTTTGGTTGCCAATATTATTATAGCACAAGATAATCTCAAAGCAGAAATCAACAACACACTTGACGCTTGGCATAAAGCCGCTGCTGAAGCAAACTTCAAAAACTACTTTGATGCCATGGCTGATGATGCCATATTTATAGGAACTGATGCTACCGAAAACTGGACCAAAACTGCTTTTCAGGCTTATGCCAAACCTTATTTTGATAAAGGAAAAGCATGGAGTTTTAAAGCATTAGAAAGACATATCTACTTTAGTGAAGATAAAAAAACAGCTTGGTTTGATGAATTACTTGACACCCAAATGAAAATCTGCCGAGGTTCAGGAGTACTTGTTTTTGTAAACAACCAATGGAAAATAAAGCACTATGTTTTATCTATGACATTTCCGAATGACAACACCGATGAAGTCATAAAAATTAAAGCACCTATAGAAGATGCTTTAATTATTGATTTGAAAGGAAGAAAATAATTATTTCAAATGCTCTAACATTTCTTTAGTCATCGAAGCTAAATCAAATTTATGCTTCCAATGCCAATCTCCCTTGGAATAACTATCATCAATAGAAGCAGGCCAACTATCGGCAATCTTCTGACGAAAATCCGGTTTATAGGAAATTGAAAAATCAGGAATATGCTTCTTAATCTCCGCAGCAATTTCAGCTGGTGTAAAACTTATCCCAGACAAATTATAGGAAGAACGAATCTTAATTTGTTCACTCGATGCCTGCATGATTTCTATCGTAGCTCTAATAGCATCATCCATATACATCATTGGTAAAGCCGTTGCTGAAGAAAGGAAGCATTCGTACTTCCCGTCTTTCAAAGCTTTATGATAAATATCAACGGCATAATCTGTAGTCCCTCCGCCAGGATCAGTCGACCAGCTAATCAAACCCGGGTAACGAATACTTCTCACATCCACACCGTAAACATGATGGTAATATTCACACCATCTTTCGCCCGTTTGTTTACTAATTCCGTAAACGGTTGTTGGTTCCATGATGGTATATTGTGGTGTGTTAATTCTTGGTGTTGTTGGTCCAAAAACAGCGATGCTCGATGGCCAGAATATCTTTTTTATCTTTTTAGCTTTCGCCAGATTCAAAACGTGAAACAACGAATTCATATTCAAATCCCAGGCAAATGCCGGATTTTTTTCTGCCGTTGCCGATAGCAAAGCTGCCATCAAATAAACATCCGTAATTTGATATTGCTCAATTAAATGCTCAATCTGATTATAATCTAAAGCATTTACCACTTCAAAAATACCATTATTTACAATGTCGTTATTCAGTTTTCTGATATCGGAAGCAATAACATTATCATTGCCATAAATGCTTCTTAGCTTTTGTGTCAGTTCAGTTCCAATTTGACCGCAAGCGCCGATGATTAGGATTTTTGTACTCATGTAGTATAGTTCGTCTGTCCAACAAAGATATCGTTTTTAAGAAAAGTAACTTCTGCAATAAGTCAGTTTTCTTTTCAATAAAATTAAATCCCTTTAACTACATCTTACTAAAGTTTCCTTTTACCTTTGTACCTTTGTGTCTTTAATGCCTTTCTATGAAATTATCTTTTTCGACATTACTACTGCTATTGGTATTTCTTTCTTCTTGCCAGGAAGATCCGAAAGTCCGTGCCTTGGAACAAAAAAAAGAAACGCAGAAAAGAGAAGTCATATTTACCAATATCAATAAAGGTTGGAATTTCAATGCACAACCCATAAACGAAACTTCAAGAGAATTAAGAACTAATTGGACTGAATGGCGTTTGTTTCTTAACGAATTAGGACAAAAACCCAAAAGCAGCATTGGCGCCTTTCAGCAAAAAGCCAAAACACTTTGTAAACGAGCCGCCGAATTAAACAACAACATTCCTATTAAGTATAATTTGCTTGAAATAAAAAGCAGAATTGCTGTAATAACCACCAAAATCAATGCTATAAATTTATATATTCATTTAAATCAAATTCCCGATAAAAAGATTGTACAATTAGTGCAAGAAATTCATATCGAAGTAGCCTCAATGCAATGGCAATTAGACGAAATCAAACGTAAAAGTGAAATCAAAATGGAAGAAGGCGAAAGCGATATGATACGAATGTTAGATACCACTAGAGCTATTCCGAACAATCCAAAACCAAAAATTATAAAATAAGTTTGAGTTTAACTTCAATATACAACGGTTATCTCCATTCGACGAAAGTCAAACAAATAGCAGATACACTTGGCACGAGCGATACCGAACTTCAGGATCAAAATCCTTTAACCAAAATACAGTTAAAAGGACTTTTGGGTTCCTCGTTTTCATTTGTATTTCAGGCCATTTTCAAGCAAAGCGATAAACCTTTTCTTTTAATCTTTAACGAAAAAGAAGAAGCTGCCTATTATTTAAATGATTTGGAGCAGATGATTGGCGCAAATGACGTGTTGTTTTATCCAAGTTCGTATCGACGTCCTTACCAAATTGAAGAAACCGATAACGCTAATATTCTATTGCGTTCTGAAGTGTTGAACCGAATCAATTCGCGCAAAAAACCAGCTGTAATTGTTACGTATCCCGAAGCGCTTTTTGAAAAAGTGGTTACCCGAAAAGAACTCGAAAAAAACACCTTGAAAATTGCGGTTGGCGAAACCGTTACCATCGATTTTATCAACGAAGTGTTGTTTGAATACGAATTCAAACGCGTTGATTTCATTACAGAACCCGGCGAATTTTCTGTTCGTGGCGGAATTTTAGATGTGTTTTCTTTTTCGAATGACAATCCGTACCGTATCGAGTTTTTTGGTAATGAAGTAGATAGCATCCGAACCTTTGATGTTGAAACCCAACTTTCGCTTGAAAAGCAAACAAAGATTACCATTATTCCCAATCTGGAAAATAAATTCAACGATTCCTCAAATGTCGTAATGACACGTGACAGTTTTTTAGAATATATCAGTGATAAAACCGTTTTGTGTATTGAAAACACCGAGTTTCTGACTTCGCAATTAGACAAACTTTTTAGCAAAGCGCTAGAAACTTTTGACAAACTTTCTAAAGAGGTAAAGCATGCTTCGCCAGAACAATTGTTCCTTAATCAGGAAACATTTTTACGAAAGGCTTTGGATTTTTCTATCATCGAATTGTCGAATAAACCTTTTTTCAAAACGACAAAAACATTTGAATTTCACATACAACCTCAGCCTTCCTTCAACAAGCAATTTGATTTGCTATTGAACAATTTGAGCGACAATCATTTTAACGGGTATACCAATTATTTGTTCTGTTCCAATGTAGCACAGGCCAATCGTTTTCATGATATTTTTGAAAGCTTAGACGAAACCAATCATGAGAATGTACGCAAGCAATATCATACGATGGTTTCCTCTTTATACCAAGGTTTCATCGACGAAGAAAATCAAATTGCCTGTTACACTGACCATCAGATTTTTGAACGATATCATAAATTCAACATCAAAAACGGCTATTCCAAAAAGCAGACGCTTACACTAAAAGAATTGAATTCCTTATCTGTTGGCGATTATGTTACGCACATCGACCACGGAATTGGGAAGTTTGGCGGATTGCAGAAAATACAAGTTGAAGGCAAAACACAAGAAGCGATAAAACTCGCATACGCTGATAATGATATTGTTTATGTAAGCATTCATTCATTACACAAAATTTCAAAATACACCGGAAAAGACGGGACACCCCCAAAGATATACAAACTCGGTTCAAATGCCTGGAAAACCTTAAAACAAAAAACTAAAGCACGTGTCAAACACATTGCTTTTAATTTGATACAGCTTTATGCAAAGCGACGTTTGGAAAAAGGCTTTGCCTGCGCACCTGACAGTTATCTGCAGAAAGAATTGGAAAGTTCCTTTATATATGAAGATACTCCAGATCAAATTACAGCGACTCAAGACGTCAAAGCCGATATGGAAAAAGATCGTCCAATGGATCGATTGGTTTGTGGTGATGTTGGTTTCGGAAAAACGGAAGTCGCTATCCGTGCTGCTTTCAAAGCAGTAGATAACAGCAAACAAGTCGCAATTTTGGTTCCTACAACAATTTTGGCCTATCAGCATTACCGAACATTTACCGAAAGGTTAAAAGACATGCCGGTCAATATTGGCTATTTAAATCGTTTCAGAACTGCTAAACAAAAAGCAAAAACAATAGAAGATTTAGCTTCCGGGAAATTAGATATCCTTATTGGAACACATCAATTGGTAAATAAAAATGTAGTGTTTAAAGATTTAGGTTTACTGATTGTTGACGAAGAACAGAAGTTTGGCGTAAATGTAAAAGACAAATTGAAAACCATTGCGGCAAATGTAGATACGTTGACATTAACAGCAACTCCAATTCCGAGAACTTTACAGTTTTCCTTGATGGCCGCACGTGATTTATCGGTTATCACAACGGCTCCACCAAACCGTTATCCTATCGAATCACAGGTTGTTGGTTTTAATGAAGAATTAATTCGTGATGCTATTTCGTATGAAATTCAAAGAAACGGGCAGGTTTTCTTTATCAATAATAGAATCGAAAATATCAAGGAAATTGCAGGAATGATTCAGCGATTGGTTCCTGATGCTCGCGTTGGTATCGGTCATGGCCAAATGGAAGGCAACAAATTAGAAGAGTTGATGCTTGGTTTTATGAATGGTGAATTCGATGTTTTGGTGGCGACTACTATTATTGAAAGTGGTTTGGATGTACCCAATGCAAATACAATTTTCATCAATAATGCTAATAATTTTGGTTTGTCCGATTTGCATCAAATGCGTGGTCGAGTTGGACGAAGTAATAAAAAAGCATTCTGTTATTTTATCTGTCCGCCTTATTCTGCCATGACTGATGATGCACGGAAACGTATTCAGGCATTAGAACAATTCAGTGAACTGGGAAGCGGATTTAATATTGCCATGAAGGATTTGGAAATTCGTGGCGCCGGAGATTTACTAGGTGGAGAACAAAGTGGTTTTATCAATGAAATTGGTTTTGAAACATATCAGAAAATTATGAATGAAGCTATCGAAGAGTTAAAAGAAAACGAATTCAAAGACTTGTACGATGACGGGAATCCAGATGAAAATAAGGAATATGTAAAAGAATTACAGATTGACACCGACTTCGAATTACTATTCCCAGACGAATATATCAATAACATTTCGGAACGATTGAATTTGTATAATGAATTAGGGAGCATTAAAGATGAATCAGGTTTATTGGCCTACGAAAACAAACTAATTGACCGTTTTGGTCCGTTGCCAAAAGAAGCTAGCGCCCTACTAAACAGTATCCGCATCAAATGGATTGCTACTCACATGGGAATTGAAAAAATCATTATGAAGCAGGGCAAACTGATTGGTTATTTTGTCGGAGATCAGCAATCGGATTATTACAATTCGAAGCAATTTAGACATATGTTACAATTTGTTCAACAGCATGGGAACCTTTGTAAAATGAAAGAGAAAGATACCAAAAACGGGCTGCGATTACTAATCACTTTTGAGAATGTAAAATCTATAAAAAAAGCATTGGAGTTTATGGAGATGATGAAACAATAATAAGTTATGAATTTTATAAGCCATAAAAGAAAATAGGAGTCTACAAAAAAGGCGTTTACTAAAATTGAAACGCCTTTTACTTAAATGAAATTTAAATGACTTATATGGTTATGCCTATAACTACATTTTCAATATCTTGAAATTAGCTTCTTTATCATTAATTTTTAATTTGAAGAAATACGTTCCCGAAGCAAATTGCGAGATATCAATATTAGTACTTAACTCATTCATTTTTTGTTTATATAACAATTGGCCTTGAACGTTATACACGAAAACTTCGGTAATGGCATCTTTTGAAGTGATAGCTACATTTCCGGTTGTTGGATTTGGATAATAACTATAATCCAAGAAATCAGCGTCTTCAATACCTAATGTTCCGGTGCATGATATTGTAGCATTCCATCCCGGAGCAACTTCTAATTGATCAGATAAAAATTTAAATGTTAAAGAACCATCAAACGAAGTGGAGTTAAAAACGCCTGGACTTGCAGTTCCTGTTAATCCGTTAGGTGTTAATGGTGCTGAAAATTCATCTGGTCCATTATAGATGTATAAATAATCATAATCTAATTCAAGATTAAAACTTGTGAATGTAGCTCTTAATTTTAAACCAGGATTATTTGGAATCATAGTTCTTACCCATGATTCCATATTTGTATAGTCGCTAGAAGTTCCTCCTGTATCCGTAAAAGAAACGTTTGCACAGAAATTGGTAGCTGAAGTAGCAACTATTTTTTCTCTGCTAGCAGGTTCAATACTTGAGCAAAATGGTCTGACCCTTATTTTATAATAGGTATTTGGACTTAAACCACTAGCAGAATATGAATTTGTATTAACTGTATTCCAAACAATTGATGTTGAAGAAAATGGTGTAACTGCCACCTGCCAGGAAGTAGCTGAACCTAAATCATTCCATGTGACCGCAACGGAATTTGAAGTCACACTTGAAGCTACTATATCAGTTACTGTATTTGGGCAGCTACTCAAACAATCAAAACTCAAACAAGTTCCCGAATTGACATCATTTAAAATTGCTTGTGTTGGTTGTGGTCCAAATCCGTTGCTGAGACTAATCCCAACTCCGGAAATCAAGTGGCAATAACTCATTATAGTTCCTTTATCAGCTGGCAAAGGAATTGGCCCTATTGAACAACTTCCTTCTGCAAATCCTGCTTGTGTTCCGCAACCATCAATCGAAGTATTATTTCCATTCCATACACAGGAGTGTGTATGTCTAGAGCCTAGTAAGTGTCCAAACTCATGTGTGATTACTAGAACTGTCCAAGAATAGGTTGGTACATTACTGTAATTAAAATTAACATCAGAATAACTATAATTTGATTCACTGCATAACCCGTCAATCGTAACTGCAACTCCTCCAAGGCCGCCAGGATCAATTCCTACTAATTGACCTAAATCTCCATCAAAAACGGGAGTATTTTGGTTAAAAGCATTCAAATACGCTCCTGAACTTGTCCCAATTCCTTCGTAAGGATCTGGGTCTGTCCAAATATATATAGATTTTAAACCAACACTTATACCATCATTATTGAAAAGTGTTTGTACATTATTAAATAGCGAAGTCATCCAATTAGTAGTAGTTGTGGTGTCACTTCCGTTTTGAACGAACAAATCATTGTCGACTTCAAAATAGAATGAAACGCATCGCAAACTAGAAACGCTATTAGTATTACTATTCTTTCTAACTGGAATATTATCGTCCTGAACATGACAATCAAAATCATTTAAAACTTTCATTTTAGCATCAGAGTAAACAATGTAATCTGTTTGGTTATTAATTTTATTTAATTTACCAACAACAATATTTCCTAATTCTGAACTGGAAATGATTCCGTTAAATTCTCCATTAAAAAAGTTAAAAGCAGAAACAGAATGAGTTTCACCTTTTATAATTCCACGGTAATAAACTCCTTTTTGGTAAGCGATATCTTTCCTTTTATTAGTATCGACATGAAATCCTTCAGCAAATGGATTTACCTTATACAATAGCAACGAAATAAAGTGATCTTGATACGGAATTTGCAATTCTATAGTTTCAAATTGATTCGCAAAAATTTCATTGATTTTTTCGGACTTTATTGTGGCTAAAGTTGCTCCATCAACAACTTTGTTTACATCGCTATCGATAGCGTTTTGAGTTACAGTTAAAACAGAAATCGGTCTAAAGCTGGCTTTTAAGCCTTGCAATTCTGAGACTTTTTCAGCCACTTTATTTTGTGCAAACAAATTTGCCAAACAAAACAAAGAGGTTACTAGAAGGTATTTTTTCATAGTATAAAAAGGGATTTTCTGTAAAGTTATTGAAATTCAGTGTAAGACAAATTTTGTATGATTTTTTTAATATTTGTTTAATTAAAAATGATAAAAAGCATCTTCAAAATGTTCTATTTTATAAGTACTGTCTTCTTTATATATTGCAATTATATCAAAGCGAACGTCAACATCTAAATCATTCGAAACTATGTATTCATTTACGGCTTTGACTAACAATTGGATTTTCTTTGGTTTCACAAAATCTTGAGGCAAGCCAAAGGCAATGCTCGAACGAGTTTTGACCTCAATAACTGCTAATGTGCTATCTTTTTGAGCGATGATATCAATCTCAGCTTTTTGAAATATCCAGTTGGTTTCTAGAATATCATAGCCGTTTTGTTGCAAAAATTCTACAGCCAATTCTTCACCAAATTTTCCAAGTTCATTGTGTTCTGCCATGTAAATAGTTTTCAATATTTAGTCACAGTATTCAGTTGTAATGCTGAATGAAACCCTTATTTTGCTAAATTTCTTAATGTTTAAAATCATTCAAAAATTACTTTGCTTTCTTTATCATTAACTTCCATCGAAATCTGTCTTCCAAAAATCAATGCCCGATTATCCCTGATATGTCCCGCCGGAAAATTATAAATTATAGGAATGTTTAATCCTTTGACGTTGTCTTCAATGATTTCAAGCGCATTTCTTCCCCATGGAATTTCGTTATCTTTCATTTCTGTCATGGCGCCTACAATAATACCTTTCAAACTTTGCAAACAGCCATTGCGTTTCAAGTTCATCATCATTCGGTCTACATGATATAAATATTCATCCAAATCTTCAATAAAAAGAATCTTATCCGCGCAATCAATCGCCGATTCAGAACCCAGCAAACTATATAAAATAGAAAGATTTCCACCAACCAATTCACCTTTTGCTTTTCCTTTATGATTCAAGGCGTCACATTCTAAAGTGTATTGTAATTTCTCGCCAAACAAAGCTACACACAACGAATTCTTGGCTTCTTCAGTCGCTCTCGGAATGGCAACCGGCATGGTAGCATGCAATGATTCAATTCCCATTCGATTCAAATGGCCATGCAAAACGGTTACATCACTAAAGCCAATAATCCATTTGGGGTTTTGTTTAAATTTGGTGAAATCCAATTTATCGATAATTTTTACCGTACCATATCCGCCACGAACACACCAAATCGCTTTGATGTTTGGATTGTCCATTTGTTCTTGAAAATCTGCTGCGCGTTGATCGTCGGTTCCTGCCAATTGGTAATAATCTAAACCTATGGTTTTACCAAGTTTGACTGATAATCCCCAACTCTCGAGAAGATCAATAGTTGGTTTTAAGTTGTCGTCAATGTTTTTTCTTGCGGTAGAAACGATGGCAACAGTGTCACCTTTTTGCAGATAAGTTGGTGTAATCATCTTTTTTTGAGAATGAAGATTTAAAAAGAATAATGATAATAGAATATAGAATATAGGTTTTTTGTTCACTTTTGAAAATGATTATGAGCAAATATAATCAAATTTATAGTTTAAGAAAACCAATGCCATAGCCTAATTACTTCACAATTTGTTTATTTTTTTTGTGTTCAGTGAACTACGTTTGCAATTGAAATCCTTTTTGGATTACCTGAAGCGCAGCGCAGAGAAATCAAAGTAATGCAGCGAAATAACAAAAAGATTGAAACGGATAGCATGAAATAGCTCCAAATAAAAAAGCTATTGCTTATTTTTGCAAATTACATACTAAATTTATCATGTTAGAAAATCCAACCCGAGGCAAAGCCGAATTGAGCCAACCTAAACGATATACAATCACAGCTGCGTTACCTTACACCAATGGTCCAATTCATATTGGTCATTTGGCAGGTGTTTATGTGCCTTCCGATATTTATGCACGTTACTTAAGATTACAAGGGAAAGATGTTGCCTTCATTTGCGGAAGCGATGAGCATGGTGTTGCAATTTCGATGAAAGCTAAAAAGGAAGGCATTACTCCACAACAGGTTATTGATAAATACGACGGAATTATTCGCCAGTCGTTTATTGATTTTGGAATTTCATTTGATAATTATTCGAGAACTTCCTCTAAAATTCATCACGATACAGCTCGGGAATTTTTCAGAAAATTATATGACAACGGTGACTTTATTGAAGAGGTTACTGAGCAACTCTATGATGCTAAAGCCGATCAGTTTTTGGCCGATAGATTCGTTACCGGAACGTGTCCAAAATGCGACAATCCGGAAGCGTATGGTGACCAATGTGAACGTTGCGGTTCCACTTTGAATGCTACTGATTTGATTAATCCAAAATCAACAATCACAGGAGATACGCCAATTTTAAAATCAACAAAACACTGGTTTTTACCATTAGACAGATATCAGGATTTTTTAACCCAATGGATATTAGTTGACCATGCCAAAGACTGGAAAGTAAATGTTTTGGGGCAAGTGAAATCTTGGTTGGACGACGGACTAAAACCTCGCGCTGTGACGCGTGACTTAGATTGGGGAATAGACGTTCCGGTTGAAGGTGCCGAAGGCAAAAAATTATATGTTTGGTTTGATGCACCTATAGGCTATATTTCAGCTACCAAGGAATGGGCAGCAAGAGAAGGAAAAAATTGGGAAGACTATTGGAAAAAAGACGATACGAAACTGGTTCATTTTATAGGGAAAGATAATATTGTTTTTCACTGCATCATTTTTCCAGCAATGTTAAAAGCAGAAGGTAGTTTCATCTTGCCAGATAATGTTCCTGCCAATGAATTCTTGAATTTAGAAGGCAATAAACTTTCTACTTCTAAAAACTGGGCAGTTTGGTTACACGAATATTTACAGGATTTTCCGGACAAACAAGATGTTTTACGTTATGCTTTAACCGCAAATGCGCCGGAAACTAAAGACAACGATTTTACTTGGAAAGATTTTCAGGCGAGAAATAACAATGAATTGGCTGCCGTTTTTGGAAATTTCATCAATCGCGTTGTGGTTTTAACTAATAAATATTACAACGGAATAATTCCAGTGCCAAATGAATTTAATGAGGTTGACACGCAAGTTTTAGCTGAATTAAAAGCTTATCCGGCTGTGATTTCGAGTTCGATTGAACGATACAGATTTCGTGAAGCGCAAGGCGAATTAATGAACGTAGCTCGTTTAGGAAACAAATATTTAGCCGACGAAGAACCATGGAAAATGGTTAAGACCAATCCCGAAAGAGTGCAGACACAAATGTATGTGGCTCTTCAGATTGCTGCAGCTTTGCAAATTTTGTGTGAGCCTTTTTTACCTTTTACATCGAGTAAATTATCACGTCTTCTTGTCATTTCAACGAATGACCAATCTCATGTAGATTGGACTTCCGTTTCTGAAACATCCGAATTATTAAAACCAGGTCACCAAATCGGACAAGCTGAAATACTTTTTGCCCAAATTGAAGATGCCGAAATTCAAAAACAAATAGACAAGCTAGAAGCTACAAAAACATCAAACGCTATGGAAAATAAAGTAACCGAACCTCAAAAACCCATTGCAACCTTTGAAGATTTCTCTAAATTAGATTTACGTGTTGGAACTATTTTGGAAGCTGAAAAAATGCCAAAGGCCAATAAACTTTTAGTATTGAAAGTAGATACAGGTTTGGATGTTCGAACTATTGTTTCAGGAATTGCAGAGCATTTTTCGCCCGAAGAAGTAATTGGAAAACGCGTTACTGTTTTAATTAACTTAGCGCCAAGAGCCTTAAGAGGTATCGAAAGTGAAGGTATGATTTTAATGACTAATAACGCAGATGGCAAATTAGTTTTTGTAAATCCAGATGATGATGGCGTGAAAAATGGAGCGTTTATTAGTTAAAAAAATGGCTAAAAAACTTTCAGTAATAACGATTTTTGCATGGTTAATTAGTCTTGCTGTATGGCAATTACTTTTTTATTCACATAAAGTAGTATCCGAAATTCTTTGGGAAATACATACTATTTTTAGTAGTGTATTAGTATTTTATACTATGCTTAACCTTATTGTAAAAGAAACAACTTTAGATATAATTAAAATTACGTTCAAAATAATATTTAAAGTTTGGCTCATTATTTTTATTGCATTCTCTATGCAAAATTCCTTTAACCAAAAAGCATTTGTTCTAACTACTACCTTTATTTTTGGTTATTTAGAGGGCTTAATTGAACTCAATGTATGGCTAAGAAACTATTCATTTCGATTTCAAAGTAAACTATTTCAAAATGCAACTTCAAAATTTGATAAAACACAACTTAGCATTATTTGCATCTCCCTTGTTCACATCCTTTGTGCTTTTGTAGCATTAGTCTTTTTTAATATAAAATAAATTTATGAATATAAAAGTAATCGCTTTCGACGCTGATGACACCTTGTTTGTTAATGAACCTTATTTTCAAGAAACAGAGCAAAAATTTTGCGTTATGATGAGTGATTATTTATCAAAGCAAGGCTTATCGCAAGAACTTTTTAAAATAGAAGTAGATAATCTGCATCTATATGGATATGGCATTAAAGGCTATACACTTTCTATGATTGAAGCGGCTATGAAAATTTCTAATAATACATTATCCGTTGAAGTGATTGCGAAAATTATTGATTTAGGAAAAGAGTTACTGCAAAAACCTATAGAACTTCTAGATGGAGTAGAAGAAACATTAAAAGCACTTAAGGGAAAATACAAATTAATTGTTGCAACCAAAGGCGATTTAAAAGACCAGCAAAGAAAACTTCATGACTCGGGTTTAGGCATTTATTTTCATCATATCGAAGTGATGGCGGATAAACAAGAAGTGAATTATGAAAAACTTTTAAAGCGATTGGAGATTGAGTCAAAAGAGTTTTTTATGATTGGGAATTCCTTGAAATCGGATGTTTTGCCAGTATTGGGTATTGGAGGTTATGCTGTTCATATCCCATTTCATACCACTTGGGAACATGAAAAAATTCATCATAAAGTAGATCATCCTAATTTTAGAACAGTCGATAAAATATCTGATGTTTTAGAAATTTTGTTATAAAAAAAGCGGTAAAATTTCCACTTTACCGCTTTTAATCTCAAATCTGAAATTACTATTTACCTAACAATAGAATGTCATTGGCAACCACTTCTGTGATAAAGCGTTTATTGCCTTCCTTGTCGTCGTAACTTCTATGTGTAAGTTTTCCTTCTATGGCAATTTCTTTGCCTTTGGTAACATACTTTTCGATGATATCGGCTACTTTCCCCCAAGCGCTTACTCGGTGCCATTGCGTATCTTCTACTTTTTCACCCTTGTCATTGGTGTAATACTCATTAGTAGCGATAGTAATGTTGGCTACTTTTTTCCCTCCGTCAAACGTTTTGATTTCTGGATCTTGTCCTACGTTCCCGATTAACTGTACTTTGTTTCTCATTGCATTCATGGCTTTTAAAATTTAAATGTTATTGTTATTTTTTGTTTACCGTTGTCGGTAGAGAGTTTTTTGTTTCTTATTTCCGACGAGGCAAAGTTGTGGCCCCTTTCAAAAATTATTCGGTAACTAACCATTTACTTTCGGTTGTAATTGTTTGTAATTGTTTGTAACCGGAAATATTTTTTATATATTTGGTTGAAATTTAAGGAATTGACTATGAATAAAGTCTGTTTAGAATGTGGTGAAAAAATTGTTGGTCGCGAAGATAAAAAGTTTTGTAGCGATGGCTGTCGTAATGCCTATAACAATAAAATAAACAAAGACAGTACAAATTATATGCGGAACATCAACAACAAGTTACGCAAAAATTACCGAATTTTGTCAGACCTCAATGCGGAAGGAAAATCAAAAACTACCAAAACTAAATTGTTAAGCAAGGGTTTTGATTTTGATTTTTTTACTAACATACTAAATACTGGAACAGGCAACACTTATTATTTTGTGTATGACCAAGGGTATCGTTATTTGGATAACGATTTTTATATGTTAGTAAAAAAAGAACATTAATTTTATATTAACCCGTTGGGTGAAATTATTTGTAGTAAAATAAATTGAACAAATGTTGG